>JAADEG010000031.1 GCA_013153525.1 Thermodesulfobacteriota bacterium
GCTTTGATGTTGGTGTTTTCAATAAGCAGTTTTTTTACTAACTCTGGATTATGGTAATACAAACTTGCAAGGCCTATGGCAAGGACTGTTCTATATCCACAGGGATCGTCGTTAGGATTTGAAAAACCCCACTTTACGCCCTTTTTTTGAAGAATTTCAAACCAGTTTTTAGAGTTTACGAGGTTTGCAAACCTTGACTTTTTAGTATAACAAAGCACGAGTTCGTTTCTCGCAAAAAGCTTAACATAAGAAGCGTATTTAGGAAACATCATCTTGGGTATAAGAGTGTAGTCGGCAACTGCTATTACATCACAAGGTTTGTGAAGATCTATAATCTTTCTAACAGCCTGAACACTTCCACTACTTTCCCTTCTTACCTTTATCCACGGATACTTTCGTTCGAAAAGTTTCTGCATCTTTGCAAAAGGCACTGACAAACTTCCTGCATGAAAGACTTTTATCGTAACGGTTTTTTGGGCAAAAACTAAAGTAGCCAAACAAAAAACGAAACTGAAAACAGCGAAGAACACGACAAACCTCTTTTTCATGGCTTTCCCTCCTTTTTTAATAACTTAACCAATGTTGCTTTTTTATTAACAATGTTATTTCTACTACTGCTAAAGTTTTAAATTCTCAACTTCAATCAAATATCATTATATTAAAGTATATATAACGAAAAGTCAACGGTAAGTTTGTTAAAAAATTTTTCGTCTGAACTTTAGCCGTCTTTACATTTCGTGCTGCGTGTGTTAGCTTTTAAGACATGCCAGAAAGTGAAGTCAAACCGCAAGTTGAATTAAAATACGCAGAGCTAAAACCGTTTCCTGACTGGTGCAAAATTTTTGGCAAAACTTGTGAACTTTTCCTCGAAATTGGTATTGGTAACGGTGAATTCGTTGAGTGGCTGGGAAAAAATCATCCTGAAAAGTGTTTCTTAGGAGTTGAAGTAAACAGACTTTACTTTAAAAAAGCAGTAAACCGTATTAAAAAAGCGGACTTAAACAATGTAAAACTCCTTCACGCTGAAGGTTCAAAGGTGCTTTGCAAACTCTTTGCCCCAAGTACCTTGTCTGGGCTCTACTTAAACTTTCCCGATCCATGGGTTAAAAAAAAGCAGAAAAAAAGAAGATTGGTAAACGAGTTCTTTCCATGGTTATTACAGAGCAGGCTCAAAGTTGGAGGCTTTTTCTTGATGGTAACTGACTACCAGCCTTATGCCGAAGAGGTAATTGAGTTTTTCTCAAAGTGTAAAGCATTTGTTCCTCTTTGGGATAGCAGGCCTATAAAAAACGAGTTCCCAAATTATTATCATACCAAGTACGCAAGAAAGTGGTTATCCCAAGGTTTACCCCTATTTTATGTTGGCTTTAAAAAAGTTAAACACCTTGAAATTCCAGAAGAAGTGCTAAACTATTATCCAATTTTAAGGTTGGAAGGTGACGAGGCCTTGCCTGCAGTCGTGATAAAAGTTCCTCAAAAAGTAAGTCTTTCTGAAATTACCTTTCCTGAAGGAGTAGTTTGGAGAGACAAAAACTTGGTAGTAAAAATTTTGGAAGTTTTTAAAGGGAAAAATAGTATTCTTTTAGACATTTTGGTTTCTGAGGGAAGTCTTTTGCAAAGGTTTTTTGTAGTAATTGCCACCCATCCAGATGGGCTTATAGTAAAGGTTCACGATTCAGAGCTCCCTGATCCAACCAAAGGGGTCCACACAGCAATATCGATTTTGGCTGCAGAGGTGTTAAAGAGTTTTCCCCAAGCTAAAGTGGTTCAAAATCAGTGTAAAAGCAGCGTTTTTAATAATGTTTTAAAGTCTTTCCAAATTCAACCAGAACTGCGTAAAGCACCGTAGTCAACGGAACTGCAAGTATCATACCTATAATTCCAAAAACCTTTCCCCAAAGAAGCACGGATATGATTATAATGCTTGATGGTAAAGAAAGAACCTTGGAATATGTAAAAGGATAAACCACCATGTCAACCACCTGAGCAGCAGTAATCGTTAACACTCCTATTAAAGCCCCTTTAATTCCTTTAAAGACGAAAAACAATACACCAAACAGAGCGTAATTAAACAAAGTTCCGAGGAAAGGAATTATGTTTGCTATTCCACCGATTAATCCAAAAACTATAGAGTACTTAGGTACTACTAACGAACTACCTACGGTACACACGAGAGAGTATACTAAAGTTTCTATAACGAGTCCCTTAAAGTAAGCTTTAAGCTTTTTGTTTATGTGGTAGAAAAGATTTAAACACATTTCGAAGTATGGATTGGGAATAAACGAAAACACCGCTTTTTTCAAAGTGTCTATTTCTTTCAGTAAAAAAAATGTAAGGACTGGATAAATAATACTGTATCCTGCAATTTCTCCGAGTTTGGAAGTCAAAGTTGGCAAGTTTAAGTTTGACTTTATGTAACTTAAAACGGCATACAACTGCGGATAACTCGAAAGAACTTGTTTTGGATTTAAAATAAGAACTTTTTGAACGAGAGAAGTCAATAAAAAAATAAAGAGTGCCAATACTCCGTACAAAGAAAAACAGAACGCCAAAATCACTAAGGTTTTGACTTTTTCTGGAAAGTACTTGTCTATTGGCTCCTTAGCCACGAATACCGTGCTAAAAGCAAGCAATATAAAAAAGGTTATCGTTGGAAATGTATAAAGAAATGCAAAAAAGACGATGCAAAGTGTACCAATGGCAATGGCAAGTACTTTTCGTCTATCTCTCATTTAGAATCGTTTAAACTTGCTAACTTTTCGTTAACTTTGTTAAGTCTTTCTGCTATTACTTTGGCTATGTTCAAAAGAAGTTTTGCTCCTACTTCTGGATGAAGTTTAACGACTTCTTCAAGAGCTGAGCGAGGCATAACATACACGCATGTTTCGGTTTTTGCAATTACAGTAGCACTTCTAAAGTTATCCGAAACTAAAGCCATTTCACCAAAAAATTCTCCTACGGTTAACTCATCAACGACTAAGGTTCCTTCGTTTGAGGGAACCTCAACGCTAACCTTGCCAGAAGAGATAATGTACAAAGCAAATCCTGGCTCCCCATACTTCACGATAGTCTCGCCTTTGGCGTATGTTCTTCTATAGAGGTGAGGGATTACCTTTTTTAGCTCTTTTTTCGTAAACTTATTAAATATCAAGCTCTTTTTTAAAGCCTCTATTTCTTCTCTTTCTCTAAAGATGTATCCCCAAAGAAAAAAAGAAAAATTTAACATTTCTTAAAACCTCTTAATATGTCAATACTAAATTATACAAAAAATTTGAAAATCAAAAAGACAAAATTTTTATTAAGTGCTTTTTTCGTCGTAAATGTGTACATCCCTTTGAGGGAAAGGAATAACAATACCTTCTTCTCTAAAACGCTTGTGAATGAGTTTTATCAAGTGATGTGTAACAGGACCTTTGTTTTCAGGGTGATCAACCCAGCACAAAA
>JAADEG010000061.1 GCA_013153525.1 Thermodesulfobacteriota bacterium
CATCTAAGGAAGGGGGCAAGGGAGCAGTAAGAGAAGTGTGTGACTTAATTTTAAAGTCCCAGGGAAAATGGCAAGAGTTGTTAAATTATTACTTGGATTAGGGCTTTGTTTAGTCTTTACATCGTATTCATTTTGTGCAAACTTTTTTCAAGGTGTATTTGCTAAAGACTTTCAGTACTTTCTTTACGACGAAAGCAAACTGATTTGGGTTTTCAAAGCAAAGGTATTTTTTCAAAAGAATCAATTCACCTTTGAAGGAAAGGATGTAATTATAGAAAGTCCAGAAAAGAACATACTTATATCTGGTAAAACGGCTACTTTTGACGAAAGGCGAAACATTTTTAAAGTTTTTGGTAATGCAACCTTCGTCACCCCTTCAGTGGGAAAAATTTTAACATCTGAGTTAACCTTTTATCCAGATCAAGGGATAGTGGAAACAGAGAAGGAAGTAGTCGTGAAGAAAAAAGGAATGGTGATTAAAGGAGAAGGAATGACTTACTATGTAAAAACAGGGGAGTTCAAGTTAAAGAAAAAGGCAAAAATAAAGTTTGAGCTATAATTGAAGGTTAAATAAAGGCTTTATCAATATGAAAGAGGGTTTAAGGCAAAGGCTTCTCGAAAAGGCTTACGAAAAAGCAAAAGGCCACAGGGAAAGGGTTAAAAATAGGTTTCTCGAAGAAGGCCCAGGTGCTTTTACTGACGAAGACTTACTCGAATTGGTTTTAATGTTCGGAATACCCTATAAAGATACCAGGGGAATTGCAAGGGAGCTTTTAAAAAAGTACAAAACCTTTGACGGAGTACTGGATGCTCCACTCGAGGAGTTAATCGAGTTTAAAGGCCTTGGTAAAAAGGCAGTGCTTCCGTTAAAAGTGGTAAGAGAGGCAGCAAGAAGATACCTAAAACAAAGAGCACTTAAAGCTACTTACCTTAAGTCTCCTGAAGAGGTTTACGAATACTTAAGGTACGAGATGCAAAACCTGGACAGAGAAGTATTTAAAGTAATTTTTCTTGACGCAAGGGCAAGGTTAATAGGCATTGACACGATTTTCGAAGGAACCTTAACCGAAGCAGTGGTTTATCCAAGAGAGGTTTTTCAAAGGGCATTTCAAAAGAGGGCTGTGTCCATCGTGCTCGTGCACAATCATCCGTCGGGATGTACGAAACCGTCCCAGGCAGACATTTTAATCACGGAGCGTATGTTAATAGCAGGACTACTGTTAGACATAAAACTTCTCGATCACATCGTAATTGGCAAGGAAGGTTACTTTAGCATGGCTGAAGAGGGTATAATAGACAGTCTTAAAAACAAGTGGAAAGGAGTGGAAAAGCCGTGAAAATAAAAATTGCGAGAAACGCAGGCTTTTGTATGGGAGTTAGAAGGGCTGTTAACCTGGTTTTAAAAGCTATATCTGAGAAAAAAAGCCCTATTTACACCTATGGGCCTCTGATACACAATCCACAAACTTTAGCACTTCTCGACAAACTTGGGGTAAAGGTTATAAAAAATCCTGAAGAAAGTTGCGAAAGAGGGGTTTGCATTATAAGAGCTCACGGAACCTCTCCAGAAGAAAAATCAAGTTTGAAAAAAAGGCACGAAGTAATAGACGGCACATGTCCAAGGGTTTTAAGGGTTCAGGCACTTGCAAAAAAAGCAGCGTCTCAAGGCAAGTGGGTAATAATAATTGGTGACAAAAATCACGCAGAGGTAAAAGGTATTCTTGCTCACGCAGGAGATAAAGGCCTGGTAGTTTCCTCAGAAGAAGACATAAAAAAACTACCAGAAGTTAAAGATTGCGTCATTCTATCCCAAACTACCCAAAATCAAAAAAAGTTCGAAGAGCTTTCAGAAAAGATTCTAAAAAAGTGTAAAAACTGTAAGGTTATAAACACCATTTGCAATGCAACGGAAAAAAGACAATCAGAGGTAATAAAACTTTCCAAGGAATGCGAGGCAATAGTAGTTATAGGAGGAAAGTTTAGTGCTAACACGAATAGGCTTGCAGAAATAGCAAAGGCAAGGGGAAAGGAGGTTTACTTAGTAGAAAAACCAGAGGAACTCGACTTAGAAAAGGTTAAGACGAAAAAAAGCATAGGCATAACCGCAGGAGCATCTACACCTAACTGGCTTATAAATGAGGTAGTTGATCACATAAAAGTGTCGTGCTTAGTGCCTTACAGAATTTTAAAGGCGTTTTCGTTTTTGTCGTTTTTGTTCGTATTAAACTTTTTTTTAATGTTCTCAGGGTTCTTAAACTTCGTTAACTATCCTTTTGACTTAAAAAGACTTTGGTTCAGCTCTTTCGTTTTCTTTTTTCTGCTTTTCAGGTACAACCTGGATACCCTATTACAAAGAGAACAGCTCTTTAACTTTTACTCAGTTAAGGCAAAGTCAGTAACTAAACACCTAAAACTCATAAAGTTTATAACCGTAATATCTGTTACTTTGAGCGTAATTTCTGGATTTATGTTTAACCCACAAATTCTTGGAGTAATAATAGGTTTAATCTTTCTCGATCAGGTTTTAAAGGACTCACCACTAAACTTTTTATGGGAAGTAATATTCCTTGGAGCAATTGGACTGTATCTTTATCCTTACTGGAAAGAACCAACTTTTTCTTTTCTGTTTTTGGAAGTACTATTACTTATCCTTTTTATAAGGTTTTACTTAGAGATAGTTTACTTTCAAACAGACGGATTTTTGCCGAAAAGTTTTATAATTTCAAGCCTCGGTTATCGGGAAGAGCTTATTTATAAAATAATGAAAGTCATAATAGGATTTGGAGTTCTTTGTATTTTACCGTTGATAAAAACTTCTGGATTTTTTTTAAGCCTTATCTTGGTGTGGCTTGTAGGATACATTATGGTAAAGGGGCTTAAAGCAAGGCCTCTTGGACAAATTATATACCTTGAAACCCTATCATTGACTATGCCTACTTTGTTCTTTTTACTCAGTATAATAAAACGCTTTTTTTAAGCTTTACCAAAAATAACAACTGTTTTAAAAGTAATTCTAAAACTGGTTAAACTTGATGTAGAATTCCATGTAGAAAACTTTAACGGTTTTGAACACGAATTTTAACAAAAGTTTAAAAAAGTTTTCAACAGACTTTTTAAGATTAGAAAACTTGATTTTATCAGGATTTTAGTACTGCTGTTTAAATAAACAGCCATTAAAATTAAGTCTTTATTTTCTAAAACTTTAAAATAAAATTAGATTAGTAATACTAAACGAAAAAATTTAAAACTACAAAAAAACCTTAAATGAAAATAACTTAGTACTTAGGAGTTTTACCATGCGGATAGAGGTATATAGAGGGGCACCGTTTGTGGATAGGGAGGAGGAGATAGAGTTTTTTGTGGATTGGTTTAGAGAGGTTCCCCAGA
>JAADEG010000057.1 GCA_013153525.1 Thermodesulfobacteriota bacterium
AAAGAGTGGTAGTTAGCACCTATCAAGCGGTTTCAGGAGCTGGGCAAAAGGCAATAAACGAGCTAGAAAGCCAGGTAAAAGCCTGGTGCAAAGGTGAAGAAATGCCTCCTGCAAAGTACATTCCTCAGCAAATAGCCTTTAACTGCGTTCCCCACATTGATGTATTTTTCCCTAATGGGTACACAAAGGAAGAGATAAAAATGATAGAAGAGACGAAAAAAATCATGGAAGATCCAGATATAAAGGTAACTGCTACCACAGTAAGAGTTCCAGTATTTTACGGGCATGCAGAGGCTGTAAATGTAGAAACCGAGAAAAAGATAACCCCTGAAAAGGCAGTGGAACTATTTAAAGAGTTTCCAGGAATAATAGTGGTTGACGATCCAGAAAACAAGCTTTATCCCATGCAGATAGATGTGGCAGGAAAAGACGAGGTTTTCGTAGGTAGAATAAGAGAGGATTTCTCCGTAGAATGCGGTCTAAACCTTTGGGTAGTAGCAGATAACTTGAGAAAAGGAGCAGCCACTAACGCAGTACAAATTGCTGAGGTTCTAATAAGGGATTATCTCTAAAGTATATGAAGTTTTTCGTTGAAAAGGCTGCTCTATCTTACGAGCTTACGAGAGAACTTACCCAAAAATTTGATTTTACGGTTATAGAAAATTACGAAGATTTTGACTGGGGAATAAAGGACTTTTCAGATAAGGTCTCAGAAGGTAAAAAGATTATCTTTCTTTTAAGGTTCAAAGGTAGATTTTTTAGAAAGTGTCCTGGCACTCAGATATACTTTTGTTGTGGATATAAGATATTTCACTTTGCTGAAGGCTGTCCTTTTGACTGTAGTTATTGTATTTTGCAGGGGTACTTTAACAGACCAGGTATAAAACTTTGGGCAAATGTTATAGAGGACGGCTTTGAAGAGCTGAAAAGGGTTTTAAGGGAAGCCAAGACTCAAGGAAAGGTGTTAAGAATAGGAACTGGTGAATTCGCAGATAGCATGGCTCTTGAAGGCATCTGTAATATTTCAGAAAAGCTCGTGCACCTATGGAAGGAAGAGGATCCATTTGCTGTGCTTGAGTTAAAAACAAAGGCAGCAATAAGCGAAGATTACTTTAAAAAACTTCCCTCAGATCCAAGGGTTATCTTTTCCTGGTCCTTAAATCCAGAGGAAATAATAGAAAAAGAGGAAAGATTTACAGCGCCCCTAGAAGCTAGACTTAAAAGTGCAGAGCTAGCCGTGAAATACGGTTTTAGCGTTGCATTTCACTTTGATCCGATGATTTACTACAGCCAAGCTTTAACCGACTATCCAGAGGTTTTAAGAGAGCTTCTTAAGAGATTTCCCCTAGATTCTATAGCCTGGATAAGTTTTGGTACTTTGAGGTACCCTCCGGACTTAAAGGAGGTTGCAGAGAAGAGATTTCCTGAAACGAAAATATATTCCTACGAGTTCGTAAAAGGGCTTGACGGAAAAAAGAGGTAC
This sequence comes from Thermodesulfobacteriota bacterium, assembly GCA_013153525.1. Taxonomy (GTDB): domain Bacteria; phylum Desulfobacterota; class Thermodesulfobacteria; order Thermodesulfobacteriales; family Thermodesulfobacteriaceae; genus Thermodesulfobacterium. The sequence goes on from JAADEG010000057.1 coordinate 1,484, forward strand.
TTTATTCACCTGAGAAACAGACTTTATAAGGAGATGTACAAGGTGATAAAGGACTTTTCGGGTTTGGTGTATTATTTTTGTATGGAGGGAGAGAGAAGTTGGGCAGAGGCTTTTCGTAAACCTATTACATCTTCCAGGGAAGTTGCAATGCTTTTAGACGCCTCTGCTAAAAGACTGTGTACAAAGGCAGGAATTAGATACATTCCCTCTTGACATCTTTTGAAAAGATGTTTTATTATATATGGAAAATTTTAAAAGGTGGCGGCGTAGCTCAACTGGTTAGAGCATGTGGCTCATATCCACAGGGTTGGGGGTTCGAGTCCCTCCGCCGCCACCAAAAACTCGGCGGCGTAGCCAAGCGGTAAGGCGACGGCCTGCAAAGCCGTGAATCCGGGGTTCGAATCCCCGCGCCGCCTCTTAAATGAGTGATTCTCACATGTACAAACTCGTCGTAAAAAGTCAATTTTCTGCAGCTCACTTTTTAAGAGACTACGAAGGCTCTTGTGAGAAACTTCACGGACACAATTGGAAGGTAGAGCTTACCGTTAAAGGAAAAAAGTTAAATTCCATAGGACTTCTCCTTGACTTTAAAGTATTAAAAAAGATACTTTCTGAGGTGTTAAAAGAGCTTGATCACAGGCTTATAAACGACCATCCAGAATTTTTGGAAAAGAATCCCTCTTCAGAACATCTTGCCGAGTTTATTTTCAATAAGGTGAAAGAAAGACTCAAAGAGTTTGAAAATGTTGAAGTTTGTCAGGTAGCTGTTTACGAAACCGAAAATTCCTGTGCTATTTATTCCGAAGATTAATGTCTTCGAGTCTTAAAGTCTCAGAAATTTTTTATAGTATTCAGGGAGAAGGACCCTTTTCTGGATATCCAACTCTTTTTATAAGACTTTTTGGATGCAATTTGAATTGTAGTTGGTGTGACACTCCCCAGGCAAAGCCTCCATTTTCACACAAAGAGTTTGCTGTTAATGACCTCGTTAGACTCTGGAAGGAAAACTTTTGTTCAATACCATTTGTTACCATAACTGGCGGGGAGCCACTTTTACAAAAGACAGGAGTCGTAGAACTTGCTGAGTCTCTCTTGAGTTTAGGTGCTATAGTGGAACTCGAGACTAACGGAAGCCTGTCTTTAGAAGGACTTCCTAAAGAGCTGGTTAAGGTTGTGGATGTAAAAACCCCTTCTTCTGGAATGGAAGTTTTTAACAGGTTAGAAAATTTAAAGTACTTGAACGATAAGGATGTGATTAAGTTCGTAATAAAAGACGAAAAAGACTTTGAATTTTCTTTAAACCTGGTAGAAAAGTTAAAAATTTACGAAAAAGTCCAGGTATTTTTCTCTCCAGTACACGGAGAACTTTCTCCAAAAATTCTTGCAGGTTGGATACTTAAAAGTAGGCTTCCGATAAGACTTCAGGTGCAACTGCACAAGTTTTTGGGGTTACCTTAAAAGATTGTACTTATAAAAAATTTATGCTAAAATAACACTATGAAAAAGGAAAATACTAAAAACAAACAATTATCTTTGGTCTCCCCAAATTCTAAGTCTTTAGTCCCAGACAAGGAAGAAACTGAAAAGAAGTTACCAGTTAAGTTTGATCCACTTCAAAAGTATCTCCAAGAGATAAGTAAGTACCCAGTTCTTTCAAGGGAAGAAGAAGAGGCTATAGCAAAGGCTTACTACAAAACAAAGGATCCACGCCTTGCTTACAAGTTGGTAGTGTCCAATCTTAGACTGGTAGTTAAAATTGCCCTTGAATTTCAGAAGTTCTGGGCTTACAACTTTTTAGATCTGATTCAAGAGGGAAATCTTGGACTACTTCAGGCAGTCAAAAAGTTTGACCCTTACAAAGGGGTCAAGTTTTCTTATTATGCATCCTTCTGGATAAAGGCATACATATTGAAGTACATAATGGATAACTGGAAAATCGTTAAAATGGGAACTACTCAAGCACAGAGAAAGTTATTTTACAAACTTAGAAAGGAGAAGGAAAAGTTAGCTGCTCTTGGCTTTGAACCTACACCTAAAGAAATAGCCAAACGCTTAGGAGTTAAGCCAAAAGAAGTGGAAGAAATGGAACAAAGAATGTTTTCTCAGGATGTAAGTCTTGAAGCACCTATCTCTCCTGATTCAGACGACACTCTTGCAAGCTTTTTAAAGGATAATCGTCCAACTCCAGAGGACACCTATGCAAGAGAGGAAATTCTTCACAATTTTAAAAGACTTCTTAAAGAGTTTGCGCAAACTTTGTCAGGCAAAGACTATGTTATTTTCCACGAGAGACTTTTAGCAGAAAATCCGAAGACCCTACACGAGCTGTCTCAAAAACTTGGAATCTCTAAAGAAAGGGTTAGACAAATTGAAGAAAAAATCATAAGGAAGTTAAGAAAATTTATGGAGGAAAGATTACCAGATGCGTGCTACTACCCGCTTGCATTACCTCATAAGGACTAGTCTATTTCTTTTTTTTATCCTTTTCGTCGTATCAATAGGCTCTGCCCGAGCAACATACTTTAATTCAAAAAGTGCTAAAGCTTATTACTACTTTATTTTAAGCGAACTCACAAATAATGCGAAGCTAAAGGAAAAGTTTTTACTTAAAGCCATAAAACTAGATCCCTACGACAAGTACTTAAAAAAGGAGCTCGCCTTAATTTACCTGGGAACGAACCGAGTTCAAAGGGCTAAAGAGATTTTGGAGAGTCTTCTAAAGAAATATCCTCACGATGTGGAGCTTAACTTACTTTTGGCTAAACTATACCTATTCGAAGGAAAACCTGATAAGGCTAAAAAAATTTTAGAAAAAATTAAGGTAAAAGCCCCTAAAAACGAAGAGATTTTAAGGCTTTTAATAAGCCTTTACTTAGAAGAAAAAGACTGGAATAAGGCACTTACTTACCTTGACCAGGCTATTAAAAAGTTTCCTGACAACTACATATTGTGGCTTTTTAAGGCTAGAGTCCTTGCAGCTAAAAAGGATTATAGACAGGCTGAAAAAAGTTATATAACTGCGTTGAAGCTGTCCGATTTTAAAAAGTCTGTTCTTTTTGAGGTCGTTAAGTTCTTAAGTGACATAGGTGACTTTAAAGAAATGGAAAGGGTAATCAAACTTGCTATTAAAAAAGATCCGTCAAACAAGGGATTGGTTAGATTTTTATTAAGTATTTACATAGAGAGCCAGGACTGGCAAGGATGTGAGAAGTTTTTAAAGGGTTATGTAAAAAGTTATCCTGACCCAGAGTTTAGGTTTTTCTTAGGATTTTGTTTAGAGAATCAAAACAGATTAAAAGAAGCCCTAAAGATCTACGAATCAATTCCTCAGAATAGCAAGTGGTTCGTTCAGGCTGCTAATGAGGTGTTAAACATTCTACAAAAAGAGAATGTCAGAAAGGCAAGAGATTTTTACTTGAAACTTCTGAAGTTGAAAAACGATGAGGAAAACTGGATAGTTATGCTAACTCAGGCTGCAGAAGATCTAGACATGTGTAGTTACGGAGTAAAGATTGGAGAAAAGGGCTTAAAGCTCTATCCAAACAGCCTTAAAATTGCCTTAGCCTTAGCTTCTGATTATGCCTGTTTAAATAGATACGATTTAGTTATAAAGGTCTTAAAGCCTTTTCTGAAAAAGCACCCTAAGAATCCCTATCTTCTTAACTTCGTAGGGTACAGCTATGTGGAGTTGGGTAAGGACCTAAGGTATGCAGAAAAACTTTTAAAGGCTGCTATAAAGCTTAAACCAAAGGATCCTTACATCTTAGACAGTCTAGGGTGGTTGTACTTTAAATTAGGAGATTACAAAAAAGCCAAGTACTACCTTGAAAAAGCCGTAAAACTTTTAAAAGAACCTGAACCCGTAATTCTTGAACACTACGGCAAAATTTTGTGGGAGTTTGGGGACAAAAAAAGGGCTTGCAGTTTTTACGAAAAGGCATTAAAAAGTGCCACTCATAAAAACGACATAGAGCAGGTAAAAAAGGCACTGAAGTTGTGTCAATGAGAAAAGTTCTTGCGATTTTGATATTGATTTTTACTGTTTCAGCTTGTAGTAAACCAAATTTAGTTCAAATGCAAAGGTCTCCTCAGCTTTCAGCGGTTTTCAAAGGAAAATTATGGTGGAAACTAAAGGTAATTCAAAATGGAAAAGAAAGAATCAACGGAGGATATGCAAGTTTCGTTGCTGGTAAAGACTTTTTAATAGTTAATTTACGATCACCTTTTAACTTTAAGTTAGCAACTATCTTCTGGAAAAGGGACAATCCAAATAGAATCGACGTCATAGACTACTTTCACGAGAGAAGAATCGTTTTTTTATTTACGAATAAAAAACTTCCCCTTTTGCCCTATTACTTTTTGGGTTTACTTGAAACAAAAAAGAGGTTTAAACTTTTTAAAGATACCTACGCAACTTACGAGTTTTCAAAGAAAAAAAGGCAGGGCTTAGTAAAGGGTAAAAATTTTTACTTTCTGTGGAAGTTTAAAAGTATTAAAAAAATTTCTTCCAATTTAAAACCTGTGTTAAGGGTTCCAAAGGACTTTAGGGTTATAGTAATCACCTTTTAACCTTTACCAAGACTTCTTCTATCGTTTGGGGTTTAGCCTTAAGAATTTTTAGCTCCACATTTTTATAGTGGATAACCTCCCCTTCTTTTGGTATCCTTCCAATAAGGTGATAAATAAACCCATTTAAGGTCTCGTAGTCCCTTCTTATGGGTATCGGTATCCCAAGTTCTGCCAGTTTTTCAATTTCTATGTAACCTTTTACTATGTATGTATTTTTGGAAACCTGCGTGTATTCTGGAACATAATAGTCTAATGCATCTCTAAATTCTCCCAGAACCTCCTCTACGAGGTCTTCTATGGTAACGATTCCCGTGGTAGAACCGTACTCGTCAACCACTACAGCTATTTCTATTCCTCTTTTCTGAAGTTGAGAGAGAACTTCGTGAGCATAAGCTACCTCAGGAACGAAGTACGGAGGTTGAGAAAAGTCTTTTAGAGGCAAGTTGCCTTTCATAAGGGAAGAACCTATGAGGTGTTGTACCTTTACTATACCTACTATGTTGTTTATACTACCTTGATAAAGGGGGATGTAGGAGAAGTTGTACTTTTTGCTAAACTCAATTGCATCCTTTACGGTCGCTGATACGGGAAGAGCTTTCACCTGGGTTGCAGGTATCATTATTTGAAACACCTTTTTTCTCGCAAACTCAACTATCTTTTGCATCAGCTCCTTTTCTTTTATGTCTATTTCCTTTTCGTAGTGAACAAAAGTCAAGAAGACCTCCCTAAATCTGGTAAGAAACAGAGGGTTTTTCTCACGGTTCTTCAAGAATTTGTTTGAAATAAGGGAATTTATCAAAGACAATGGTAAAAACAAAAATGAAATTAAGTAAAGCGGAGGAAGTAGATACAAAACCAAGGGATAGGACAACCTTTTTCCAATAGTCTTGGGAATCATCTGTCCAAAGATTATCATAGAAACTGGTAAAATACTGGAGGAAATTAAAATTCCCAGATTCCCCAGGGACTTTATTAAAAAGTAAGAGGTAAAAATACCATTTCCTGCTATTGAAAGGGTTGTTCCCATAAGAGTAGTAGTAAACAGGGTTTCAGGGTGTTTCCAGAATTTTTTGTAAAGCCTGGCTCCGAGGTGTCTGCTGCTAAGAGACTCGATTAGAAATCTTTCTGCAGAAATAAATGCAATCTCCGTTAAAGAAAAGTACGCTTCGGTACATATAAAAATTGCAAAGGAGATCAGGGCATTTAACATGTTAGGTCTTCCTTTTGCAACACCTTTTCTACTTCAACCCAAAGAATCCTTCGTCCTTTAATAGACTTAACTCTAAACCTGTACCCTTGATAAACTATAGCATCCCCTTTTTTAGGAAGTTCCTTAAAAAGGGCAAGCAAAAATCCATTGAGAGTTCTTACATCCTTTAATTCTTCCTCCACGATCTCTATACCCAAAAGGGTTTTTAGCTCCTCAATCAAAACTTTTCCAGAAATTAACCACCTATTTTTACCTAGTTTTTTGATAGGCTCGAGTTTTTCTTCCTTTTCTTCGTATATCTCTCCAAAAAGCTCCTCAAGAACATCCTCCAGAGTGACTATCCCTTTGAACATTCCGTATTCGTCTATAACTATTGCAATTTTTAAGTGTTTCTTTTGGAATTCAAAAAGAAGATCTCTAACCTTAAAGTTTTCAGGGATAAAAAAAGCAGGTCTCGTAAACTCTTTCAACCACTTTTTACCTATCCATTCTGGATCAAAATTTTTAATGATGTCTTTCACATAAAATATACCTATTATGTCGTCTAAATTTTTCTCATACACGGGGAACTTGTTATAAGGAAGGTGCTTGAGTTTTTCTAAAAACTGAATGTCTATAATCTGATTTTTAAAGGCGGTTACCTCAGATCTAGGAGTAAGAATTGCTGAAACTTCGATTTTTTCAGAAAGAAAAAGCCCTTTTATAAAGGTCTTTTCTTTTTCTGTGATCTTTTTTTGATGATAAGCCTCTTGAAGAATGTAAAGAATTATTTGCTCAACAGGGGAAAAAAGTGCTGAAGTTTGTGAGACATCAGGAATAATTTTTTCTATGTTTTTATAAATAAAGGCATAAATTTTTCGTATAGGATAAAACAATTGATAGAACACATAGGCTACATATATTAGCCTTTTAGCTAGTACACTTCTCAGTTTAAATCCTGCAACCTTTGGGAAGAAGTCTCCTATCCAGAAAGAAAGAAAACCAAACACTATAAGCGCTATGATCTTTCCCTCTTTTGGAAACCAGGTGGTAAAGACCTTTGAACCACACAAGCTAGTAAAGTAATCAACTATTTCGTTACCAGCAATGAGAACTATAAGCAGCTCTTCAGGAGAATTTAGTATGTTAAGAATTTTTTCTGGAACTCCAAGATTTCTTAACCCTGCTACTTCTATGCGAGAAAGTGAAAAGATACTTGCTTCACCTGCTGTGAAAAGCACAGAAAAGGCTAAAAGGATAACGATTATACCTAGATATACTTCTATCATTTAACACTAAAGTGTACAAACCACTTAACTTCTAAACTACCCCCGAGTTTAAAAGATTTTGAAGAGTTTATCTGATAGATTTTTCCCCAGGAAAATTCTTCAGCCACTTGCAAATCGAAGTTCTCTTCCCATTCGTCTAAAAGCTCTTCTTCCATAAAGAAAAGGGCGTTGATTTCTGTAGGAAGCTCTGACGCCAATACATTCCAAGAGTTAATCCTTGCCTCTAGATTATAGGTTTGGTAAAAATCAAAAAATCCCGTAGAAAAGTCCAGGGTTGAAGGTATTAACTTTTCGTAGCCTGGATCTTCTCCAATTATTTTTTCTTCAAAGACCTCTTTATACCTTTTGTCAATTACCTCTAGACTTTTTTGAATGTTTGCAAGCTCGTAATCCAACTCCTCTGCGAGACAAAGGGTTAAAACTGCCCGAAAAGTGGAAACATCTTTTTCCTCTTTCTCTTCTTCGTTTTTAAATATTAAACCTAGCTCCTCCATAGAATCTCTTAGGCTGTTTTTAAATTGGGAAAAGTACTTTAAATTTTCAGGATCTCTAAAGCTTATTCCCCAATACTTGACATTTTCAAGCTGAGAAATAAGCTCCTTTTGATCGATACCCAACTTGCTTATCAAGTCAATGAAAACCAGTCTGTCAAAGACCTCTTCTGAGTAAAACTCTTTCCACCTTTTTTGGGTAGATAAAAGATTTACCACGAAAAGTCTTTGAAAATTTTGAGTTAAAATCTCTTCGAGTCTAGGGTTAAAAACAAAGGTTCTAGGGTATAAAAGGGGAACGATCTGCTTTTGATCCATGTTAGGCAATTATCTTCTCAAATAGATTTTTAAGATATTCTAACTGCTTTCCGTATTCCCTGTCAAGCTGTTCTTTTATCTTTCCCCATTCTTCCTTGAATTGAGGATGCTCTTCCACATTGATTTTAACCTCTGTACCCATTTGATTGGATATTGCTTGTTCCAGAGCTTCTATACCTGCGTTAAATCTCTCTACTAATTGCTGATAAATGGTCTCTTTATGTTGATGATAGGTTTCTAGAAGCTTTTTTATCTCTTCACAAAGTCTTAGAATCTCTGGAGCCTTTTTAAATACCTGGGATAGTCCTTCTATTGCCTTTTTTCCGTCTTCAAGCTGATACTTGGTGTACGGAAGAACTATGTTTTTGAGAAGCATACTTACTACGACTTTAAAGACCTCTTTTTGAACCTCTGGAGATTTATCCTTTAAAAAATCTTCTATGGCTGCTCCTAAGTTGAAATCCTCTTCTGTTAAAAACTTGCCTACTAATCTCTGAGCCTCTTCCTTTAGCTTTAACTTTTCAAGCTCGTCTTTTGAAGCTTTTCCGAGTTTTTCCACCTTTTCCATTACTATCTCTAAGGTACTTTTTATTTCGTCTCCCATAATCTCTTTTTCCTCCCGTCTAAATTCAAAAAATTTTTCGTAAATAAAAGTTAACATCTATCTTTGATTAATTCAAGAGGTTTTTTTAGAATCTTTTAGGTGTTGACACGGATGATTTTATATGGTAAAAGGCTCTTAAATGAAACCAGTTTTGATGTTTAGTGGGAAGGGAGGAGTAGGTAAGACCTCTATTTCCTGTGGCGTTGCTCTTTACCTTTCCAGAGTTCATAAAGTACTTCTAGTGTCCACTGATCCTTGCGGGTCTCTTGCCTCTATCTTTGAAAGAGATGTTTTTGAGGAACCCGTAGAAGTAAAAGATAACCTTTGGGTTATCGAACTTACCCGTGAAAAAATTTTGAAAATGTGGCGAGAAAAGTTTGGAGAAGATCTTTATGCAGTTTTGTCTTCGATTATTCCAGTTAAAAAGGATGCCTTGGATTACATTGAAAGTATTCCAGGTATAGAAACCGAGTTTATGCTTGACTTTATTCTTCAAGCCCTTCTTTCAAGAAAGTACGACTTTATAATTTGGGATACTGCTCCAACTGCATCTATTTTATCCTTGTTAAATGCTCAGTTTATATTTTACCAACACCTTACGCAGGCACAGAGAATTTACTTTAAAGTAAAGAGCTTTTTTCAAAAGAAACCACTTCTTAAGCTAATTGATTCCTGGAAAAGGCTAACAGCAGATATTCTTGACATGTTAAAGGAGCAAACAGAGGTCTGGCTTGTAGCAACCCCTGAGCCCATGCCTGTAACACAGGCAATCTATCTTGAAAAAGAGCTCGAAAAGTTCGGGATGAAGGTAAAGGGTATAGTTTTAAACAGGTTACTTTTAGAAAACGAATGCCCAGAGTGTAGGTACTTTCAGCAAAGGTTGAAGCTTCAAAATAAGTGGAAAGAGCTTTTAAAAAGCCAAACTCAAAAACCTGTAGTGTATTTACAGGAACAAGAAGCAGGCTTAAGCCTTTCACTTTTAGAAAAACTTGGTGAAAAAGTGATTGCTTAAGGATTATTTTGGGGAAGTCTTTTTACTTTTCTTTTCCTTGCTAAGTTCATAAAGTTTCTTTAATCCTTTAACAACCTTTTTATGAAACCTTTCTGCACTCATTCCTGTGAAGAGTTTTATTGCATCGTCTATAGTGTCTACCAAGTAAATGTTGAACTTTTTACCTCTTATTTCTTCGAGAACCTCGTCGTCCAAAAGAATGTTATCGTAATTTCTTCTTGGAACTACAACCCCTTGTTTTCCAGTAAAGTTTATAGCCTTACAGGTTTTAAAGAACCCCTCTATTTTTTCCTTAACTCCTCCTACAGGTTGAATGTTACCAAATTGATCAATAGATCCAGTTATAGCTAAGTCTTGTCTAAGAGGTACCTCTGCAACTGCAGATAAAATTGCTAAAAGCTCTGCTGCCGAAGCACTATCACCCTCTACTGGTTCATAAGCCTGCTCAAAGGTAAGGGTGCAAGAAAACTGTAAAGGAAATTCAGTACTGTACTTTCTATAAAAATAAGAAGATAAAATCATTACCCCTTTTGAATGAATAGGTCCACTAAGATCTACCTCTCTTTCTATGTGTACCACACCTCTGGACCCTGGAAACACATTTGCCGTGATTCTCGTAGGCTTCCCAAAGGAAAAATCCCCCAACAAGTAAACGCTTAAACCGTTTATCTGCCCTACCCTACTACCGTCTACATCAATGATTATTTTTCCCTCTTTTATAAATTCTCGTATTTTTTCTTCGATTAAATTTACTCTTAAAATCTTCTCTCTAAGTGCCTCTTTTATGTGTGCTGCTTCGATTTTGTCTCCTTTAGCAAGTACATCTGCTTCTCTTAATACATCTATAAATTCTTGGAAATTCAGTTTTATCTTTTTTCTGTCTCTTGCAGAATAAACCCCAAACTTAAAAAGTTCTTTTAAGGCATCTGAAGTAAGTTCTTTTAACCCGTGCTCTTTAATAATAGTTTTAACTATTTTTGGAAAACACTTTATTACATCATCTCCCACTTTAACCAACGGATCAAACTCAGCTTTAACCTTAAAAAGCTCTTTAAACTCTACATCGTGATTGACTAGAAGATGGTAAAGCTCGTCGTCTCCTAAAAGAAACACTTTGACAGAAAGCGGTACTGGTTCAGGAAAAATACCTACATGGGGGGTTGGAATTTCTTCTATAAGCCCACCCATAAAGTATAACTTTTTGTGAAGTAAGGCTCTTTTCAAAAGAAGCCATATGTAGGGATTTTTAAGAACCTCCCACATGTTAAGAATAAGATATCCGCCATTAGCCTGATGAAGTTTCCCTGCTGCTAGACTTAAGTGATCTGCGTACAATACTCCCATTTCTGCCTTGTAATTTATTTGTCCAAAAAGACCCTTTAAAGTGGGAACCTTTTCATAAATAACAGGAGCTCCTTTAAGCTCAGAGTTGTCCACTAGCACATTAACTCTAAACATATTTAGAGCTTTATTAATACTATTTTGAACTGGGATGTTACCTTTTGCCTTTTCCCAGTCTATAAACATCTGTATGTTTTTAGCTAATTCTTTTTTAACCCTTTCTAAATATCCTTTAAGAGCTGAATTTTCTGAAATAACCTCTTTTAATTCCTCTTCGAGCTTTTCAAAAGCCTTTTTCACCAAGTCTTTAGCAATTCGTTTTCTAAGTTCAAAAACAGCTTCTCCGAACTTTGAATCAAGTTCTTTTAAACGCCTCATGTAGTCTCTGAAAGTAGGTTCAAATGCTTTAAGACTCTTTTGATATTCTTCTCTTATTTGAGGATTGTTTAACAGTTCCTCCTGAGATATGTTTGCCTCAATTTTGAAAAGAGGTAAAAGTCTTATTCCATCTGGACCAAATAAAACGGTTAGGTTGTACTTTTTAGCCTCCTCTACCAAAGAATTCATTAATTCTTCTCTTTTAGATTCGAGATCTTTGCTTATGGCATTCAACTGTTCTTCGTATTCTTTTCCTTCAAAAGCCTTAAGGGTGTTTCTTTTAAGGAATTCTATCGCTTCTTCTATCCCTGTAGAAAGTTTTTTACCAAACCCAGGAGGAAGTAAGATTGGAAAAGGTCTATGAGTCTCTTTGAAGTTGTGAACATAACAAACATCCATAGGTGTTTGTCTGGTGTTAGCAACTTCTTTAACCCTTTTTAGGGTGTACCTACTTCTTCCAACACCATTTGGACCACAAACATAGACATTGTACCCCTCTTCGTCTATGTTTAGAGCTAATTCAAAAGCCCTTTCAAGACGATGCTGCTGAACGAATATTTCTTCAGGTGCACAAGTTATGGTCCCCTTTTTAAAAGAAACTCTTATTTCTAAATCTTTAATGCCAACTCTTTTTACACCCATAAGTCTATTTTAAATAAAATTTTCTAAAAGTACACCCAAAAGTTTTTCATTTACAACCTTTGTAAATCACATTAAAAAATGCAACAACTTAGTTTCCAGTCTAACCCGTCTTTTTAAAAATTTCAACTCTTTCAGGCATCCTGTTTTAAAAGGACCTTAATTTTTCACACAATTTATTGCAACAAATTTAATTAAAATAATGCAACATTTTTAATTTTCACACAAAATAATGCAACAAATTTTCACCTTGACAAAATATAAAAAGAATTTTAAACTGTTAGTATCTTCGGTAATTAGAAAATACATCTCAAAAATGCCAGCAAGAAAAATCGGAGTTAAAACTACTTCTGTAGCTTCAAGATTTTATAGCTTAAAAATGCGAAAACTCATCTTTACCGAAAGTTTGCTTGAGATGCATTACTGCTTTCTGTGGGAGCTGTGTCCAAAAATCGTTTCTTACTGTGAGCAACCTGTTACTTTAGAATGTAGAAACCTGAAATACACTCCGGATTTTGAACTGAATTTTAGTAGAATAAAAGCTCTGGTAGAAGTCAAACCGTTAAAAAACTTTAAGAAAGTTCTTCCTAAAATAAAAATTTTTGAAAACTATCTCCCCTTTTCTTCTCATAACTATTTTCCTTAAGTCTTCCTGTTTTCAGAAAAAGACCTACTCCCTTTGCAGGTCGAACACTTAAAGGACGTCTACTTCCGATTGCTAAATTCAACTTCTCAAAGTTCTCCAAGTTTAAAGTGTCCTTTTACCAAGGAAAGATCTGCGTGTCCAATAAGAAGGAAACTTTTTAAAATTTTGAAGGTACTGAGATAGCCATGATTATTAGCCTAAAGCCAGGTGAAATCGTTAACTTTAATAAAAGAGAATACGTAATCGAAGATTTTTCCATGAACGGAAAAAGTGTGATCTTAAAAGACCTGATTACGAAAAAACAAATAGTGGTTGAAACTTCAGAACTCGTTGAAAAAGTTTACGACTTTTCTACCCAGGCAGACTCAACCCAGAAAACTCCCTTTCCACCTGAAAACGAAAAACTCCTTGAAGTGGTAAAAAAACGAAAACAGATAGTAGACGAAATTCTCTCCAATCCCAACTGTGGAAGGAAAGACGTAGAAAGAGTGGCTAAAAAATACGGGGTTAACTACAGCACTATTTACCGATGGTTAAAAAAGTACAAAGAACTAGGTCCAAGCGGGCTCGTTCCAAATTACTACAAAAGAGGTCCTAAGTCTAAGCTTTCAAAAGAAGTCAGAGAGATAATAGAGAACGAAATAAAAACTTATTACCTGAGCACTCTAAAACCAAAAGTGAAAGATCTTTACTTAAAAATTGTAGAAAGATGTATAAAAGCAGGTCTAAAGGCACCACATTACAACACCGTTTTAAGGATAGTTAACAACCTGAATCCAGAAGAAGTCGTCAGGAAAAGAGAGGGAAGAAGAAAAGCACAGGCATACAAACCCGTTCTTGGAAGTTTGGAAGCGAAAAGACCTTTTGAAATAATTCAGATAGATCACGCAAAGCTGGACGTCGTCGTGGTTGACGAACTTTACAGAAAAACCCGTTGGAAGACCCTGGATCACCGTGGCTCTTGACGTGTATAGCCGAATGGTTTACGGCTTTTACTTATCACTTAACGCTCCAAGCTTTTTCAGCGTTGCACAGACTTTGCTCATGGGAATACAGCCCAAAAGCTACTACCTTGAAAAGTGGGACCTTGCAGACGAAGAATGGCCTATTTTTGGCTTGCCTAGAGGAGTCGTGATTCACACAGATAACGCAAAAGAATTCAGAAGCAAAGAAATGCAAAACTTTCTTGCACTTTATGGAATACATCAGGAATTTCGCCCCAAAGCCACTCCTCACTATGGGGGACACATTGAAAGGTTTTTCAAAACACTGAACGAAGAACTTCATAAGATACCGGGAACCACTTTTTCCAATACTCAGCAAAAAGGCGAATACGACCCAGAAAAGCACGCCTGCATGACCCTCTCTGAGCTGGAAAAGTACATTGCAAGCTGGATAGTGAAAGTATATCACAAAAAAACACACGCGGGGATTGGAATGAGCCCGCTTGAAGCTTTCAAAAAAGCTGTTTTCGGAGATGGGGAAAGAAAAGGCATCGGATATCCACCGCTGCCTTCCAAAGAGGAGCTGGAGAAAATCAGGATAAGTCTTTTATACACGGAAGAGAGAACCGTGCAGAGATA
>JAADEG010000046.1 GCA_013153525.1 Thermodesulfobacteriota bacterium
CCTATTTTACCGATAAGGTTGTTTGAAAAGCTCATTTCTAAGTCAAGGGAAATTTATGTAGCGGGTTCAAAAGGATTTATAAAAATATATCCAATTAGTATATTATTGTTCTTAGCAATAGTCGCTTCGAGTTTCTACTTTTTGTCTAAAATTCCCACTGGTCTTGTACCCTACGAAGACAAAGGAGTTTTGCTTTATGGAGGAAAGTTACCACCAGGATCTTCTCTTCAGATGACCGGTAAAACCATAAGACACATAAGTAAGTTGTTAAGTAAAAATCCATACTTGGTAAATTGGGGAAGTATAGGTGGTATAGATTTAGACACTACTTTACCAAGAAGTGACTCATTTTTAGGATTCGTTAACCTAAAAGATTGGAGCAAAAGACCACTTTTACCTGTAATTTTAAAGGGCTTGATAAGAGACTTTTCTAAGATAAAGTCTGCTTGGGTATTTTGTGCTCCTATTCCTCCTATTTCTGGAATGGGTATGGTTGGTGGATTTGAAGTTTACATTCAAGATACCACAGGTGGACCCCTCACGAGACTGGCTTATTACGCCCAAAAGTTCGTTAGGGCAGCACGTAAAAGACCAGAATTAATGTTTGTCAGAAGCTCTATCAATTTTAATGTTCCAACCTATAAAATAAAGGTAGATAGAGAAAAAGCAGAGGCTTATCATGTAAGCATAAGTTCTATTTATCGAACCATAGCTATGCTTTTTGGACAGTTTTATGTAAATGACTTTAACATGTACGGAAGAACCTTCCATGTCAATTTAGAAGCGTATTGGAGGTTTAGACAAAATCCAAGTGACTATAGGTATGTTTATGTAAGGTCCATGACAGGGAAGTTAATACCGTTAGTCAGCTTAATAAAGGTTAAAAAAGTCGCTTTCTCTCCAATTTTACAAAAGTTTAACATGTTTCCTGCCATAAAGGTTTCGGGTATGGCAGCACCTGGTTATACTTCAGGACAAGTTTTAAAGGCTGTAGAAGAGATAGCTAAGAAGGTATTGCCTCCAGGATATAAAATAGGCTTTTCAGGAATGAGCTATTTTGAAGTAAAAGAGAAGGCAAAGACAGGGATGATATTTTTAGTTACTTTTATATTCGTTTACCTTCTTCTCGTAGCCCTTTATGAGAGTTGGATTTTACCGATAACTATACTTTTTACAGTACCTATAGGAATTTTCGGTGCAGCCTTTGTTTTTTACTTAAGCACTTTAGTACTACCTATGCCTTTAGAAAACAACATATTTTTTAAAATAGGACTTCTCACTATTGCTGGATTAGTAGCTAAGAACGCAATCTTGCTCGTAGAGTTTGCTGAAATGGAAAGAAAGAAAGGGGTTGATCTTCTTAGTGCAACTCTTTACGCTGCTAGAGTGAGATTTAGACCAATTATTATGACATCTTTTGCTTTTATTGCAGGTGCTGTTCCGTTGTTGTTGAGTCTTGGAGCAGGTGCAATGAGTCGTATTACTGTGGGACTTACGGTTATAGCGGGGATGCTTTTTGCCACCATATTTGGCATATTTTTTATTCCTTTATTTTATTATCTTATCGTAAGTATTAGAGAAAGGGTTGAAAGGGCATTTAGGACTGGATAGGGACATAAAATGAAAAAGAAGATCCTTTTAATAGGAATTGCGCTTTTAATGTTAACTAGTTTTAGTGGATGTGATTTAGCTCCTAAGTTCAGATCTCCCAATGTAATTTTGCCAACTAAAAAAGAATTTCCCTTAGCAAAGGAAAAAGAGACTCTTAAGTGGGGATGGTGGAAAAGCTTTAACGATCCTGTTTTAAACAAGCTGATTGACAAAGCACTAAAAAACAATACGGATCTTTTAATTGCAGCTACGAAAGTGGAGCAACTTATAGCTTTAGCAGGATTTCGCAAAGCCCAGTTATATCCTTTATTAGGATATAAAGCACAGGTTTCTCGAACGAAAATTCCTGAAAATATAGAAAATCAAATAGAAGGAATAGGAAAAACTTTTAGTAGTTTACCTATACCTGGAGCTGCAGCTTTTTCTTTTAATTTAGAAAATCCAAAAACATCGTATAACATTGTAGGTTCTGTTTCTTATGAGCTAGATTTTTGGGGCAAGTTAAGAAATGCAAAAAAGGCTGCACTAGCTAGAGTCCTTGCGGCAAAGGCTATGCAAGATACGATAAAAATTTCTTTAGTTTCAGGGGTTGCAAATCTTTACTTCAACTTGGTAGGTATAAGTAAAGAGCTAGAGGTTGCTAAAAGGTTAAAGGATGTGTTAAAAAAGATATACGAAATACAAAAAAAACAGTGGAAATTAGGATTAGTTAATAAAATTTTGGTGTGTCAAGCTAAGTCAAATTATGAAGGACTAAAAGGATTGATTAAAAATCTTGAAGAAAAGAAAAAGGAGTTAGAAGCTACATTAGCTTATCTCGTAGGAGAGACTCCACGGGAATTATTTAGTAAACGAGAACTAGACCTAGGCAAAGCCAAACTTCCTAAAGGATTAAAAGTTCCTGGCATGTTACCTTCACAACTTTTGTTAAATAGACCTGACATTATCTTAGCAGAAGAGCAACTCAAAGCTGCAAACTTTGATGTCGCAGTTGCTAAAGCTGCTTATTTTCCAGACATTAATTTAACAGGATATACTGGTAGTTTAAGTTCGAAGTTTAGTGACTTAATGAAAAGTTCCTCGATTTTTTGGAGTATAGGTTCTGGAATAGTTGGACCTATTTTTACTTTTGGCAGAATAAAATCACAGGTAAAATTAATGGAAGCTAAGAAAAAGGAAGCTCTTTTGAATTACATAAAAACGGTAAGAAACGCCTTTAAAGAGGTTTATACAGGATTAATAAAAATTTCTTACAGCAAAAAGCAACTTCGTATTCAGGAAAACAAGTTAAGTGTTTTAAAAGAGGCTTATGACATAAGAAAGGGACTTTACGAAAACGGACTTAGCAACGAGTTAGAGGTTCTTATTTTAAGAGCTAATTATTTGAAGCAAAGGTTGCAAGTTATCCAAACGAAGGTTCGCTTGATAAGCAATTACATTTATCTTTACAAAGCTTTAGGGGGAGGTATTTATTTAGCAAACAAATAATTTTTTAAGAATTATTCTTGGTCTCCCTCTTTACAAAGCATTATAAATGTGTTATATTTAGCCTTGGAGTTATAAGACTCCGGGGTCGTCTAATTGGCAGGACATGGGATTTTGGCTCCCAGAATCCTGGTTCGAATCCAGGCCCCGGAACCAAAAGAATGGAGGAGTGGCCGAGTGGTCGAAGGCGCTCGCCTGCTAAGCGAGTGTGCGGGTTAAAGCCCGCACCGCGGGTTCGAATCCCGCCTCCTCCG
>JAADEG010000029.1 GCA_013153525.1 Thermodesulfobacteriota bacterium
AATTAGCTGATAGGATGTACAAAATAAGGAATCACGGGGGGACTAAAAAATACCAACACGAAGTATTAGGTGGAAATTTTAGAATGGAAGAACTTCAGGGAGCAGTTTTGATAGAAAAGTTAAAGTATTTAGATACTTGGAATAAAAAAAGAAGAGAAGTTGCTAAAGAATACAAAAAACACTTGAAGTTTTTAGAAGAGAAAAGTTACTTAGTTTTGCCTAAGGAAGCACCTTATAATAAACACATTTTTCACTTATTCGTCGTTCAGGCTGAAAGAAGGGATGAATTATTAAAATTTTTGAATGGAAATTTTATAGAAGCTAAAATACATTATCCTCGTCTTTTAACTGACTTAACAACATTTAAAGAAAACCGATATTATAAAAATAAAGAATTTGAAAATGCTAAACGCATAAAAGAGAAACTTTTAAGTCTTCCAATTAACGAAAGTATAAAAGTAGAAGACATAACTTATATAACTAAAGTTTTGGAGCAATTCTATGAAAAAAACGATTAATCCAATAGTAAGTGTAGTTATTCCCTGTTATAATTCTGCTCAATTTTTAGAGAAAACTATAGATTCTATAATTAAACAAACGCTTTCTGATTGGGAATTAATTTTAGTGGATGATGGATCTACAGACGAAACCAAGAAAATAATAGAAAATTGGACGAAAAAAGATGAAAGAATTAAAAGGGTATTTCACGATCGGAATTACGGTGTAGCTAAGGCTTCAAATACGGGATTAAAAAATACGAGAGGTAAGTATGTTTTAGTTATGGGATCTGACGACTTATTAGAATCCGATGCTTTAGAAACTTGCGTTGAAATTTTAGAAAAAGAAAAGGCAAATGCAATTACTTTTGATGTAGAACTAATAGACGAAAACGACAGGTCTTTAAATATAAAGCTATCCGAATTTTTTGACGACAAACTTCCCCAAACAGTTAAAAGTATAGATCTTTTTGAAGAGTTAATAATAGGAAAATTTTTACAGACAGCTCTTATAAAAAAAGACATTATTGAAACTCACAAAATAACATTTGAAGAGAACTTAAAGCACTTAAACGACTTCTTGTTTTTTTTAGATGTTGCAGCAGTAACGAGGTTTTTTTATGTACCACGACCTTTATACAAGTACAGACGCCACTCTAAAAACTTAAGCTCAGATACGAAAGGATACTTTAAAGATTACGAAGTTTTTAGAAAACTTATGAAAAATAGGTATCCTCAAAAAGTAAAAGAAGCTTTAATTAAAAAGAGAGATTTGATAGAAAAAGCCCAAGCTTTTGAATCGGAATTGTGTAAAGATTTAAAAGATAGGTCTTTTTTACTTGCTGGCATGGGATTTGGAGGAGAGTTGTTTTTTAGAAACTTTTGCCAAAAATATAATTTACTTCCGGCTTTAGTAATGGATAAAAATAAAAAAAGATTAGAAGAAGTTTGTAGAAGTTACGCCCTGTCAGGGAAAATTTTGTCTTTAAAAGAAATTGAAGAGTTGCCTTCTAACCTCTTCGTAGTGGTTACAGTAAGGAAAAAGGCTATTCAAGAGGAGATAGAAAGTATGTTTTCTGGAAAAAGTTTCTACGATGTCGTAAGTATCCCTGAATTTTATTGGAACTTTTTAATGTTACAGGAGCTCGTAGGAGACTTGTTAAAAGAGGTTTATTAGTTTTGATAATAAGAGTTAGTAATTTAAAAAAATTAGAGAATCTTTTAAAAAGAAAAAAATTCGTCGTTTACGGAGCTGGATGTGGGGGGTGTTTGCTTATTGAAAACTTTTGCAAAGCTAAGGGCTTATTACCTATTTTTATTACTGACAAAAAGTTTAAAAAGATTGAAAAATTCTTAGGTATCCCTGGTTTGCCACTTTCAAACTTTGAATCCGTAGCGAAAACTAATAAAAAACTAATAGTAGTAGTAAGCATAAGTCAACATCATATACTTAAAGAAGTTTTAAGCTACTTAAGGAGTTTAAACCTTGAAAAAATCATCGTACTTTCTTTTAAGTGCTTTTGGGAATTGGAAAAGAAGTTTTATGAAGAAGATGTAAAATTTAAATTAAAATCAATAGACACAAAGGAAAATATAAATAGAAACTTTTCAATAAATGAAAACGAAAAAATTTTTAAAAACAATTTTTGTTTGCTTCACATAGGATGGATTAAAGCAGGATCTACTTCTATTCAGTTTAGTTTGGTAAATGTCCAAAAAAATTCTAAATACATTTATGATCGTTCCAATTTTTTTGAATACAACAATGTTATATTTTTAGAAAACGATTTAAAAAAAATTGGATGGTTCCCTAAATTTTCTAATTTATTTATAATAGAGAGAAGAATCAACTTTTTAACTTTAGTGATAAAAATTTTAAAAAAAGCCTGGCAGCAAAATAAAAACCTTATAATCTCATCTGAACATATTCCTTTTCTTTCTTATTCTAACTTAATATTTTTAAAAGCATTGATAACTAAATTTTTTCCTAATGTATGTGTTTTTGGATACATAAGAGAACCTTATTCTTTTATACCTTCTTGTTTTCAAGAATGGCTTAAGAATAAATTTTTAGACTTTACTGAATTACAGAGGTGTTATTTAGGATACAAAGTGCACTTTGAAAAGTTTATAAAAATTTTTGGAAAAAATAATACGATACTTAAAAAATTTGATCCAAAAAAATTCCCAAACGGAGATGTAGTTAAAGATTTTTGTCAATTTTGGGGAATTAATTTATCTAATAGAAGCCCAGTAAAAATTAATGTCTCTTTCCCCAAAGAGATCGTATCTTTAATTTATACTTTAAGAAAATATTCTCATAGCGATAAAATTTATTTCTTTCATGTTTACTTCTTAACGAAGTTAATAATTAAAGCCCTCCTGCCAGACTACGAATTTACTCCGTTTAAAATTAGCAAAGAGGTTATAAAGCCTATAGTGGAGGTAAACATAGAGGATGTTAGGTGGATGGAAAAGGTGCTTGGAGAGCCACTTATTGACGAAGAGGCTTTAAAAGAGCCTGAACCAGACTGGGTAATAAAGAAAGAAGAGGATCTCCTCACGCTTCCAGACGAGGTAATAGAAGCTTTAAGAGATTATACTAATTACAAACTTTCTAATACAAAGTCAATTCCTCAGCAGGTAGCTGAAATGCTTTATCAAGTCCTAAAAGAAAACTTCCCAGACTTATAAGTTAATTGATTCTCTTGTACTTAAAGTAAGCAAGACATGCTCCTTCTGAAGAAACCATACACGGACCAATCGGATTTTGAGGAGTACAAACCTTTCCAAATAACTTACAATCCGTTGGTTTTTTAAGTCCTTTTATAATTTTTGCACACAAACAACCTTTTGCTTCTTCTCCTGTTTCTACTTTGACATCAAAAACCTTTTCTCCATCTAACTCAGAATACTCGTCTGCAATCCCGTAAGCTGAATTGGGTATCTCTCCAAGCCCTCTCCAAGGAAACTTTTCCCTTATTACGAAAACTTTCTCAAGAAATTCCTTAGCCTTAACATTACCTTCTGGTGTAACTGATCTCGTGTATTGAATTTCTACTTCTCTTCTTCCTTCTCTCATTTGCTTTGCTATTAAATAAACTGCTTGTAAAAGATCTAAAGGTTCAAAGCCTGCAATAACGATAGGAGTTCCGAACTTTTTTACTATTGGTTCATATACCTTACTTCCAGTAATGGTACTTACATGCCCAGGTCCTATAAAAGCGTCAATAAAAGGCTTTTCCTCACTACTTAATAAGTATTCAAGTACTACCAAAGCAAGAACATGATTGGAAACGACATACAAGTTTTTTACTCCTAAGGTTTTTGCCTGAGAAATTAACACTGCTGTGTGAGGTGCTGTGGTTTCAAATCCTATTGCAAAAAAAATTACTTTTTTGTCTGGATTTTCTAAAGCAAGTTTTAAAGCTTCCATGCAAGAAGAAACCGGTTTAACTTGATATCCTTCAGCTCTTAGCGTTAAAAGGCTTATACCTCTTGAACCAGGGACTCTCATTAAATCTCCATATGTACAAAGAATAACATCTGGAATTTTTACGAGCTCAAGAGCAAGATTAACCCTTTCAAGAGCAATAACGCATACAGGACATCCTGGTCCGTGCAAAAAGTTTACATAACCTTTTAAAAGTTCGTCTAAACCGTTTCTTAGAATTACATGCGTATGCCCTCCACAAAATTCCATTACATTTATAGGTCTTCCAAAGGCTTCAACTTCGGACTTTATGGCGTTAACCGTTAAACGAACCCTTTGAGGATCTTTGAACTTATTCCACAGCTTGAGAAGATCGTCCGAGGATTTCATCCCAGTACCTTAGACTTTCTTCAGCTTCTTGCTGACTGATTTTCTGTATAGCAAATCCTACATGTACGAGGACCCAATCTCCTTCTTTAACCGGCTCCCCAAGCAGGTGCAAGGCTACCTCTGTTCTCACTCCCTGCGCCTCTGCTATAGCCGTCCACTCGTCTTTAACTTCTACTATTTTGTAAGGATAAGCAAGACACATAAACCATCACCTGCTTTTGTATTGTTTATACACATAAAAGATTCTTTGTAAAGCTGTAAAGTGTGTAAAAATTGACAGAAAAAACAAAAAAGGCAGACACAAGTCAAAAATAAGAGCAATTATAAGTAAAAGTAATCTTTCAAATCTCGTAAGAAACCCTACTTTACACTCAAACCCTGCTCCTTCTGCTCTTGCACGAGCATAACTTACCATTAAAGAGCCTGTAATAGCAAGAAAACTTAAAATAACTCCTAAAAATTGTTTTTGCATTAAGTAAAAGTAGGTAAATCCTAAAAATATTGCTATTTCTCCGTAACGATCAAGGGTAGAATCAAGAAATGCTCCAAACTTCGTTACTTTTCCAGAAAATCTCGCAAGTGCACCGTCTATTGCGTCAAGAGGAGCAAAAACAATTAAACAAATTCCAGCTATAACGAATTCTCCTATAGCTATAAAATAAGCACTTACCAAAAAACCTAAAAAGCAGGTTATAGTAATAACATTGGGATGAAGTTCAAAAGACGCAAGTACTTTTACCACAGGAAGAAGAATAGGTTGAGAAATATTTCTAATAGCTTCGTTAAAACTTACTCGTCCCATAAACTTCTTTCCAAAATTCTGTATTGAACAGCTTCAGCAAGATGTTCTCTTAATATTATCTCACACTCTTGTAGATCTGCAATAGTTCGTGCAACTTTTAAAACTTTGTGTATGGTTCTTGCTGAAAAACCAAACTTTTCTGAAATTAACTCTAAAAACTTTTTTCCTTTTTCGTCAGTTTTACAGTACTTTTTAATTTCTTTTGCCTTAAGATGAGCATTAAGTTTAACTGGAGAACCGTATCTCTTTTCTTGAATTTTCCTCACTTTTACGACCCGTTTCCTCATTTCTTCAGAACTCGTACCAGGAGTTTGTTTTGCTTCTATGAGATCCTTGTAATCTACATCAGGAACCTCAACATGAATGTCAATTCTATCAACGATAGGACCAGAAATTTTGCTTCGGTACTTTTTTAGCTCACCTGGACTGCACTGACAAGTCTTTTTTGGATGTCCATAATAACCACACTTGCAGGGATTCATTGCGCAAACGAGAATAAATCTACACGGATAAGTTACACTAAAACTTGCTCTTGTAATTGTTACTTTACCATCTTCAAGGGGTTGTCTTAATGCTTCTATAACATCTCTTCTAAACTCTGGAAACTCGTCTAAGAATAAAACTCCATTGTGGGCAAGACTTATTTCTCCTGGTTTGGGATTGCTTCCGCCTCCAATTAATCCTGCTTCTGAAATACCAAAGTGGGGATTGCGAAAAGGTCTGGTAGTTATAAAAGGCTTTTCTGGTGAAAGTAATCCTGCTACTGAGTAAATTTTCGTGGTTTCAAGGGCTTCTTCGTAACTTAACGGAGGTAAAATCGTCGGCATTCTTTGTGCAAGCATTGTTTTACCTGAGCCAGGAGGTCCTATCATCAAAAGGTTGTGCCCACCTGCTGCTGAAATTAATATAGCCCTTTTAACGAACTCCTGCCCTATTACATCTGCAAAGTCAACTTCGTATGTTCCTCCTGTTTCAAGCATTTCGTTATCCTCAGGAACTTTAAGAGAACCCGTACCTCTTAAGTATTCTATTACCTCTCTTAAGTGCCCTGCTCCAAGAACTCGCGCCTCTTTTACAAGGGACGCTTCTTTAAGGTTATCCTTTGGTACTATAACTTCTTTAATACCAAGTTGAGTAGCTTTTATTATAGACGGCAGAATTCCTTTAACTGGTCTTAAACTTCCGTCAAGAGACAGCTCCCCAAGAAAAGCTCTTGACTCTAAGGAACTTCTACTAATAAACTCTCCTGCTGATAGAACTGCAAGAGCAATTGCAAGGTCAAAGTTACTACCTTCTTTTTTTAAGTCTGCAGGAGCAAGATTTATTACGACTTTTTTAAGTGGAAACTTAAATCCAGAGTTTTTAATTGCAGTTCTTACGCGTTCTTTGCTTTCTTTAACCGAAGAATCAGGAAGACCAACGAGAACGATTCCTGGAAGTCCTTTAGTAAAGTCAACCTCTACTTCAACTAAAAAGGCGTCTATTCCTATTACTGCAAAGCTTAAAACCTTGCTAAACATTGGTTTTTAAAAATTATTAAAGGGGACCATAAGGTTTTTCCCTATGGTCCCCTTTATTGATATTTTCGTTAAGTTTTCTTTTTAAGCACCTAATCCGAGAGTGCTGAGGAACTTGCCCAAAATTGGGTTTGCGTAGAGTAAGATAAGTGCAATAACCAATGCATAAATGGTCAAAGACTCAATAAGTGCCAAACCGAGAATCATGGTAACTGTAATTTTACCAGAAACCTCTGGATTTCTGGCAACACCTTCACATGCACCCCTAATACCAAAACCCATTCCAATACCGCATCCAAGTGCTGCAAGTCCAACTCCAAGTCCTGCTGCTAAGGCAATTGGTGCAAGAAAACCAGAAAATGAAGACAAGAAGTTTGCATTGCTAATAAGGTTTCCCTCAGCAGCAAAAGCTGTGCTTGCAAGTGCTAAGGTTGCAGCTACCAAGAGTCCAAACAAAGTCCACTTTCTCATATCCTACCTCCCTCCTTTTTAAGATTTTTTAATTTTTAAAAAGTTATATCAGGAAGGCTTTTACCCCCCTGATATAATCTCACTTTAATGCTCCTCCTCAACTGCTCCTGCAAAGTATGCAAGACTCAAAGTTATAAAAATTAACATCTGGATAAAAGATACAAGCACACCTAAAAGCATAACTGGTAAAGGTGCAAAAAACTTTCCAGCAAGCATCGTCAAAATTCCAAGGAGAATTTCCTTAGAAAAGATGTTTCCAAAAAGTCGGACAGAAAGAGATATCATTCTTCCAATGTGTCCAAAAATCTCTGTAGGTAACATTATAATAAACAACCAAGGCACAGGTCCAAGAAAAGTCTTAAAATAACTAAGTCCTTTAAACTTAATACCTAAAATGTGATAATAAACTATAGTAATAAGAGTTAAACCTAAGGTAACATTCAAGTTTGCAGTAGGAGACATACAACCAGGTACTAAACCAAGAAAGTTACAAAACAGGATGTAAAGAGTAAACATCACAATAAGCGGAAAAACCAAGGGCACGATGTTCGGACTGTGTCCTTCTCCATGAGGAACATTGTCGTAAGTGTAATTGTAAATAGCTTCTATAGTAAATTCCCAAAAGTTTTGAAATCCACGAGGAATAAATTCCATTTTACGGGTTCCAATTATTGCAAGAACAATCAAAAGAAGACACACGAAATAACTATAAACCATGTGTGGAGCAAAAATTTTTGCTAAAATTCCATACTTATCTGCATGCTGATAAAAGTATTCTCCAGAAGGTATGCCTAACTTTTGTAAAATCCAGCACAAAATATGAAAAGACTCCATACCCTCCACCTCCTTACACTATTTCTAACTTTTTTATGTAAAAACTATAAATACTTCCTAAAAATACCTGTAAATAAACTACACTTATCCCTGCCACTATGTAATAGACATTAAGCTTTAATAAAGCTAAACCTACGAACAAAATTACCCCAGTTGCAAAAAGTCTTAAAAAAAACTTTGCTATGTAAAGAAATGCGCCTTTTTCTGGAGATAATCCTTCTACCACTCTTTCAATAGTACCTATACCGTCTTTTTTTGTAGAACGAAAGTTTAAAAATCCTATCAACCAACCTAACACAAAGGAAGTTATTCCCAACCCACCTTTTAAAAACAAACTTACAATCCCACCTATTATCAAACTACCAAACATAAAAAAATTTAGGTACTTTAAAACTTCTTCAACTCCGGCTTTATTCTTCGTCATAACCCTTTTTTTCTACCTCTTTTATTTTTCTTTTACTATACCAAATAAGATTTTTAATACCTCCTAATACACCAAAAAACAAAAAAATCGTAGTAATCCAAGGAGAATACTTTCCGTGAAAAACTTTCTCGTCTATAAGCCATCCAGTAATCGCTCCAGCCATAATTGAACCTGCTACAGCTATCCCTAAGGTTAACCCCTCAGTTAATACCTCTGCCAAAAATTTAAGGGTACTTTTTTCCTTCTTCAACTTAGCTATATTTAACTTATAAATTTATAAAAATCAACTACTAAATATACAAAAAATCTGCTATAAAACCAAGAATAACTTTAAAATCTTATTTTTATTTAAGTTTTTATAAAATTTTTAGCTTTTGCTCTCAAAAAATTCCTTAACCTGTTCTACAAACGCCTCTATTCTCATCCTCGTTCCAAGCGACTTCTGCCCGTCGCAAGAAACAGTCAAACTCGGCACCCTCTTTTTTTCTTCTTCCTTTATTCGCTTTAAAATCGCAGATACTACATTTCCAGGCATACACGCAAACGGAATCACATTAACTATACCGTAAATCCCGTTCTTTAAGTACTCCCTTGCCTTACCAACTGAAAGCAATACTTCTCCACCCTCGTACTCCACACTCACATACCTCTCCGCAAGCTCCATAAGCTCTTCAACATCTGCTTCTTCTGCACTCTTTAATATCCCCTTAACAAGCTTTATAAACTTTCCTTCTTCCCACTTTAAGTACTTAGTTTCTATTATGTACTTTAACATCGTCTTAAACATTCCAAGCTTTTTTGCCCAGTTTTTTGAAGTGTAGTTTATGAAGTAAATCCACTCACCTATAGGAGGAAGCAAAACTTCAAGCCCTAAGTCCTCAAGGAATCTATACAGGTTCTCGTTTGCAAATCTGTTACTTCTCACATAAATCTCTCCTACCACTCCTACAGCAGGAATCCTTTTTTCTTCTTCTTTTTTTATGTTTTTAAACTTTTCTCTTATCTCAAGCAAAACCTCTGCCAGATCCTCCCTGTTTTCTACAGCCTTTTCTATTCTTTCCAAGCCTTCTTGATACACCTTTTCTACTTCTTTTTTGTCAACAGCATAAGGTCTAAACTCCCTCAAAAACTTATCCAGAATATCTATAGCCACTATACCTTTCCAGGCAATTTTCATAAAGTCCTTACCAAAAAGCTCAAGGTCTTCGTAAAGCTCCATGTCCTGTTGTAAAGAATAAACGGGCATATCCACACCAAGGTCTTTTAAAAGCTTTCTGTGAAAGCGATTGTATTGCCCAAATCTACAGGGTCCTCCACTGTCAGGCATAAAAAATATACTTTTAGACGGATCAAAGCCAGGGGAGTTGATGAGCTTTATCAAGTCTCCAGTAGTCAAAACCGTTGGATAACATTCTTTACCTGAGGTGTATTTTCTTCCAAGCTCAAGACTTTCTTCGTCTGGTTCAGGAAGAACCACTGCGTTTACTCCACAAGCTCTAAAAGCTGCTGCAAGTGCCCTTGCGTGATCACACATGTAAGGAATGTAAATAGTCCTGTTTTCAGAGGGCTTAACCTTTATTTCTGGTACGAGCTTGGGCTCAGGATAAGCTTTAACTTTGTCCTTTATACTATCTACGAATGCCTCAAGCCTCGTTACGACTCCAGCCTCTGCACTGTGCTCGTCAATTTCAAGCTCAAGAAAAGGCTTTCCTCCGAGGACATCCTCTAAAAAATGTTCAATAAATGAGTCTGGTCCGCAGGAAAAGTTGGTAAAAAATATGGGAAATAGATTAGGCTTCCTTCTAATGTAATCAGCTGCAAGCAAAAATCTCTGTCCGTACTCCCAGTACATGCCTTTCAAACACTTTAATATGTTTTCAGAAACCTCTTCTTCAAAAGGAAGCATGTCAACGGGTAATCCTACGACCCCAAGCTTACGAATCTTGTAGTGAATCCCAAGATTTGCTCCAGGATCACAGGCATTGTAAGGTCTTCCTATTATAACGAGTATTATGTCGTCTTTGAATTCTTCAAGAACCTGCTTTCCTCTCTTCTTAAGCCAAGAGTGAAACTCTTTTTGTGCCTCCCAGCCTTTTTTCCAGGCTCTTTTAGCAGCAGAAAAAGAAACCCCAAGCTGTTTGGCAAACTTTTTTACTTCCTGATACATTAAACTCTTGGGTCTGCCAAGGTGAAACACCGGACTTAAAATCTCCACTCCTCTTTCCTTAAACTTTAAAGACGCCGGACTTATCCAGGGTACGCTTTGAACATAAGGACAGACTTTACCCACCTCAAAAGCTGGATGCTCTGGAGGTAGATCAGTAATTTGAGGCACGAAAATCCGTTTTATTCCCATGTCCATAAGGGTTTTTATGTGCCCTATGGCTATTTTTATTGGAAAACATGGCTCTCCAGGAACGATTTCACACCCTGCTTTGATAATTTCTTTTGAGGTTGGAGGAGAAAGAACCACCTTAAATCCCATTTCCTGAAAAAAGGTTACGAAAAGAGGAAGCCATTCGTAAAATTGCAAAATCCTTGGAATCCCTACGACTTTTTCCTCTGGAACATCTTCTGGAGATTCCTTTAAGTAAGAAAGAAGCTTTTCAGTTCTTTCAAGAATTAAGTTAGGTATGTGTTCTGGTGCCTTTCTGTAATCAAGCTCGTATCTTTCACACCTACCTCCGTAGTAGAAAGCCTTTCCACCGTCTATTACCACTTTGTGTATCTCACACTGATTTGGACATCCCTTGCACTCAAAGGTAGTAATCTTGTAGTCAACATTCGTAAGGTCAAATCCTTTAAACCTCGTTTCTCCTTTAGTTTCTTGCTTGGCAAGAAGAGCAACTCCTATTGCACCTGTTACCTCGTGATGCGGAGGGACTATAATAGGTTTTCCGAGGACTTTTTCAAAGGCAGCAACGACCCCTTTGTTAAACGCTACTGCACCTTGAAAAAATATCTTTTTTCCTATTTTTCTGTCTTCAACTACTTTATTTAAGTAATTATAAACTATAGCATAACAAAGCCCTGCTATTAAGTCTTCCTTGGGTAAACCTTGCTGTTGATAATGAAGTAAGTCTGATTGCATAAAAACTGTACACCTTTCCCCAAGTTTTAACGGTGCTGAACTTTTTAAGGCTATGTCTCCAAATTCCTCAATAGGAATCCCAAGCTTTACTGCTTGTTCTTGCAAAAACGAGCCTGTACCTGCTGCACAAGCCTTGTTCATGGTAAAGTTTGAAATAGTTCCTCCTTCAAGATAAATATACTTAGAATCCTGCCCTCCTATCTCAAAAATAGTATCAACCTCTTTATCTAAGTAAAGTGCTCCGTAAGCCTGAGCTGTTATTTCGTTTCTTATCACATCTGCACCTACGAAGTCACCTATTAAATATCTTCCAGAACCCGTGGTCCCAACTCCTTTTACTTTTACATCAGAAGGTAACTTTTTTTGAAGCTCTTTCAGTCCTTTTTTTATACTTTCAAGGGGTTTTCCTTGATGCAACAAATAAACCTTAGCAACCAGATTTCCCTCGTCGTCTATTGCAACGAGTTTAGTACTAACAGATCCTACATCTATTCCAAGATAAACTTCTTTTGCATTTGGATTTTCCCTTGCCTTTACTTTTTCCACGAATTTTTTTGACAGCTCAAGGGACTCAAAAGGTACGAGCACCGGGTGTCTCGGTGGATCGTAATGTCTATTTTTTAAATAATTTCTTAAAATTTCAGAGCCTTTGTAAGATGAGGTTGCTTTTCCTTCAATTCCGTAAATTGCTGCACCTATTGCTCCCATTATTTTAAAGTACTTGGGAATAATAAGCTCGTCATCTTTAAGATGAAAAACCTCTTTTATAGCTCTTCTCACTCCGTAATTTGCAGCAACTCCCCCTTGAAAAACGAGTGGAGGCAAAACTTCGCGTCCTTTTGCGAGATTGCTTTTTAAGTTTCTTATTATCGCAAAGCACAATCCTGCAATTATCTCACAATCTGGAACTGCTGCTTGTTGAAGGTGAATCATGTCTGATTTTGCA
Source organism: Thermodesulfobacteriota bacterium (assembly GCA_013153525.1). Taxonomy (GTDB): domain Bacteria; phylum Desulfobacterota; class Thermodesulfobacteria; order Thermodesulfobacteriales; family Thermodesulfobacteriaceae; genus Thermodesulfobacterium. The sequence goes on from JAADEG010000029.1 coordinate 12,406, forward strand.
AAAACCGTACACCTTCCAGCTATTCGCGGAATGTTTTTGGCTTCAAGAGCAAGTTTGGAGAATTCCTCTATAGAGTATCCGAGTCTTGCAGCTTGTTGTTCAAGAAAAGATCCAGTTCCTGCTGCACAAAGTGTATTAAGAGCAAAGTCTTCTATTTCAGGCACACCTCTTTCGTGAGTTATAAAAATGAGTTTTGAATCCTCTCCACCTATGTCTATTATGGTTTTTACTTCTGGATGAAAGTAGGTAGCAGCTTTGGCGTGAGCCATAACTTCGTTAATAAACGCACAACCAAGTATTTGAGAAATTGTTTTTCCTGCAGTTCCGGTGCAGGTTATACCAGAGAGCTCGTCAAATTCTCTTTCAACTGCTGAAAGAAGTCTTTCTGCGGTTTCTATAGGTTGTCCATTCGTTCTTTCGTACCTCCAGAAAAGAACATTTCTGTTTTCGTCAAGAACAACGACTTTTGCAGTACCAGAACCAACATCAAGCCCTACATACTTCATTTTTGAGCCTCCAGATAAAAGGAATCTCATTTAAAATTATAACAAAAATTTAATAAGGCAATATAATGCCTAAACTTACCGGCACTACCCAACTTCGTTCAAATTTTTACTACATTGACTTCTTCTATCCGGCTAAAATCTTTAAATACATCGCGATTTGAGGTAAAAGCTCTTCTGGAACTAAGTCTATTTCCTTTTTTATTTGTTCTCTTAAGTTCATGACAAATACCTCTTTTTCTGAAAAAGAATTGCCTTATGCAATTAGAATTTAAAATAATCCTAAAATTTTTCAACACAACGATTGTCTTGAGTTTGAGATATAGTACAATAAAATTAATAATATAAATTTTCAAATCGGGTGAAAAAATGTTAAGTATAGAAGAAATTTTAAAACGGATTGATTGGGAAAAAGATCCTTGGAAAAAAATTAAAGAAGAAGTGCTTAAACTAAACGAAAAAATAGAGAATTCAAGAGAAATGGAAGCATTATTTAATGCTTTTAACGGTGGTTATGTAGAACCAGGTCCTTCAGGATTAATTACGAGAGGTAGAGCTGATGTTTTACCAACAGGAAGAAACTTTTACTCACTTGATCCTTATAGGATTCCTACGCCTTCTGCGTTTAAAACTGGTGTAATGCTTGCTGAAAGATTAATTGAAAAGTTTTTAAAAGAAGAAGGAAGGTATCCTGAAAGCGTGGGTTTCGTGTGGATGGCAAACGACATAATGTGGGCTGATGGAGAGGGTCTTGCTCAAATAATGTGGCTTCTCGGCACCAAACCCGTGTGGGACGACTCAGGAAGATTAAAAAGTTTTGAAGTAGTACCTCTTGAAGAACTTAAAAGACCAAGAATAGATGTAGCAGTAAGAGTTTCGGGTATAATCAGAGATAACTTTCCAAATTGCATAGAATTTTTGGACGAAGTGTTTTCTACTGTAGCTAAGCTTGACGAGCCAGAAGAACTCAACTTCGTTAAAAAGCACACTAATAAGTTAAAAAACGAATTAAAAATTTCAGAAGACATTGCTTCACTTAGAATATTTTGTTCAAAACCAGGTACTTATCAGGCAGGGACTCAGCTTGCGGTTTATGCTTCTGCCTGGAAAGAGGAAAAAGACCTTGCAGAAGTTTTTCTTTTTTGGAATGGTTATGCTTATGGTAAAAGAGTTTGGGGAAAAGAATTGCACAAGGAATTTGCTCACCTGTTAAAAGAGGTGGACTTAACATACAACAAGGTGGTTACAGACGAATACGACCTTTTTGGATGCTGTAGTTACTTTGGAACATACGGAGGTTTAACGGTTACTGCAAAACACCTTAAAGGAAAAGAGATAAAAACCTATTACGGAGATACCAGAGATCCTGAAAGAGTTGAAGTTAGAACTCTTTCAGAAGAGATTAATCGCGTAGTTAGGTCAAAACTCCTTAATCCAAAGTGGATAGAGGGTCTAAAAAAGCATGGATATAAAGGGGCTGGAGACATTTCTAAAAGAATAGGTAGGGTCTATGGTTGGGAGGCTACAACCGGTGAGGTGCAGGATTGGGTGTTTGACGAAATAGCAAGAACTTACCTTATAAACGAGGAAAATCGTGAGTTTTTTAAAAAAGAAAATCCCTGGGCACTTGAGGAAATAGCAAGAAGGCTCATAGAAGCGTGGCACAGAGGGCTTTGGGAACCCTCAGAAGATGTAAAAGAGGCTTTAAAAAAGACCTATCTTGAAGTTGAGAGCTGGCTTGAGTCAGAAATAGAATACGAAGGAGAATTTCAAGGAGCAGGTATAGAAATACTCCCACCAGAAGACATTAAAGACTTCGTTAGTAAATTATTTGAGTAAAAATTAACAATAAGTTGTTAAATTTTTTAAATTTTTAAAATTTGGTAAAATCAATTCAAAATTATTGTGATTGGAGGAAGCAAAGGTGTATTATCCTTTTACTGCGATCGTTGATCAGGAAGACATGAAGCTTGGGTTAATTTTAAATGTCATAGATCCGAGCATAGGTGGACTTTTGATAATGGGAGAAAAGGGGACTGCAAAGAGCACTACTGTAAGGGCAATTGCCCAGTTATTACCTAAGATAAAGGTAGTAAAAGGCTGTAGGTTTAATTGTGATCCTAATGGACCTTATTGTGACGAGTGCCTTGATAGGCTTTCAAAAGGAGAAAAATTTGAGGTAGAAGAGAAAAAGATGGAAGTGGTTGAGCTACCGCTTGGAGTTACAGAAGATAGAGTCGTGGGAAGCTTGGACATAGAATACGCAATTTCTCATGGAAAAAAGCACTTTGAGCCTGGTATTCTTGCAAGAGCTAATAGAAACTTTTTGTACA
>JAADEG010000085.1 GCA_013153525.1 Thermodesulfobacteriota bacterium
GGCAGGACATAGACCTAAAAAACAAAATCCTTTATGTGAGAAGCAAACCAGAGAACAAAGTTAAAGACCACGAGGAAAGAGCAATCCCTTTGTGTGAGCAAGCAATCCAAGTTTTAAAAGAAGCAAGCAAGTTTTCAAAAGGAAGGTTTGTTTTTAGCAGGAACGGCAAACCAACCATAAGCATAAGAAAGCAACTTGAGAGAGCTTGCAGGAAGGCAGGATTAAAAAAGGTTTTTCCCTACATGTTAAGGCACACCTTTGCTGTGCTTTGCTTAAAATCTGGAATTGACATTTACGACCTGAAGGAAATGCTTGGACACTCTGACATTAAAACCACTGAACGCTACCTCCACACGACGGGTATCCACCTAAAGCAAAGTATAGAAAAATTAAACCAAACTATTTCAAAAATCTTCTCCTGAATAAGTAGAATACGAGCATGATTAAGCTCCACGCTCCTGAGAAAAGAGCCATATTTAGGCATAGCCAGAAGAGAAAAAGAAAGTCCCCGTAAATCGTCTTGCTGTCTTTTGCTTGTTTCTTTTTCTCTTTCTCAAGTTTTTCAATGATTTCGTACTTAAGTTTAAGCATTGTTACCACCTTTAGAACTTAACCTTTTGAACTTAAGCCAAATTTCGTTTTCTTTACAAACGACTTCTTCAAACTTAAACGCCTCTCCAAGCTTAAGGGCAGGCTGAGAAGGAACGACGAAAAAGTAATTATTCATGAAGAAAAACTTACCAAAGTGATAAACCAACTTCTCGGTAAGAAATTTAACTTCCCAGTCCTCTGAAGTGTGACACGGTACTTTTTCTCCAACTTCTGCAAAGAAAACTTTTTGTCTTTTTAGTTTTAAGAGTTTGTCAAGTCTTTTTACGGCTTCAATAATTGGAAGTTTTTCAACTTCTTCCTTTAACTCTGCTAACTTTCCGAGTAGATTGGGCTTTCTTTTTTTCTTAAGAAGCAAGTAATAGTTAAGTTTACCAATTGTGCCAAGTTTCTTTATATAGTAGTTTTTAAACTTTTGTCTTTTGCTGAATGCTGAATCAAGGCTTTGAAGAATTTTCAGGTTCTCAAGGGCTTCTTCAGGAGAGTAGTTAAGCTCTTTAACCTTTCTTTTAAACCAAAGCCAAGCATCCTGCAACCTGTAATCTGACTCCTGCATAGGGACGAAAGCCAGCACAACTTTTTTGAACTTAGTTTTTTCCATCTTCCATCACCTCAAAAGTGATTGAATAAATTTGTCTTGGGAGGTATAAGGCATTTAGCCAGAAGGCGTAATAATACTTGTATTGTCTAAACTTAAGCTTAAAAATACTTTCTCCGTCGTTAAAGAAGACGAGGTAAGTTTTGCTTTTGTCAAAGCCAAGGGTTTTGAATTCAGAAGTGGTGAAGATGAACCAGATGTTTTTTGAGTTTTCAATCTGGGAGATTTGGACGAAAGCCTTTCCTCTGAAAGAAGGGGTAAAGAGCCAGAGTTTTACCTTTTCCCGCTTTTTGAGGATTTTCCCAACCACCAAAACATAGACAAAGAAAACTTTTTAAATGAAACCCTAACACCCGAGTTCCTTGCACAGACTTTCTTTAATTGTAATAAACTTAGTTTCGTTAAGCTTCCCAATTTTGCGAATCAAAATACCTTTGTTTACGAAGAAAGGTTTGTTAGTTATTACAATAGAAGTCTTCTTCAATTTCCCCTCTGTAAGGTCTTCATTTTTTACAATTATTCCTTTTCTTCTCAAAGAAGTCGTTAAAGGTAAAACGAGAACATCTTCTTCGTATTCTTTTAATACTAACACAGGTCTTAATTTACTTTGTTGAAAATCAGAGAAAAAGAAAGTTCCTAAATGTATCTCACCTACCACTTTGAATAGTCCTCATCATCCAGATCAAGTAAACTTCGAGAATAGAATTTTTCTCCTACTTCTTTGAGCTCTTTTTCATTCCAAAATTCAACTTCATCATTTAATGTGTCTATCCCCAAGCGTTTTAGTATTTCAACATAAGGCAAGTTTAACTTTATCGTTTTTTTTACATTTTCAGGAATTTTTATTATAATTTCCCCCATTTTATATCTCCGAGAGGATTTGAACCTCCGACCCCCTGCTCCCAAGATGGGTAAATCGGAGATTTCCCCATACCCCCCCTCCAATGCCTTTCTCCTTTTTATTTTAACACAAACCTTTTTCTTTTCCACCTGCAAGTGGTAGTAGCAATTAATCCTTTTCACTTAGTAGTTATGAGCCCTAAGTCCTCACCCGTAGTGGTAAACCACATAAACCATCTGGTAGTGGTTAGTAGTCGTAAACAGTGTTGGCATACACTTAAAAAAAGTAGGTTGCTTATATAGTAGGGTGATGGGGATGGCAAGAGTGGTGTGGAAGAGTGCTTGGAATTTAAAATGAAGGGGTGGGAAAAGATTTACCTGAAGCAGGTTGAAGAAAGATTAAAACATCTTCTGGCAAAAGGGCAAACACCACTTAACACCATAGCGATGAAGAAACGGCTAAAGACAGAGGACATCCACTTTTTGGTTGAGCAACTTGGCGAAGAAGGAGCAGTCAAGTTTTTGATGGAAGAAGGCTTTTACTACGACTACAAGCGAAAGGAGATTAAGCGGAAGTCAAGGGTAAAGGTTTAGGCTTTTGAGTTGTTATTCCCTTGCCCGTTTTCTGACTTATCGTTTTCTAACCACAAAATAAATTGCTTAAGTTCTTTTAATTTAACTTCTTCAGGTCTAAATATTTCTAATGTTTGCCAGCTAATAAACCATAAAAAAATTACTCCAATCAAAACTTTAGGTGTTATTCCTAATACCCATCCTTCTTTTACGCTTGCTCCACCTCCTACTATTGCAACTATTAGTGCTGTAAGAAAGGAGAGAAATGGATGTTTTGATATTATAGAGCCTTTATTTAACTCAATTTCGTTATCTAACAGTTTTTTTATATTTTTAAAATTCAACTTATTAATGTTAAGGTTTAACTCATCCAAACTTTTTTCTAAATTTTCTTTAAAAATAAGATATCTTAAAAATTTTCTATCTTTGGAAAAATTTTTAATTGATTTTGAATAAGTTGTATAAAATTTGTTAAATACTTTTCTAATACTCATTTCAAGTCCCAGAATATAACCTATTGGAAGAAGATAAAATAATTTTTCAATACAAGTAAATAATTTTTTAATACAAGAAGGGATAGACACAAGAATAAATGTAACAATCTTATGAA
>JAADEG010000086.1 GCA_013153525.1 Thermodesulfobacteriota bacterium
AGTAAAAATAATAAAAACTATAAAAAATATTTTCAAAAAGTAGAAAGAATTTTTCAGCCTTATATTCAGTTTTTAAATTTTTATATTAAAGTATGTAAGAAATTCAAAATTTGTGATTAAGTATAAACTTACTTGAGTTTTTTTCTTAAAACCCTTTTATCGCCAATTCTTAAAGTGATTTTTTGTTTATCTAAGTATTCTACAAGTGGAATTAAGTACTTTCTACTTATTTTTACATCAAAAAGCCCTCTAAAGTCAGAAAGACTCATTTCTTTATTCTTTTTAAAAAACTCTATCACCCGTTTTTCTACATCCTCAAGAACTTTCCTATGAAAAACGAGTTTGTCAGTAAGTTTAACCAGCGTACCCTCTCTTAAAAGAGCTTGTGATAACTCTTTAACCGCTTTGTATTTTTCTTTAAAATCAAGCAATACATCCTCAAAATCCCTTGGAGTAAGTCCTTCTCTTAAAAACTTTTCTTCAACTTCTTTTTTCAATTTCTCCCTTTGCTCAGCATCTATGTACTTAAATTCTGCAAGATATATCAATTCTTTTTCTCTTTCAATTTTTCCTTCCTTTATCAATTCCTCTATTGCAGTATTGTAAAATACATCCGGAATTAGAGAAGAAATTCTACTTTTTAGAAGTTCCTTTGTTATTCCAGGACTAAAAGGATTTGCTTGATGAAACTTTCTTAAAACTTCCAATATTTTTTCTTTAAGCTCAGCTTTTGCTTTTTGAGAAAAGATATACTGCTTTTCTCCTTCTTTAAGAAGAAATACCTCGTTTTTTAGTGTACTTATAATTTTCTCAAATTCCTCTCCAAAAAGGGAAGTCGTTATTTTAAGCTCTTCTACAGGAATCCCAAAAAATCCTTTTTTTTCTACGATGTAAACCACTAATTCTTCGTCCGTAGCACTTTTTAAAAATTGTAATTCTTTTTTTTCCCAAGGCTTGGTTCTTTTTCTTCTGTGAGATACCGGGTTTAATACTTCTCCTCCTCCAACCGTTGTATTAGTAGAAGCTCTTCTTAAAATAAATCTATCTTTTCTCCAGCATACTACTGGTTTTTGTAATTGTATTTGAGCAACATCTTCTTCTCCTGGCTTGAGTTCTTGTTTTCCAAAAAGGACGATTTTTCCTAAAACCTCAGAAGTACCTATGTAAAACAATAAGTTTTCAAAGTTTTTTAAGGGTTGAGCTACGCTACTTAACACTTTTAAAGATATGTCAATCCATTCTGAAGGTTTTAAAACTCCTTTTTCACTTACTACATCTCCTCTTTTTACATCCTCCTTTGATATTCCTTGAAGGTTGAGTGCAGTCCTCATTCCTGCATAAGCAGTTTCTACATTTTTCCCGTGTACCTGAATGTTTCTTACCCTCGTTTCTATACCCTTAGGATAAATTACTACTTCCTGATTAACAGAAATTTTTCCTGAAATAGTAGTTCCTCTTACTACAGTGCCAAATCCTTTTATAACAAATACGCCGTCTATGGGAAGTCTAAAGGGTTTTTTTTCTGGTTTGGTTTCCAGAGTTTTAGCTTTTTCTTCCAGTACTTTTAAAATTTCTTCTTTTCCTTTACCAGTAACCGCAGAAAAATAAACTATTGGGCAATCTTGAAGGAAGGTACCTTTTAAAAACTCTTTTACATCTTCGGTAACGAGTTCAAGCCACTCCTCATCAACGAGGTCAGTTTTGGTAATTACGACGAAACCGTCTTTTATTCCGAGAAGCTCACATATTTCAAGGTGTTCTCTGGTTTGAGGCATTACCCCTTCATCCGCAGCTATGACTAACATGACGAGGTCTATTCCGGTTGCTCCAGCTACCATGTTTCTTATAAACTTTTCGTGCCCAGGAACATCAACTATACCTACGAGTATCCCAGAAGGAAGCTCAAGTTTGGCAAAACCTATGTCTATAGTTATTCCCCGCTTTTTTTCTTCTTTTAGCCTGTCAGTGTCTATGCCAGTTAAACACTTTACGAGACTCGTTTTACCGTGATCTATGTGACCTGCAGTACCTACTATAAGTCTTTTCATGACTTTTTAGATAAACTTCCTTAAGTCACCAAAGGCATCAAAAAGCTCTGAAACACTCTTTAAAATTGATAAACGATTATTTCTCAATTTTTCGTCTTCAACCATTACGAATACTTCGTCAAAAAATTTGTCTATGTAAGGTTTTAATTTTAATAAAACTTCAAGATAGGCTTCGTAATTTTTTTGATTTAAAAGAGAATTTAGTTCAGGAGAAAGGTCTTTTACCTTTTCAAAAAGTTCTTTTTCTGCAGTTTCAGAAAAAAGAGAAGAATTTACTTCTGGCAAACTTTTTGTATCAATGCTTTTTAACATTTGGGCAACTCGTTTAAAACCTATCACGAGCTCCAAAAATTCTTTACTTTTTCTCATTTTTTCAAGAGCTTCTGCTCTGAGCACTATATCAAAAGGATCGTCACTTACATCTATTACTGATAAAACTACCATCTTGTCCATTCCAGAAGAAATAAGTTCGCTTTCTAACCTCTTTTTTATAAACTCAGTTACTTCTTCTTCCAAACCATCCTCTACGCTTATTCCTTGAGACTTAATTACTTTTAAAGCCTCTTTTACTCCCTTTTTTATAGAAAAGCGAAGTTTTTTTCCGCAAAGAATTTTTATAATTCCGTAAGCAGAACGCCTTACGCCGTAAGGATCTGCTTCACCACTTGGTTTCTCTCCGATTGCAAACATGGTACATGTGTGATCAAATTTATCTGCTAAGGAAAGAACTGTACCTTCCAATGTCTCAGGAAGCTCTTCTTTTCCTGGTAAAGGTAAGTATTGTTCGTAAATAGCCTTAGCAACCTCTTTTATTCCAAAATACTCAGCGTAGATACTACCCATTATACCTTGTAAAGACGGAAATTCTCCCACTACTTCAGAAGCGAGATCAGCTTTAGAATAATAAGCACACTTTCGTAAAAGCTCTTCATCTAAGTTAAACTCCAAAAGGGTTGAAACCTTAGTAACCAGCTCCATAAGACGCTTGGTTTTATCCCACAGTGTTCCGCACTTTATGTGATAGACTATTCCGTCAAGAAGTTTAACCTTGTCTTCAAGAGGAGTTTCAAGGTCTTTTTCAAAGTAAAACTTTGCGTCTTCAAGCCTTGCCTTGGTAACTTTTTCGTGTCCTTTTTTAACTACTTCTGGATTGCGAGCAAGATTATTATTAACTGCAACAAAGTAATTCGTAAGCTTACCGTTCTTTTTTATGCAAAAGTACCTTTGATGTTCTTTTAAAGTAGTTATTACGAGAGGTTCAGGGAGTTTCAAGAAATCTTCTGGAAAACTTCCTACGCAGGGAAATGGATACTCCACGAGGTTTGCGTTTTCCTTAAGAAGTTCCTCGTCTTTTTCAACCTCTCCAAATGGTAAAGAAACCTCGTTAATTTTTTCAAGGGTCTTTTTAAGTCTTTTTTCAGGTACGACTATTACCCAATTTTTTTTAAGTAAGTTAAGGTATTCTTCCCAATTTGCAGACTTTAAAATTATAGGTTCTTTACTAAGAAATCTATGCCCTTGCGTTAATTTTTGAGACTTAACTCCTGCAATTTCAACCTCTATAAGATCCTCTCCAAAGATACAACAAAGCCACCTTATCGGTCTTGCAAAACGAAAGTCGTAATTTCCCCACCTCATACTTTTGGGAAACTTAATACTGGACACGATTTCGTAGATTAGCTTAGGAAGAAGTTCTTTAGCAGAAGCTCCTTTTATTTCTTTTTTTACGCAAACATACTTTCCTCTTGGAGTCTCTTTTATCTTTAATTTTTCAACAGGAACCCCCACTTTCTTAGCAAATCCAATAGCAGCTTTCGTAGGATTACCTTTTTCGTCAAAAGCTACTTTTTCAGGAGGACCTAATATTTCTTCCTCTACATCTGGTTGCTTTTCAGCGAGATTTTTAACGAAAAGAGAAAGCCTCCTAAAAGTTCCTGCTGTAATTATTTCGTCAAAGGAGAGTTTGGCGTCTTTAAAGCGTTTTTCAGCAGACTCTTTAAAACTTTTAATTCCAGGAATAACGAACCTTGCAGGAAGTTCTTCTGTTCCAATTTCAACGAGCAGGTTTTTAGCCATTTTTTTCCTCTTTTACTCCGAGCCAAACTTCTGCAGCTCTTCTTGCAAGTTTTCTAACTCTTCCTATGTAATTTGCTCTTTCTACAGGAGAAAGAACCCCCCTTGCATCAAGTAAGTTAAAAACATGAGAACACTTTATTACGAAGTCGTATCCTGGTAAAGCAAGATTTTCTGCAAAAAGGTCTATTGCTTGTTTTTCAAACTCGTCAAACCACTTTTTTAACATGTCTATATTGGCTTTTTCAAAGTTAAATACCGAGTACTCCACTTCACCTCTATAGTGTATGTCCTTGTAAGTAAACTTTTCGTTCCACTTTATATCAAATACGCTTTCTACTTCTTGAAGGTACATAGTAATTCTTTCAAGACCGTAAGTAATTTCAACGGTAACAGGTTTACAGTCAAAACCTCCTATTTGTTGGAAGTAAGTAAACTGGGTAATTTCCATTCCGTCAAGCCATACTTCCCATCCAAGCCCCCAAGCACCAAGAGTTGGAGATTCCCAGTCGTCTTCAACGAATCTTATGTCGTGTTCTTCTGGATGAATTCCTAAGGCTTTTAAGCTTTCAAGGTAAATTTCTTGTATGTCCTCAGGAGAAGGTTTTATAATGACTTGATATTGATAATAGTGTTGAAGTCTGTTTGGGTTTTCACCGTAGCGTCCGTCTGTTGGACGCCTGCATGGTTGAACATAGGCTGCTGAAAACGGCTCAGGACCAAGTGACCTAAGAAAAGTAGCTGGATGAAAAGTCCCTGCTCCAACCTCCATGTCGTAAGGTTGAAGAATAACGCATCCCTTTTCTGCCCAAAACTTGTTAAGAGTAGCAATTACATCTTGAAAAAACATCAAAAAACCCCTTATACCAGTATCACTTGAGGCTCTTCGTCTTTTCTCTTTTCTATTTTTCCAATTATGTGGCACTCTTCACCAAGAGCTCTTATAATTCCCTGTACATCTTCAAGACTCTCGTCACTAACCACGAGAACAAATCCTATCCCACAGTTGAAAACCCTATACATTTCCTCTTCAGAAACATTTCCCAAGTTTTGGATGTACTTAAAAATAGGTGGCATCTCCCAGCTATCTTTTTGAAGAACTGCTTTACAATTTTTAGGTAGAATTCTGGGTATGTTGTCAAAAAATCCCCCTCCTGTGATGTGAACACATCCTTTTATTTCTAAGTCCTTGTGAAGGAGTGTATTTACTATGGGTGCGTAAATTTTAGTAGGAATAAGAAGCTCTTCACCAATGGGTTTTCCAAGCTCTTCTGGAATGTAGTCTAAGTCCAGTTTGTGTTCCTCAAACAAAACTTTTCTAACGAGGGAAAAGCCATTGCTGTGAATTCCACTTGAAGGAATACCAAGTATCACATCACCAATTGAAATTGTAGAACCGTCTATAATAGAGTCTCTTTCAACTATACCTACGATAAATCCTGAACAGTCGTATTCTCCTGGAGAGTAAAAACCAGGCATTTCTGCAGTTTCTCCACCGAGTAAAGAACAACCTGCTATTTTACATCCTTCAGTTATACCTTCTATAAGTTGAGTAAAGATGTTTTCGTCAAACTTTCCAAAGGCGATGTAGTCAAGAAAAAACAGGGGTTTTGCTCCGCAGGTTATTATGTCGTTTACGCACATTGCAACGAGATCTATACCTATACCAGTGTGTTTGCCTGCTTGTATTGCTATTTTAATTTTCGTTCCAACCCCGTCTGTAGAAGCCACGAGAACAGGGCTTTTATAAGAGGATACATCTAAAGAAAAAAGTCCGCTATATCCACCAATACTTGAGATTACACCTTTTTGAGGGAGTTTGTCAGTAAACTTTTTAACTATGTTAACGAGCTCTGAAGCTTTTTCAAGGTCAACCCCAGCCTCTTTGTACTTTTCAGCTACCCCCATTTGTCCCCTCTGACTTTTGTTTTTCAAACCTTCTAAATTTTATATTAGATTTTGCTAAAAACAAGATTTTGGAGTAAAATTTAATGGACTATGGAGAATCGCTTTCCAAAAAGGTTAAGTTCTGAAGAGAGAAGAGAGGTTGAAGAGTTTCTTTATGACAGATTTGGTATTCCTCCTAACATTTTTACTCCTTACGAAATGTTAAGAGGTGTGTCTAACTTTTGGCTTTACCCTAAAACTGAACTTTTAGAAGTTTTTTCCAAATTACAGGTTCAAACCGTAGGGCTTTTATTTTTGAGAAAGGTTTCCGTGTATTTGAAGCCTACTTCTGCGTTTTTACAAAGATTTGGATATACTGCCACGAAAAACATCGTTGAACTTCCAAGTGAAACCATAAGAATTTTTAAGGAAAAAAAGAGAATAGAGATTGACTTAGATGTAGAACCAGGTTATGTAATTTTAAAAGATTCAGAAGGTTGGATTTTGGGATGTGCGCTTTACATTAACGGCAAGCTAATTTCTTATCTTGAAGAAAAGTTACTTAGGAACCTTTAACTTTTTACAATTTACCAAGAACTCAAACTTCTTAGGTACCCTGAAGATTCTGCCAATTACCTGTCCTTCTTTTATTGGTCTTCCCATACCAACTTCTAATTCGTCTATACCAGAAATAATAGCTTCACACCTTTTACCCTTTAGTCTAATAAAAACCGAACCAGCTCTTATTCCTACTTCACTAATTCTTCCACCAAAAGGTGCATATACATTAGTGGGAGAATTAACTCTTAAAGAATAACTTTTAGGAATCTTTTTTGCTCTTGAAAGAGGATCAGTAATTCCTTCTTTTTTAAGCTTTCTTCTAATTTCTTCTATAATTTCTCTTCTAACTTTCTCCAGTTCTTTTGTCTTTTGTAAGGTCTTGATTTTTTGAGAGAGTTGTTTTTCTTTTTCGTTAAGGTATTCTAAACTTTTAGCAAGGGTATCTTCAAAAATTTTTAATTTTATACTATTTTCTATGTTTAAATTTTTATAAGATAAAAATTTTTCAGTAACGAGAGTACAAAAGTAGAGTTTAAGTAAGTTTTTTTTCATTTGTTCAATCTGTTTTTTTTGTTGAGCAATGCTAACCTGTGCAGAGAGTCCAGATTTAACGAAAAAAAGTATTGCCAGAACGACGAAACTAAGTTTCTTCATTTTGGGCGTTTTAATCCTACTAAAGTAGGAATTAATACTATAAATATTAACCAAAAAATCAAGTATCCACTGTTATAATTGAGGTACAAATTTAGTCCTGTATAAGTTGAAATTTCTTTTAATAAATAGAATACGCTTACGAAAGCAGGAATAAACCCTAAGAGCAAGAATGTCATTACTAAAAAACTTCTTAAAATTTTTAATCCTATAGCAGAGCCTCCTAATAGTATGATTACTTCTGCTTGAGACTTAAGGTTTAATTCAAGTAAGTAATTTAAAAATAAAAGAAACATTACATAAAAAGTACACCACAAAAGGAAGAACACGATTCCGGCTTTTTTCATTACTCCGATTAAGGTTAAAATTCTGTAAGCAGCAGAAGGAACGAGTTTGTTTTGAGGACCAGTAAAAAATGTTTTTAAGTACTTAAGCATTTGAGAGTATTGCTCAAAGCTTGAAGGATACAACTTTATTAAATAGGGCAGGCTGGTTAGTATTTCTTTTTTGGAGAAACTTTTTAAAACATTAGAAGATACAAAAGAAGCTAAAGAATTGTATATTTGAGAAGGAGGGATTACTTCAAGTTTTTTAACTCCTGGTAATTCTTTTAATTTACTAACGAAGTCTTCAATGTTATTATTTTTTTCAGGATAAAAAATAAGCGAAAGGTAAAAATTTTTTTCGTAAAAGTTTTGTACTTGAGAAATTTTGTCGTACAAGGACAATCCTAAAAGGGAAAAAAAACTCCAAAACATAAAGAAAAGGGCAAGAAGCAAATAATAAATTAAAGACTTTTTAAGTTCAAGTTTAACAAAGTACCTTATCATTCTTGCACCAATTCTCCTCTATTAAGCATTACAGTTCTTCCAAGATTCTGTTTTAGTATTACTGGATCGTGCGTGGCGAGAATGATGGTTTTTCCTTTAGCGTGTAAGTCTTTTAAAATTTTTAAAATTTCGTTTATACTAATGGGATCAAGATTACCAGTTGGTTCGTCTGCGATAAGTATTTCTGGATCTCTTATAAGTGCTCTTACTATTCCTACTTTTTGTTGTTCCCCTCCGGAAAGTTCTTTTACTTTTTTTTGGGCTTTCTGAGCGAGTCCAAATCTTTCTAAGTATTCGTATATTTCAAACTTCATGTTTTTACTTTTTTTCCCTGACAAAATTAAAGAAAGTTTTACATTTTCATATACTGTTAAGTCCGTAAGAAGTTTGTGATCTTGAAATACGATTCCCATTTTTTTTCTTATTTCGTTAAGTTTGTGAGAAGTAATTTTGGAGTAAGGGATTTCTTTAAAAAAAACCTCTCCAGAAGTAGGGACTTCAGCTCTATATAATAGTTTTAACAATGTAGTTTTTCCTGCTCCCGTGGCTCCTGTAAGAAGTAAAAACTCTCCTTCTTCAATCGTAAGGCTAACATTTATGAGCGCTTTAAAAAAAGGAGGATATATTTTCGTTACTTCTTTTAGTTCAAAAATCACCATACAAATTCCTATTATATATTATTAAAAAGTTTTTGACAATTAAAAACTTTTTGGTATATTAGAGAAAAATTTGGAGAGAGCAAATGTTTGACTTCTTAAGACGGAGTGCAACTTCTCCCGTAGCAAAGGTCTTTCTCGCAATCATAATTATAGTTTTCGTATTCTGGGGAGTAGGAGTTTTTACCGTAGGTAATAGAGAAATAATAGCAAAAGTAAATGGTCTTCCTATTACTCTCAAAGACTTTCAAGAATATTATAACTTTGAGGTTTTTAAGTTAAAGCAAACTTACGGAGAGCTTAACTCAGAACAATTAAAGGCACTAAACATCAAGCAAAAAGTTTTAAATGACCTTATTAGGATGAAAGTTTTAGAAAAAGAAGCTGACGATCTCGGAATTAAAGTCTCTCCAGAAGAAGTAAATTACGCTATAGCGAGAATTCCTATTTTTCAAGAAAACGGAAAGTTTAATTATCAAAAATACCTTGCAATACTTCAAGACATAGGTGTTTCTTCTGAGTTTTTTAAGTACTTAATTCGTTCCGACCTTTTATTTCAAAAAATAAGAACTCTCGTAACTGCACCAATAATCGTTTCTAAGGACGAGGCAGAAGACTATGTCAGGTTTAACAATCAAACTCTTACCTTTATAAAGGGGTGGATTCCTTTAAAGGCTTGTGAAGCAGAGGTGAAAGTCACTGAAAAAGCTTTGAAAAGTTATTACCTTGCTCACAGAGATGTTTATACTGAGCCTGAAAAGGTAAAACTTGCGTACTTGCTTTTACCTTACAAAGCAAAAGTAAAAGTCACAGACGACGAAGTAGAAAAGTACTATCTTGAGCACATTAACGATTTTAAAAGACCTCTTGAAGTAAAGTTAAAAGCTATTCTTATTACTGGTGGTAAAGATGCACAAAAAAAGGCAGAAGAAGTAAGGTCAAAGTTAAAGAGTCTTAAAGACTTTGAAAAGTTTAAAAATTACAACTTGAGAGAGCTTGGATGGATTCCTGAAAACGCTTTAATGCCTTCAATAAGACCACTTATAAAAAGGGCAAAAAAAGGTGACATAATAGGACCAATTCCAGTAAGAAGTGGTTATGTAATTTTTGGGGTAGAAGACATAAAACCAGAAAAGGTTTTTTCGCTTTCAGAAGTTAAAGAACAAATCAGAGCCTATTTAAAAGAGAAAAAGATAAGGCAAAAAGTTAAAGCTAAAGCAGATTCTATATACGCTGAAGTCGTGGAATTAAACGGACTTAAGGAGTGGGCAAAAAAACATAAGATTTCCTTACAAACCACTAAATTTTTAGACCAAAGCGGGCTTTTAAAACTTTTTCACGACTTAAAACTCGTTAAGCAGATTCTTAAAGCTTCTATTGGGGAATACTTTCCTCCTGTTCCTACAGAAAAGGGAATTTACATATTTGAAGTCTCTGCTAAAAAACCTCCTAAACTTCTTAAATTTGAGCAAGTAAAAAGTAAAGTTAGAAAGGACTTTTTAAAAGACGAAGGCAAAAAAATTTGTGAGAAAAAGGCTGACGAATTTTTCTTACTCGTTAAAAAAGAATCCGTGAAAAAGGCTCTTAAAGAGGTTGGTTTTAAGTCAGAATTGATCAAAGTTCTTCGTTACCAAGTTCCCAGAAAGTTTCCTTTTGAAGTAGGTCAAGTTTTAAGTTCCTTAGGAAAACCAGGTGTGGTAGAAAAACCGTTTTGGGAAATGGACAACTTAGAAGTTTTTTATCTTAAAGACATCCTTCCTTATAAAGGCAAAGTTTCAAAAGAAGAAATAGAGTTGATGATTCCTGCTCTTTTGAGACAGAAGCGTGCTGGTTGGTTTAACAAGTGGTATCAAAATCTTATTATGTCTTCTGAAGTGAAGATATATCCTTTATTTAAAAAGCTTTAAAAAGTTTTAAGACCAAAAAGCAACTTTCACGGAATGGTTAAGAAGGAGGTAGTATGCCCAAGAGAACAGACATAAAGAAGATTCTTATAATAGGTTCTGGACCTATAGTGATTGGTCAAGCGTGTGAGTTTGATTATTCTGGAAGTCAGGCGTGTAAGGCTTTAAGAGAAGAGGGCTACGAAATCGTTCTCGTAAACTCAAACCCAGCTACTATAATGACTGATCCAGAAATGGCTCACAGAACATACATAGAACCTCTTACTCCTGAAGTGCTGGAATACATAATAAAAGAAGAAAGACCAGACGCTTTACTTCCTACTCTTGGAGGTCAAACAGGTCTTAACATAGCTTTTGCACTTGCAAAAAGAGGTGTACTTGAAAAGTATAGAGTTGAATTAATTGGAGCAAACGAAAAGGCAATTGAAAAGGCTGAAAGTAGAGAGAAGTTTAGAGAGGCAATGGAAAACATAGGACTTAAGGTTCCAAGAAGTGCTATAGTTACATCTGTTAAAGAAGCAGAAAAAGCGGTTAAAGAGCTTGGTTTTCCGATTATAGTTAGACCAAGTTTTACTCTTGGAGGTACCGGAGGAGGGGTTGCTTACAACATAGAAGAATTAAGAGAGATCGTAGAATTTGGACTTGAAATGTCTCTTATTCACCAGGTTATGCTGGAAGAGTCAGTTCTTGGATGGAAAGAATTTGAGCTTGAGGTTATGAGAGACTTTAAAGATAATGTAGTTATAATATGTTCTATTGAAAACTTTGATCCTATGGGGGTTCACACAGGAGATTCCATAACGGTTGCTCCTGCACAGACTTTAACTGATAGAGAATACCAGAGAATGCGTTCTGCTGCTCAAGCCGTGATTAGAGAGATTGGCGTTGACACAGGAGGATCTAACATTCAGTTTGCAATTCATCCAG
Organism: Thermodesulfobacteriota bacterium; assembly: GCA_013153525.1. Lineage (GTDB taxonomy): Bacteria > Desulfobacterota > Thermodesulfobacteria > Thermodesulfobacteriales > Thermodesulfobacteriaceae > Thermodesulfobacterium. The sequence goes on from JAADEG010000086.1 coordinate 11,538, forward strand.
AAACAGGGGAAATGGTAGTTATAGAGATGAATCCAAGGGTGTCTCGTTCTTCAGCTCTTGCGAGTAAAGCTACGGGTTATCCTATTGCAAAGATTGCAGCAAAGCTTGCAGTTGGTTATACCCTTGACGAACTGCCAAATGACATAACCCGCGAAACTAAAGCAGCTTTTGAGCCTACCATAGATTATGTAGTAGTAAAGGTTCCGAGGTTTACTTTTGAAAAGTTCCCAGAGTGTAATGATGAGATAACCACTTCAATGAGATCCGTTGGAGAAACTATGGCAATAGGAAGAACTTTTAAAGAAGCTTTACAAAAAGCATTAAGAGGGCTTGAAACCGGAAGATATGGTTTTGGAGCAGATGGAAAGAGTCCTTCTGATAAGGGTGAGATATTACCCGTTGAAGAAATTAAAAAGAAGCTCGTTAAACCTAATAGTCAGAGAATTTTTTACATAAGAGAGGCTTTTAAAGCAGGACTTTCTATTCAAGAGGTTTATGAGCTTACCTATATTGATCCTTGGTTTTTGTATCACCTGAAAGAAATATTTGACAAGTCTGAAGAGGTAAAGGGAAAAAGTCTTGAGGATCTGGATAGAGAAGAGTTGTGGGAACTTAAGAGGATGGGGTTTTCAGACTATCAAATAGGATTTTTAACCGGAAGAACTGAAATTGAAGTAAGGGAATACAGAAAGAGATTAGGAATTTTACCTACATATAAACTTATTGATACTTGTGCAGCAGAATTTGAGGCATACACACCTTATTTTTATTCAAGTTACGAAGTAGAAAACGAGTCAAGAGCCTCTAAAAATCGTAAAGTACTAATAATTGGAGGAGGACCTAATAGAATCGGGCAGGGGATAGAATTTGACTATTGTTGTGTTCACGCTTCTCTTGCGTTGAGAGAAAAAGGAATAGAAGCAATAATGGTAAATTCTAATCCTGAGACTGTGTCAACTGACTACGACATTTCAACCCGTCTTTACTTTGAGCCTCTTACATTTGAGCACATTTTGGACATATACGAAGAAGAGAATCCAGAGGGTGTTATAGTCCAATTTGGAGGACAAACCCCTATTAACCTTGCAGTTCCTCTTTATAAAGCAGGAGTAAAAATTCTTGGGACTTCTCCTGAAAACATAGATAGGGCTGAAGATAGGGAAAAGTTTGACGCAGTACTTTCTAAACTTGGACTTAAGAGACCAAAAGCTGGTGTTGCCTTTAGTACTGAGGAAGCAGTAAGAGTAGCTTCACAAATAGGATATCCTGTACTCGTTCGTCCATCTTATGTTCTCGGTGGAAGAGCGATGAGAATCGTTTATTCTGAAAAAGAACTTAAAGAATTTATGGAAACTGCAGCTAAGGTCAATCCTGAACATCCTGTTCTTATAGATAAGTTTTTAGAAGACGCAATAGAGCTTGATGTGGACGCTATATCAGACGGTGAACTCGTGGTAGTAGCTGGTATAATGGAGCACATAGAAGAAGCAGGGATTCATTCTGGAGATTCTGCGTGTTTCCTCCCTCCTGTTCACATTTCTGAAAAACTAAAAAAGGAAATAAGAGAAGCTACTTATGCCCTTGCTAAAGAACTTGAGGTGATAGGACTTATAAATGTTCAATACGCAATAAAAGATAACGAGCTTTATGTACTTGAAGTTAATCCAAGAGCATCAAGAACGGTACCGTTTGTATCAAAAGCAATTGGCGTTCCCCTTGCAAAACTTGCAACTTGGATAATGTTGGGAGACACACTTAAAAACATCGGATTCGTAAAGGAAGTTGAGCCACCGTATTATTGCGTTAAAGAAGTCGTGTTTCCTTTTAAAAGATTTCCAGGGGTTGATGTAATGCTTGGACCTGAAATGAAGTCAACAGGTGAAGTGATGGGTATAGATTGGGAGCCGGCACTTGCTTACGCAAAGGCTCAAATAGCAGCAGGTATGGAATTACCTTTATCTGGAACGGTTTTTATATCAGTTAAAGATGAAGATAAACCTCATGTAGTAGAAATTGCTAAAAAATTAAAAGATCTTGGTTTCAAGCTTATAGCTACCTATGGAACTGCAAAGTACCTAAAAGAAAAAGGAATAGAAGTGGATACGGTTCCGAAAATTTCTGAAGGAAAAAGACCAAATGTACTTGACTTGCTTAAAAATCGTGAGATTGCTCTTGCTATTAACACGGCTAAGGGAAAGGTTAGCAAAGAAGACGCATATTTGATTCGTAGATATACTATGGAGCTTGATATACCTTATGCTACGACTCTTTCTGGTGCAAGAGCAATGGTGGAAAGTATTGCAAAATTAAAAGAAAAGAGATTCAGTTTTTCTCCTTTACAAACTTATTATACTTATCTTGATTATCGTTTTTACAAAACTTAATTTTTTACGAAATTAAAAGTATTTTAAAGAAAATTTACAAATCCCTCCGGAATTTGAGATTTTTACTTTATAATAACAAATTTTTGACTTTTATTATTTAAAACCAAACTTGAAAAATTATTTAATTTGATTTATAATATTTATTTGTTAAAGAGATTAAAGTCAAAAATTGTTTATCCTTATTTCAAAAAGATTTAAAATTTCATTTTAAAAACTAATTCAAATTTAAAATTTCAAAGTCAAAAATTATTCAAAAGTATTTTCAAAATTATTCCCCAAAAACCTCAAAGGAGGTGTGCGTAGTGTCTAAGTTCTCTTCCAGCTCCAAGCCCATTGATGTAAACGAATTTAAGAAGCTTTCTGAATTAGTAGAGAGAATTATGAAAAAGCACAAAGCCAATTTAATGAAAATAATTGAAGATTTTAAGAATTTTTTGAGTATTTTTGAGGTTGACGAAATTATGGAACTAATACCCAACATTGCAGAGGAGATTGAAGGATACATTTCAGACTTACTTTATAACGAATTTATTAAAATTGAGTTTATTACGGTAGAGGATGAATTAGAAGACGAATTAGAGAATAAGTTGTCTGATGATTTACCAGATGAAATTGAAGAATTCATAATTTCTAAGAAAAACAGAATTTATCACTAATTAAAGAGAGTCCAGCTCTACCTAATCAGGTAGAGCTGGGAATTTTGATTAAGTAATTACGAAATAAGAAAAAAAGGAGGTAAGAGAGTGAATAAAAATGGAACTAAAGACTTGGCTTTTATAATCCACGGAGTTGTAATAGCTAATGGATTTTGGAAACTTGGAGAATTAGTATGGAAGGCTCAATGGCTTAATGTATCTCAGGTAATTTGTGTTTTAATAATAGCTATCATGGATTG
>JAADEG010000082.1 GCA_013153525.1 Thermodesulfobacteriota bacterium
GAATCCTACTATGACATCTGCTCCCAAAGTTGCGTAAGGTTTTAATTCGTAAAGTCGTTGAACGACTTCTAAGTATTCCTCTCTCGTGTACCTTCTTCTCATGAGTTTAAGGATTCGATTTGAGCCACTTTGTAAAGGTATGTGAAAGTGAGGGGCAAGGAGCTTGCTGTATTTTACGAATTCAAAAAAGTGCTCGTCAAGCTGATCAGGTTCGAGAGAAGAAAGCCTTATTATCGTGTTAATTCCCTTTTTGTAAAGGACTTCTTCTAGGTCGAATAAAAGGTGGGAGATGCTTAAAGGAGGAGAAAGATCTTTACCCCACTTGCTCAAATTAATACCAGTCAATACTACCTCGCAGTAACCTCTTTCCACGAAGGACAAAACCTGAGAGATTACCTCTTTTTTATCTAAACTTCTAGGTGCCCCCCTTGCTATTGGAACGATGCAATAGGCACAAAAGTTATCACATCCGTCTTGGATTTTTACGAAGGCTCGAGAATGCCCAGGAAAGTCACAAACTTTAAAAAAGGTTTCCTCTCTCTCAAGTTCTTTGAGTTTCCAAATAGGTGCATCCTCAGGAAGGATGAAATTTTCTAGTAGGTTTAACTTTTCTGTCTGTCCTAAGACTAAAAACTTTTTAAACTCAAGTGACTCTAAAAAGGTCTTCAGTTCCTCCTTAACGGACTGGGGATAGCACCCTGCAATAATTATTAACTTTGGATTGCGTTTTATCCACCTTTTTATTATTTTGTGACACTCTTTCTGGGCATTTTTAGTGACTACGCAGGTGTTTAATACGAAAAGCTCTGCATCGGTTTCACTTGACGGAAGATTGCCGAATCTAATTAAGTCCTCGTATATCTTGGCACTTTCTATTTGATTAACTTTACATCCAAGAGTTTTTATAAAAAACTTCATATATTACTTAAAAACTCTTTTATGGCTTTTTTCAAGTATTGTTCGTACTTTTTTTCTCCGATAAGTCTTCTTCCAAAAACAAAGTTAAACTCGTTGATAAGAGGGCGATCCTTTTTAAACAAGATGTCAATAGCTACCAAGTTAAAGCCCGTAAGCTCTACGAACTTGTCAACCAGGTCTTTTACCCTTTTTTTAAGTCCCTTTTTAGGACAAGGTATAGGGTTCCCTTCTCTTACTATGTTTTTCTTAAATCCCCCTTCTCTGAAAAACACGAAGACCTTTTTTCCTATTACTATGGCTCTTGCGTCAAAGGGAGTGTCTATGTACTCTTGAATGATAAAACCAAACCTACCACTTCTTTCCCAGGACTTCACAAGTTTAAGTTTTTCTCTAAACTCTTCAGGAGACTTAACCAAAAAAACCTCCGTACCCTCGTCTCCGTAATTACCCTTTAAAACAAAAGGGTAAAAAATTTCCAACTTTCTAGCATATGGATTTTCTTCTATTCCACACAGTCTAGGAATCAAAATAGAAAAGGGGCGAGGAAGTTTAAGGGTGCTGAGAAGTAAGTGTTGTCCCAATTTCCCTGGGTAACGAAATCTTAGGTCGTATTCTGGAAAAACTGGTATTCCCATGTTTTTAACTGAGTAGTAAAGTTCAGGAGATACGGTTGGCGGAAAGATTACAGCTTTAGCGTTTCTTAGCTTTTCAAAAATTTCAGGGGTAATGGGTTCAAATTGAAAGAAGTTCTCGTCCCCCTCAAACCCAGGAAAAAAGGAAATTATCATAAGTTTACCCTCCCTTCCTGAAATTGATGCTAAATTTTACCACAACTTTTCGTGGGTTGGTATTGCAATTTTTCAAAAAATTTTTAAATTTTTAAATCATGGGAGGGTTAACGGATTTTGGAAAAATTTTGATACTATTAGGGGTTTTACTGGTTATTTTTGGACTTTTTTTGACTATTGTTCCCAAAATTCCGTATTTAGGAAGGTTGCCAGGGGACATATACATCAAAAAAGGGAACTTCACCTTTTACTTCCCCCTTGCAACTTGTATTTTACTAAGTATTCTTCTAACCTTGATTTTGAACCTCATATTTAGGAAGTGAATGAAAATTCTTCTCGTTAGAAACGACAACTTAGGAGACCTTATTTGTACAACCCCTGCTATAGAGGCATTAAGAAAAAGATATCCTTATGCTCAAATTGACATAGTAGTTAACAGTTACAACTTTTTAGCTATCAGGAACAATCCCTTCATAAATACTATATATGTTTACACGAAGTCTAAACACGAAAAAAGTTTTGTTAATAAGTTAAAGGCTTTAGGAAGTAAGCTTGCTATCTTTGGAAAAATTTTTAGGACGAAATACGATGTTGCAGTTGTGTTTAGGAGTAAATACTCTCCGTATGCTGAGCAATTCAGTGTCGTTAGTATGGCAAAGACCAGAATTGGTGTAAAAAATCCCAACGGAGAAGATCACTTTACTCACCATGTTAGTCCTTTGGAAAACGAACACGAGGTAATTTTTTGTTACAGGTGTTTAGAACCTTTAAAAGTTATACCTGATGGAGAAAAACTTTTCTTTTACCTAGAAGATGAAGTAGTTAACAAGTTTAAACCTTTAGGAATAAATCTCTTATTTCACATATCTTCTAGAAAACCAGAAAACAGGTTATCCTTTGAAAAAATTGCAACGATATTTAAAGAATTAAAGAAAAAAGTGCCGGTTTACTTTACTTCAGCTCCTCAGGACATAGAATTAGCTAAAGCCCTTGAAAAAGAAACCCAAGCCAAATTTGTTCCTACAAAAAATTTACTAGAACTGGCAGGGGTTATAAAAAACTCTAAACTTTTCGTAACCCTTGACGGAGGAGCTGTACACCTTGCTCCTGCCCTTGGAGTTAAAACTATAGCTATCTTTGGCTCTACCCCAATTGATAGGTGGTATCCGTGGGGATATAAAGACCTGGTAATTCAGCATCCTTCCAAAGTTGCGGAAAACATAAAAACCTCTGAAATTTTAAAAAGAATTTATGAAAATTTAGAATTATGATATTTTATGAGATAACAAATCCTGTAAAAGATCAAGCAGATTATTACGATTCTAAAGCTAGTAAAAACAAAAAAAAGGCTTTACTATTTTTGGGTATTGGACTAAGTATGTTAGGTATAGGTTTTTGGTATACAACGATGGTTTTATATATTTCCGCTTTTTTAATTATCTT
>JAADEG010000020.1 GCA_013153525.1 Thermodesulfobacteriota bacterium
TGTTAGCTATGAACTTCAACAAAAATTTGCATTGACTTATGATATGGAGGCTGTATTATAGATACTTACACAATTTTTACTATAGGCCTCCATGTAAATCTGACGGAATATAAGAAATATCTTGAGCTATTAATATTGTTTTATTACTTAACGTATGACGTACTCCTAATTCATAAAATACATTAGGGTTTTGATCGGTTAAATCAGCAATAACTAAATCAGCTTTATATAAATTATCTAAAATATCTTTTATAATTAAACCTCCCCGAATTTCCGAACGTTCACATTGATATCCAAGTCTAACTCCTTCTACCGCGTCTTTTATAAATTGATATACTTTATTCCAGTCTGAACAGGACTTTGTAGGAGAGAAAGGCATTATAATAAAACACTTTTTTTAACTTTTGTTTTATTCTTATTCACTTTCACCTCCTAACATATATTTTAATGCTTAAAATGTATGATTAAAAAATTTTTTAAATATAATTGTAAATTTTGTCAATAGAGAAAAATGGTAATTATTTCAAACTTTTAAGTATATTTCAAAAATATTGAATTTTTTCTTTTAGTATTTTAAAAATTTTAGCCAAATCTGCCTTAAATTATCTACGCACAAAATTTAAATTTTTTGTGAAAAAATGATAGTATCCTTAAACTTGGAAATAGTAAAACAAGGAGCTTAAATGACATTTTATTATCAATTAAAAAGTATATTCCTCAAACTTATCTTTTAAAGTGAGAAAGAATTCTAAAAAGTCTTTGTTTTTTAACTTTTTATAAATTTCTTTGGCAGATTCTTCGTCATAAACATGAACGAGAATGTTTCTTAACTTTATTATTTCAAAAGCAATAGATTCGTGTTTTTCTTCAATAATTCCCTCTTTAATTAAAGCCTCAAAACATGAACGAGGAGAAAAGCACTCAATACCCCTTTCCCTTAAAAATACTTGAGAAAATTGCCATAAAGCCTCAAAAAGATATTCAAATCGTTTGGTTAAAACTTCAACTTTGAATTCTTCTGAAAGTGCGGTTTCAAAAAACGGAGATGTTACTGCCTCTTCAAACTTCTTTAATGCTCTCTCAAACTTTTCAAATTTTCTTTTGAGCCTTTCCATAAAATACCTTTTTCTAATACTCTTTTTAAAAAACTTCTGTCTTTTACCTCTGCAAGATCAACAAGATCAATTTTTTTTAAGATTGGCAGATTTTCAAATTCACCAATTAACTTCCAGTATTCTTCTGCACTAAGAGGTCTTCCTACATAAACTGCAACATCTATGTCTGAAAGTCTTTTAGAAAAGTTTCCCTCTACTAAAGAGCCAAAAAATATAATTACAGGATCTTTAAGTACTTTTGTAATTGCCTTTTCCACGAGTTCAAAGTACTCTTCTTTTTTCATATTTTGTTAGATTAACCTCCACTTACCTTTCTTATTACATAAGGAATAAGTCCACCAGCCTCTAAAATGTTTTTCATAAACTCAGGAAGTGGTTTAGTGTAAAAGGTTTTACCCTTTGTAAGATTTACGATTTTTCCTTCGTCTGGATAAATTTCAAGCTCGTCTCCTGTTTCAGTTTCTGAAACAGCTTCAGGGCATTCTAAAATAAGAAGTCCTGTGTTGAAAGCATTTCTGTAAAAAATTCTTGCAAAAGACTTAGCAATAACACAAGAAATCCCACAAGCTTTTATTGCAATTGGAGCGTGTTCTCTTGAAGACCCACATCCAAAGTTTCTACCTGCAACTATTATGTCTCCTTTTTTAACCTTTTTGGCAAACTCTGGATCTGCATCCTCCATACAGTGTTTTGCAAGTTCCTCAGGATCAGTCGTGTTTAAGTACCTCGCAGGAATTATCACATCCGTGTCTATGTTGTCTCCAAACTTCCAAACTCTTCCTTTTATTTTTTCCATTTCTCACTCCTCCATCTGATTTTCAAATATTTTTAAATAAATCCTCTTTCTTTTAAGTATTGTTTAAACTTTTCGTAAATGTCTATCAATACATCCGAATACTTTAAGGCAGTTTCAATATTTTTAATTATTTCTTCGGTTTCCCAAGGATATACATGGGTCAAAAAGTTTCTAAATTCTCTTAACTTTTTCCACTCTCCAGCTGAAGGGAGTATTTCTAATCTTTCCAGTTTGTTTAAAATGTCTATAAAAGGCTTATTTCTAACCTCTTCCCCCAAAGCTTCCAGAGTTAAAGGAAAAAGTTTTTCTCCCATACTATCTTGCATCTTACAAAATCTAAAAATAAAGGAGTCCATTGTTTCTAACTTCTCAGGAATACTTAACACTTCCTCGTCAATCCTTCCCCACTTCTTTATTTTGTCTCTGGAAAAAATTAGCATCTCCTTGTGCTTTTCAAGCTCCTGAATGACTAAGTTTAGGTTTTTCATATTTCTATTCCCTTTTGCTTTGCCTCTTTACAGATAAACTCTTGACATCCCTTGGGTTTAACAACCAAGTCTATTTTCTGTTCTCCTATAGTATCTTTCAATTTCACTAAGTAATCAAGTTTTTTCTCTAAGAGATCTTCTGCGTCTGAAACTTCTATGTAAATGTCTATGTCTCCTCCTTTTAAATTAGGATCTACTCTTGAACCAAATATCCACACTCTTGCATCTTTTCCAAAAATTTCTAAAGCAAGTTTTTTAATGACAGTAATTTCTTCTTTACTAAGGCGCATTCCGTCAATTTTTTACATTCCGAGTTCTTCTGGAGTTCCGATGTATCCAAGCACTGCGCTTGCTGCTGCAACAGCGGGTCCTGCAAGATATACCTCACTCTCTGGATGCCCCATTCTTCCAACGAAGTTTCTATTAGTGGTTGCAACTGCTCTTTCTCCCTTTGCAAGAATTCCCATGTGTCCTCCGAGACATGGTCCACAGGTTGGTGGAGAAACTATTGCTCCAGCCTCAATAAACACCCTTATGTATCCCTTATCAAGAGCCTCACGATACACTGCAGGAGTTGCTGGAATTATTATGCACCTTACATTTGGGTTAACTTTTCTACCCTTTAAAATTTTTGCTGCTACCTCCAAGTCCTCAAGCCTTCCGTTAGTGCAAGAGCCTATCACTACCTGATCAATGTAGA
>JAADEG010000067.1 GCA_013153525.1 Thermodesulfobacteriota bacterium
ATATTAGATTTTGTACCAACTTAATGGAATAAATAATAAGCCCGGGTGGCGGAATTTGGTAGACGCTGTGGACTTAAAATCCACTGGGGTTCCCACCCCGTGCCGGTTCGAGTCCGGCCCCGGGCACTTAAAAAGTCTTATCTTTAAAAAACTTTTCGTTTCTAATTTTTTACTTTTTTTCTATACATTAAGTTCTGTTTCTTTGTACTCTATTGTGCTTGACGAGTGTAATTTTTTAATGTTCTTATCACCCATTCTTTAAATCTTTCCACTTTTAAATCAAAGTCTAAAAAGTAAATGTTTTTTTGACGAAAACCTAGCTTTACCCAGTCCTTTAAGGTAGTCAAATAAAACTCTTCTTTATCAAAAGAAGCATTCTTATACGAATAGTGATCCGGAAACTTTAGGAATTTTTTAATTTTTATACCTAGTCTTTTTACACTCAATAAAAATTGCTCGTTATCTCCCAGTCCAGAAAATACTATAAATTCCTTTCTTAAAAGTTCCTTTATATCTATTTTTTTCCAAGAATAATCGTACACACCCCAATTCGTTCTATACATTTTAAACACAGGCTTACTTCTAATAGAAACTTCAAAAGGATAAACATCCTGATAGCTCAATACTATTGCATCTGCCCTTTGCAAGTTTTTTAAAGGCTCTCTAAGTCTTCCAAAAGGTAAAAGAGCGTCTTTAAGATCCCTCTTTTTCAATAAAACTATGTCTAAATCCCTTGCCATAGCCCTGTGTTGAAATCCATCGTCAAGAATTATCAAATTAACTCCAAAGTTTTCAACGGCAAACTTCGCACCTCTAAATCTAACCTCGTCAACTATTATTATTGCATTACGGATTCCCTTTCTTTGAAAACACTTGGCTAAAAGATATGGCTCGTCACCTGCCTCTTCTAAAGTTAGTTTTACCTCTCCATCAGAGTAAACCAGTTTTAATCCCTTTGTTTTCCTCTTGTATCCTCTCGAAATTACAGCAATTTTGTAATTTTTGTAAAGGCTTTCTACTAAGAATCTAACCATTGGCGTCTTTCCAGTACCACCAACCGAAAGATTTCCTATAGAAATTACGGGAACTCCTACTTTTTTACTCTTTTTGATTCCTTTGTCATAGAGATAATTTCTTAAGAGAACGCCGTAAAAGTAAGGATTAAGCAGATCTCTTAAAGCCATTTGTTCTTTCTGAGAACGAAATCCTTAAAACCTAGGATCAAGAAAAGAATACTACCAAAAAGTGCCCCTAAGTACTGACTCAAAATTCTCCACAAGATTGCAAATGGTGCTATAAAAACAGAGCTTATAAACCCTTCAAAAACTACTACAGCACCCAATTCTCCTACCCCACTTCCTCCAGGGGTAGGACTCATGAAAATGGCGTACACCAAAGGTAACTGACTTAAAAAGACCTCTTTTATAGATGCTTGGGAATTAAAGGCTTTAACCAAAAAAACTCCTATAAAAAGCAAGGCGATGTACATAAAAATACTAAGAATCAATGCAAGAAAAAAGACCTTTTTTTTGTACTTAAAAAACCTCTTGCAAACTATAAGATACTTGAAAAATTGATACTTTATTCTTCTTAACAGCTCCTTGCTTATGAAGCCCTCTTTTCTCTTCAATACACTCCAAATTATGTAAACGATTAAAGATATTAAGGTTATAGCTAATATAATCATCAACAAATCTTTTGCCTCTTTTGGATCTTTAATAAGGGCTTCTATAGTAAAAGGCAAAAATAAAATGTAAAAAAACAGTCCTGCAATACCTTTCAAGGTTATAACGCTCATGATTTGATGAAATTTTCCTCCTATTCTTTTTAAGGTATAAAGCGGAAGAAATTCCCCTCCTAGGTGAGCTGGAGTTACAGTAGCCCCGAATGTACTCACTAAAGACACCACATATCCGTAAAGAAAAGAATACCTCAAGTTTATAGCTCTAGAAATAATAAATACCCTTAGGTTGTCAAATGTGTGAAACAGAAAAAGAGAAATTAAACTTAAAATAAGGTACTTTTTATCTAGAGAAGAAAAAATATCCCAAAAGTGAGGAGGAACCTTCTGAGAGTAAAAGATGTAAAAGATAGAGGCACCAACGATAAAAAAAGTTAAAAAAATACCGTAAATTATAGTTTTTAGCATTTAATAATTTCCAAATTATGGTAAGATTTAACAACTACTCTATTTTAAATTAAAGTTTAAAATTATAAAGAGGGGGTATCTTTTAATGGAAAGAAAAATTCTCTGGGCACCTTGGAGAGGAGAGTATGTCTCAGGAAAAAAGGAGCCTGGGTGTATTTTTTGTCCACCAGAAAATCCCCTGCCTGACGAAGAAAGACTAATACTTTACAGAGACGAAAAAGTTATAGTTATAATGAACAAATTTCCTTATAATGTAGGACACCTCCTAGTTTCTCCAAGAAGGCATGTAGCTGAACTTGAGGACCTTCCTCCAGAGGAACTTTTAGCCCTTATGCAAATGTGTCAGGAGTGCCTTAAAATATTAAGGAAAGTATTAAACCCCCACGGATTTAATGTAGGATTTAACCTAGGAAAGGTTGCTGGCGCTGGATATCCAGACCACCTTCACTTACAAATAGTTCCAAGATGGGAAGGAGACTTAAACTTTTTAGCAGTGTTGGACGATGTTCATGTAATATCTACCCACCTGTTAACTCTTTATCGCAAGTTATTTCCCTACTTTCAAGAGATTAAACTTTAATAGGAGGGTAGTTATGAAGTTGAATGCTGAAAGTCAAATAATTGAAGAGCTTGCCATGCAAATACTGGTTGCTGCAAGGACTGCTCCAAAGGCTAAAGGGATAGACGACCTTAATCTCGGATTAATAACTGATCCAGAAGAAAAAGAGGCACTTGCTAAAGAGATGGAAAAAGTCGCAGAGGAAAAAGGAGACAGATTTGCTTTTTTTAAGAGAGACGCTGAAAATGTAAGGAATTCTGAGGCAGTTATTCTTATATCCCTCAAGTTTAACAAGACCCTTGGCTTAAACTGCGGAGCCTGTGGTTTTTCATGTGACACCATATTAA
>JAADEG010000040.1 GCA_013153525.1 Thermodesulfobacteriota bacterium
ATCTCGTCCTTGGCGAGCAGGTAGAAGAAGTTATCAACAAAATAGAAGAAGCAATAAAAAGTGGTAAAAAGTTGGGAAGAGCAAAGAACACGGATGTTTACCTTCCCAACAATGTTTTTATAGACGGACGAAGAGGAAGTGGCAAAACCACAATCCTCTTAACGGTAAAAGCGCTTCTTGAACAAAAAGAAAAGTGCCTATCAAGTAATAATGGAATTTCAGAAATAGCAAAGGTTGTAGAAAGCTTAATAGATACTTCTGTTAACACTTCAAGCATAACCTTTTACTTCCTTTCCTGGCTTAAAAAGGAAATTGATGATAAATACTACTCCAACGCAAAACTAACAGACCAACTTTATAAAACTATAAAACTCTTCCCTGGGTACTTAAAAACCTGTGACGAGCTCTGCCAAGACCTTGATAAAAACGAGGAGATAGAAGAAGCCTTAGATAAAAGCGACCTTAACTTTAGAAGAGAACTCTTCAAATTAATAGACCTTTTCCTAGAAGAGGAGAAGAAAGACGCAATTATCCTGTTTGTAGACGACATAGACATCTCCTTTCCGCCTAAAAGGATAGAAAAAATTTTAACTGAAATATTCATGTTTCTCAGCCACCCTAAGCTGTTAATAGTAAGCGCAGGAAACTACCAGAATCTGATAGAAAGCCTTGAGTGCTTTGTAGAAGAAACGACAAGAAACTGTCAAAATACATACAAGCATAAAGAAATAGCTAATAACGAAAAGTTAAAAAACATTTCGAAGTCGCTATTGGAAAAAACTTTTTCCAGATACAGAGTGAGGATACCTGAACTCTCATACGAAAGCATTAAAAATCTCCGAATAAAATTTCAAGCTGATAAAAATATTGGAGAGAAGAGAATAAAAGATTTTCTAGAGCAAATATGTATTGTAAAACTATTAGGATGGGAGTCACCAATTTTTAAGACCTTATTTGACGGCCTTTCTATCAGAGAGCTTGTACTCCTCCTTAAAGAGTCTTCCGAAAGGATTTATAACAGCCCATGTGCAAAAACTTCAAAGGATTCTAAAGAAAATACAAACAGCATCAGTAAAGAACCAGTATCATCCTATTGCTTTAGCGATATTTACCAGAAAATTAGTAATCTTAATGTTGAACATTTATCTATGGAAACAAGAAAACAAGTTTTGATATCTGAAGAAAATAAACCTGATGAATTTCATTCAATCCACAAAGAGATAACAAGAGTCATTAACACCCTGGAATACAATCTAAATAAAGGTAACCCCATAGACCCTTTTTTCATAGACTTTTACAGACAGTCACTACTCATTCATAATCTTTACATGAGGGAAAACCCAAAAGCAACAGCGCTCTTCTGGCTTTGGCTGGGCGAGAACTTCCTGTTTATGAATGGTTTTCTTAATAACTTCCCTCGGCTGTTATTGATAGAATTACTTAGGCATGCAATAATTCCTGGCAATATAAATTTTATAGCAGAAAGCGATAATCTAATTAAACATCTTAAATCTCTGAACAATACCCTTAATACATGGGGGCTATTAAAATACAGTTTTAAAGAATTGGAAACTTTCCTTATGCAGTACGAATTTGAAACAGGTTCCCTCCTAGAAGCCCCTGGTACATTTAAGGTCGACTTGCTTAGTCAAAGTAAAAAACTTAGTAAACTTTTATTTATAAACCTTGAAAGGGCTAAAATAAAGAAAAGTAAAAGCGAAGGCGATGAAGATAGGGAAACATTAGAAAAATTAGATGGACTAATTGTAGAAAAATACAATAATAAACAAATTTTCCTTCCTAAGCTGCTGGAACGAACACAAAGACATTTATATGATGCCATACAAAAGGAAAAAGACGCTTATTACAAAGTATTTGAAAAACTATGCCAGAAAGAAGGTAAAGAGCAAAACGAAAGTGAAAGTGAGGTTCAGCGTAAAGATCGAGACAAAGGTAAAGGCAGTGAGAAAACAATTCCATACCTAGCAATAGACAAGGCTCTTGCCAGCTTTATAGACAAAATACTTTCTGGCTACACCCTTATATCCAAGCAAGAGCACAGTGAACGCTTAAGGGTTTTATTTATTTTAACTCTATACACTAACTTAGCTTTAAGAGTAGCTCACTTTTATTGTGGTAACTTAAAGGAAGCCTATGGTAATACAATTAAAGGAGCTGGAACCTTAGCGAACCTCCTCTCCAATAACTTCGCCAGAAAAATAGAAGACATATACAAAGATATTTCAAATAAACTGGACTTAAGAAAGAGAAAAGCTAATCTTATAGAACAACTTGACAACGCAGCTGAAGACATTGAGAAACTTATTAAAATTTTTACTTCTATTCTTGAACAAGTGGAGACACAAACGGAACAAGACAAGCTTCAAAACAAACTAAAAGAAGATATTGAAAAACTTAAAAAACTTAAGCAAAAAATACAAGAGCTTCGCAATAAACCCAAAAAGGATAGTGAAGAACAAATTTCAAACTCTGAAAAAGAGGACATCAAAAAAATCAAAAAAGAAATAAAAGACTTAAAAGACAAGTATCAAAGTCTAAGATTCTTCGTCCTTGATGAAGACTATACCAAGTTCTTAAAAGATGAATTATTAAAAAACATAGATAAGTTTCTCAGCACTGAAAGCAACTCACTTGTTGCGGCTTTCCTGGAAAAAGTAAAAAACGATATTGAAATCATAAAGGAATATTTACTTCATGAAAACAAAAATCCTGGCGATTGAACCACACTTAACAGTTTTAAGTAGCTGGGAGGTTTTGAGTGAGCTTTTAAGAGGTGCAGACGTTATTAGAACTCTCAAGAAAGAGATTGAGAGGAGGTACTTAGGAGAGCTCTCCTTCTACTTTAACTACCTGGTAGAGGAAGACGCCATCAAAGGGAAAAACCCCACCGCAACAGTAGTTGAGCTTGCCGTTAACGCACTGGATAACCTTGACGAAGCCGTTTTCAGTAGCGTAAGCAAAATAAAAAATTACCAGCTCTACCGCTTTACAAGCCTGTGGGTGGTTAAGGAGCTCCTCCTCTTCTGGC
>JAADEG010000042.1 GCA_013153525.1 Thermodesulfobacteriota bacterium
AGTGTCTGTTCTGGATTAATGGGTATTTCGAATTCAAAAACCGTCCATCCGTCTTCTTTTCGAGCATTTATGTAACCTTTATGAGCCTCTATTATTCTTTTTGCGTTAAATAGTCCCAAGCCTAAGCCTTTTTTCTTAGTAGAAACGAAGGGTTTAAATAGCTGCACATCTGCAAGTTTGCCTGCATTATCCTTCACGGCTAGGTAATACTTATTTTTAACTTTCTTACCTATTATTTTGATCTGTGGACTATCTTTATCCTCCACAGCCTCAACGGCGTTTTTAACGAGGTCCACAATTACTGAAGCTATTTTTTCTTTGTCTATCGTAAGTTTGAAGTCTTCCACACTTACCTCCACACTTATTCCTTTTGAATTAAATATTTCTTCAAATTTTTGCACCACATCTGTTACGAGTTCCTTTATAGAAACCCGTGATAAATTTAAAGATATTGGTCTTCTCAGTTCTGCAGTTTCTTCTATATATTGTCCCAGTCTTTCAAGCTCAAACTCAAGGGTATTCAAAAGTTCTTTATCAAAATTGCTTTTAAGTTTGTAAGTAATTAGCCTAAGCGTATTAAGACGATTTTTAACCTCGTGTAAAAGGGAGTGAATAACGAGGTTTATACTTTCTAATCGTTCTCGCTCCCTCTCTTCT
The DNA here is from genome assembly GCA_013153525.1 of Thermodesulfobacteriota bacterium. Classification (GTDB taxonomy): domain Bacteria; phylum Desulfobacterota; class Thermodesulfobacteria; order Thermodesulfobacteriales; family Thermodesulfobacteriaceae; genus Thermodesulfobacterium. The sequence goes on from JAADEG010000042.1 coordinate 658, forward strand.
CTTTCTCGCTTGATGCGTTCTTTGAAGTGAGCCCTAACCAGCATAAAAAGGCTAAAACTAAATAACCCTGCGAATAGAAGAAGAGACACTATCAAATATGCAATTCTTTTGTTTATAAGGTGTAGAGAAGAAAAGTCAAAGTACAATGTAAAAGTAAACATAGAAGCCTTGAAGCTCTCGTGAAAATAAGAGTTAGAAATTTCAGATCCAGGAATAATTATTTCTCTTCCAGCCAGGGAAAAGGTTGCTCCCTTTAAAAATGGGGAGTGTTGCATGTACGAAGTAATTGCCTCTATAGGATCTCCACCTGCTGCAAGAGTACTTTCGACGATCGTTTTTACCCTTGCGGTTTCTTCTGAAACTAGATAGGAAAAGAAGTTATTAAGCTCTCTGTAGATTAGAAATACATTGCCTATAATTGCTAGAAATAAAATTCCTAAAGCTATACCAAATATAAAGTACTTTCTCATATCCCGTACTTTTTTCTTTTGTATCTCAAAGATTTTTCGTCTATCCCTAGGAGTGAAGCAGCCTTTACCTGAACATAATTCGTCTTTTCAAGAGCCTTTTTAATCAAAGTCTTTTCAAACTCTGCTACCATTTCTGGCAGGCTTTTATCAAACGATACTTCTTCTGTTTTAGTCTTTTCCTCATGTTGAATTAAAACCTCTTCCAGGTCTTTTTTCGTAATCGTGTGTTCACAGGTTATAACGAGTCTGTGAATCGTGTTTTCGAGCTCTCTTACATTCCCGGGCCAGGGATAGCTTTCGAGAAATTCAATTGCATCTTTGCTAAACTTAATCGTCTTTTCATACTTTTTTGAAAACTGTCCTAGAAAATAGTTAGCAAGTTCAACAATGTCTTCTTTTCTTTCTCTTAAAGGTGGAATCTCCAATGCTAAAACATTTATTCTATAGTACAAATCTTCTCTAAACTTTCCCTGTTTTACCAGTTCTTTAAGGTTTTGATTAGTCGCAGCCAAAAGTTTAACATTAACCTTTTTTATTTTGACTCCACCAAGTCTTCTTATCTCTCCTTCCTGTAGAAATCTCAACAATTTAGGCTGAAGCGTTAAAGGTAGCTCTCCAATTTCGTCAAGGAACAAACATCCCTCGTTTGCCTCTTCTATAAGTCCAGGCTTGGAAGAGTTTGCCCCTGTAAAAGCACCTTTTTCATAACCAAAAAGTTCAGCCTCGAACAAATCACCTGGTAGTGCTGCACAATTTACAGAAACGAATTTGCCTTTTCTTCCAGAGTGTTTCCAAATGTACTTTGCAACTAATTCCTTACCTACTCCACTTTCTCCAAGAATTAACACTGGAGCCTCGGTTTTAGCAAAAGCTCTTGCTTTATCAAGAAGTTTCTGCATTTTTTCAGAACGATATACTATAAAGTCCTTAACCCCTGGTCTTTTTAGCCTAACTAATTCACACGCCTTTTTAACTAAGTTTAAAAGAACATCCGGGGAAAATGGTTTAGTAAGATAGTGAAAAGCTCCTTTTTTTATCACATTTACAGCATCTTCTACATTGCTAAAGGCAGTTATTATTATAACCTCAGTCTCAGGAAGCTTTGACTTAACCAACTCAAAGAACTTCATTCCATCCATTCCAGGAAGCCTTACATCGGTAATAACAACCTCAGGATAAAAGCTTGACAATTCTGAAAGTGCGTCTTCTGCTGAAGCAAAGGACTTAACGAGAAAGTGATGTTCCTTGAGGATGTCTTCTAATAAAACCCTTTGAAGCTCGTCATCTTCCACAATCAAAATTTTGCAATTTTTCATTACTTTTAAATTTTACCATCACTTCAACTATTTTATAAGTCTGGAAAGTTTTCTTTTAGAATTTGATAAAGCATTTCAGCTACCTGCTGAGGAATTGGCTTTGTATTAGAAAGTTTGTAATTGGTGAAGTCTCTCAAAGCTTCTATTACCTCGTCTGGAAGCGTGAGGAGATCCTCTTCTTTCTTTATCACCCAGTCTGGTTCAGGCTCTTTTAAAGCCTCTTCGTGAATAAGTGGCTCTCCAAGCACCTTTTCCATCCACCTTACATCCTCTATGTTTGCCTCCACGATGGGCTTTATAACCTCTTTGCTAATTTTAAATGGAGTAAATTCGTAGTCTGGCAGGAGGTCTTTAATTAGTTTTGCTAAGAAGTAAATGTGTAAGGGATAAATTTTATCGCTATTAGAATACTTTCTTAAAGCATAAATTAGAGATACGATCTCTTTTGGGAAAGAGATATTAGCTTTTATTGTTTTTTTAGTAGATAAAGTAATACCCCAAAATTGGCAAAAATCTTTAACCACATCCCCGTCTGGAAATTTTTTTGGATCAAACTTTTTAAGCAG
>JAADEG010000076.1 GCA_013153525.1 Thermodesulfobacteriota bacterium
GAGAGGAGGCATACAAAATTGTTCAGGAAAACGCAATGAAGGTTTGGAAGGACAGAAACTTGTGGTTTAAAGACCTGGTGATGCAAGATTCAAGAATAACCTCTGTTCTTAGTAAAGAGGAAATAGAGAAAATTTTTGATGTAGGTTATTACTTAAGGTATGTTGACGAAATTTTTAAAAGGGTTTTTGGAAACTAAGTATGCTCGTAGTTGCAGGAGTTTTAAAAAGAGGGGATGAGGTATTTCTCGTTAAAAGACCATTAAACAAAAAGCACGGTGGAAAGTGGGAGTTCCCTGGAGGAAAGGTTGAAAAAGGAGAAAAACCAGAAGACGCCATAGTAAGAGAGTTAAAAGAAGAATTGGGGATAGAGGTAGAGGTAAAAAGAGAGGTTGCACGAATAAAGCACAGCTATGGAGATGGACCTGAGGTTGAGCTTATTCTTTTTGAGGTTGAATCAGAAAAAGAGCCAGAGGTGTTGGAGGCAGAAGAAGGAAGGTGGATCAGGTTAAAAGAGGTTGGTAGTTTGAATTTATGTGAGGCAGACGCAAAACTGCTTCCTTTTTTAGAGGACTTGTAAAAATAGAAAAATAGTGTAAGTTTATAGCTGGAAGGGTGGGCGGTTAGCTCAGGGGTAGAGCGCCACCCTCACACGGTGGAGGTCGCTGGTTCAAATCCAGCACCGCCCATGTTTCCTCCTTGCTCCCTTTGCGAAGAAAGGGGGCCAAAAAGACCATAAGGAGGTAGTGAAATGGAGGCACTTTGGCGTCCTGTTAAAAGGTTTCGTAAGTGGGAAACCCTGTTTATTATTCATCCAGACAGGGTTGGAGAAAAAGAGCAGGTTTTTGACAAAATCAAAGAAATCGTAGAGTCAAGAGAAGGTAAAGTTTTAAAGGTTGACGAATGGGGCATGAAAAAACTCGCTTATCCCATTCAAAAGAAAAATCACGGCTATTATGTTTACATGGTTTTTTACGGACTCTCAGATCTGCCTCAAAAACTTGAAGACTACTTTAGAATTGACGAAAGAGTGATAAGATTTATTATAGTTAAGCTTAAAGATAGGTATAAGCCCGGAGAAGAAGAACAAAATTCCGAGGAGCAATAAAGGAGGGATAAGAGATGGATAATGTAGTCGTTAAGAAAAGAACATTTGCAAGAAAAAAGTTTTGCAAGTTTTGTGCTGATCCCAGCCTTAAGATAGATTACAAAAATCCAGAGGTATTAAAACCTTTTTTGAACGAAAAGGGAATGATTATTCACAGAAGGCAGACAGGTACATGTGCATATCATCAGAGAAGGCTTACCACAGCTATTAAGCGTGCAAGAATTATGGCATTGCTTCCATTCGTAGCTGATGTGGAAGTAGAGTAGTTTTTTCCACACTACTTAAAGGAGGAGCAGGATGGAGGTTATTTTAAGGACCGATGTTCCCAAGCTTGGAAAGGCTGGCGACATAGTAAAGGTAAAAGACGGATACGCAAGAAATTACTTAATTCCAAAGGGTTTTGCAATTCCTGCTAATAAAAAGAACATAAAAGCCCTTGAAAAGGAAAGACAAATAATTCTTGCTAAAGCTGAAAAACAGAGGAAAAAACTTGAAGAGCTTGCAAATAAGCTTGACGGAATGAGTGTAACTATTTACAGAAAGAAAATAGAAGAAGACAGAATTTACGGTTCTGTGACTCCTCTTGACATAGTGAATGCTCTTAAAGAAAATGGTATTGAAATAGACAAGAGATTTATTATGCTTGAAGAGCCTATTAAAACCCTTGGAACATTTGAGGTTCCAGTAAGGCTTCTTGCAGACAAAGAAGTTAAAATAAAAGTAGAAGTAGTAGAAGAAAAATAAGTTTAAATGGCAACCAAAAAGCCCAAAAAAAAACTTGATGCACTCAGTGGGGAGTTACTTCCCCCTGAGTTTTTACCTCCACAGGACCTTCAGGCAGAAAAGTTCGTATTAGGTAGTATATTCATTGATCCAAGCTCAATAGTAAAGGTAATAGACATCTTAAGTCCTGAAGACTTTTATTCTGCGTCTCACAGAGTGATTTACACTGCGTGTCTTGATCTGTTTGAAAGAGACGAGCCAATAGACATAGTAACGGTTAGTAACGAGCTTGAAAAACGGGGTGAACTTGAAAAAGCAGGTGGAGTAGCCTATCTTACAGAACTTTTTGCTCTGCTTCCAACCTCGGCTCACATAACCCATTACGCTAAAATAGTTAAGGAAAAAAGCATACTCAGAGAAATTATCAAAATAAGTCAGGAACTTATTTACAGAGCCTATTATTCAATGGAGGACTCACAGGAGCTTTTAAGTTATGCAGAAAAGGCGTTTTTTGATCTCTCGTATTACGGAAGAAAAGACAGCTTTTCCCCTATTAAAGACATAGTTAAAGACACGATAAAGTACCTTGAAAATCTTTATCAAAGAGGAGACCTAATTACTGGAATCCCTACTGGATTTTACGAGCTTGACAGGATGACTGCTGGTTTGCAAAAGGGAGATCTTATAATAGTTGCTGCAAGACCAGGAATGGGAAAAACTGCATTTGCTCTTGATGTCGTCAGAAATGCCTGCAAACAAACGAATGTAGGAGCAGCGATATTTTCTCTTGAAATGAGTAAACAACAGCTTTGCGGAAGACTTCTTTGTGCAGAGGCAAGAGTTAACTTTCAAAAGTTTAGAACAGGACAGCTTGATCCTCAGGAATGGCAGAAAATAGTTCAGGCTGCATCTGTTTTAAGCCAGCTTCCTATTTACATAGACGAAACACCCGGTATAAACATTCTTGAAGTAAAAGCAAAAACCAAAAAATTGCTTAAAGAAATGCCTCTTGGGCTTATAGTAATAGACTATTTACAGCTCATGCGTGGACTTGAAAGAAGAGAAAGAAGAGAGCAAGAAATTTCAGAAATATCAGCGGGACTCAAGGCACTTGCTAAGGAGCTAAATGTACCAGTAATTGCTCTTTCTCAGCTTAACAGAAAGGTTGAGGAAAGACCCGACAAAAGACCACAGCTTGCAGACCTCAGAGAATCTGGAGCAATAGAACAAGACGCAGATGTAATTTTGTTTATATATAGAGATGACTTCTACAACAAAGAAAGTCCTGAAAAAGGAATCGCAGAAATTATCATAGGAAAGCAGAGAAACGGACCAATGGGAGTGGTTAAACTGCGCTACTTCTCTCAATACACCTCTTTTGGAAACCTTGATACAGAAACATTTTATTAAAAATTAGGAGAAGAAAAATGGCAAGAAAAAAGAGCACAATCAACGAGCTTTGTAAAATTTTAAGTGAAGCAGTAAAAGAAGTGCTTGAAATTAATACTGGATCAAAAATAAAAGTTGCACCCACTCTTCAAAGAATTGCAAACATAGCACTTAGACCTGACATAGGAGCATTCGTAGAGTTTAACGGTGATTACAATGGTCTTCTGTGTATGAACTTCTCTAAAGAATCAGCATACGAGCTTTACAAAAAGGCAATGCTCACCCTTGGTTTAACTGACGAAGAAATAGTTAAGGATCCCCTTGCTGACGAGGTAGTAAACTTTATAGGAGAAATCGTCAATCAGATTATTGGAAACTTTAGAAGTAAAATTGAAAAAGAATACGGGCTCGTTGCTAAGAACAATCAGCCAAAAGCTATAGTAATTTCTCGTGCAATTATTATGTACATAGACACATTTTTGCAAACTGCACAGAGCAGAAAACTCTCCTTTAGAACTGAGGACGGTAATTCTTTTTACGCAGAGCTTTCCTTGGAGCATGTAGAATTTATCCCACTTGAGGGAGTTGGAGAAGAGGAAAGCGAAGGTACAGACGCCTCTGTAGAAGAGCTTTTAAACAAGTTTTTTTAGTTATACCCTTATTCCTGCTCTTAAAAGCTCTTTGCGTCTTTTTTTGTAGTACCTTTCTTCTTCACTAAAAATGCATCCACAATATCCCTGTCTGTATATGTCAAGACTTTTTGCCTCTTCTTGCCCTTGTTTGTATCCTTCTCTAAAGTCGTGATAAAAAAACTCTACTTTGTACTTGAAACTTAAGTCCTCACATATCTGGCGTATGAGTTCGTGATCCTGATAAATGCTGTAAAGCATTGTGGTGGTAAAGGCATCGGCTTTTAACTCCAGAGCCTTTTTAACGGTTTGCCTAAGTCTGAGCAAGTAGCACCTCTCACACCTGCGTGGTTTGTTTTCCTCAAAGCGTACCTCTTTTAAAAAAAGTCTTAATCCATACCCCTTTTCCCATACCACCTCAAAACCTTTTAACTCTGCAATAGTTTCCAGAGCTCTAATCCTTTGTCTAAATTCTCTATAAGGATGAATGTTTGGATTATAAAAGTATCCCTTCCACTTTATTCCTTTTAAATTAAAAAACTTTGCAGGGTATATAACGCAAGGACCACAACATATGTGAAGTAAAACCATAATTTAAATATTATCACAAAACCCTAAGGTTGGTAGTTTTTTTTTGAGTTTGTATTATAATTTATCTTCAAATAAAAAATAGGAGCTTCCTTATGTCAAGAAAAAAGCTTTTAATTTTGGTAATATTTTTGATTTTAATAATTGGAACTGCAGGGGGTTTATACTGGTTTAAAAATTATAGAGAAGCCAAGGTAAGGGAAACTCTTAACAATTGGATAAATTCCTCTTCTAACATAGCAAAAATTTCTTACCAAAAAGTAGATGTTCCTTTATTTGGAAACAAGGCAGTAATTTATTCAGTAAAAATTAAATACCAAGACTTTCCAGAAGACATTCTCATTAAAAAAATTGAAGTTTATCCAATACCTCTTTTTAATCCCAAGGAAACTTTTAAAAACTACGGAATAGACTTAAAAGAAATAAAAATTAACATATACAAGCTTTTTCCTACATACAAAGACCTGCTTAAAGAATTAAACATCAGTCCCTGGATTACTGCCAACATGGGTATGCACTATTCTTACGACAAAAGCAAGAAAATTTTTGACCTAAAAAGTTTTTACATAGACTTACCTAATCTTGCTGAAATTGAGCTTTCTGGCAAGATTAAAAACTTCGTTATCAACAAAAAGCTAAAACCAGAGGATGTAGAAAAAGAAGAAATCGTTTATTCCAAACTCGTTTACACAGACAAAGGGCTCGTGCCCAAACTTTTTGAGGTCGTTTCTAAAGTAACTGACATTTCTGTTAAAAAGCTTAAAAACATTATTATTTCCAGATTAGAGGAGATTAAAAAGGAGTGCAAAGAAAAGAAGTGCACAGAGGCTTTTAATGACCTGGAAAAGTTTATAAAAACGCCTTATAAAATCGTTATTACTCTTAATCCAGTTCGTCCTATTTCTCTTGGAGAAATAGAAAAAATTCAAAGCTTTGAGGAATGGGAGAAGACTTTAAGAGTAAAAGTAACTGTAATTTCTCCAAAAGAAGAAAAATAAGGGGGTGAAAGGTATGAGTGTAGATGTAGAAGATCTTTTTTTAGAGGGTGCTCAAATTTTAACCCTAAGACAATTTGACAAGGCTCTTGAAATATTTAATAAGGTTCTTGAGATAGAGCCAAAATTCGTAAAAGCTCTTGAAGCAAGAGCAGTTATTTACATGCAAAAGGGGGAGCTTGAGCTTGCAGAAAAAGACATTACAACAGCTTTAGAAGTTGAGCCTGAAAATGCAAGACTTTACTATAGATTAGGGCAAATTTATTACAGAAAAAAAGACCTTGACAAAGCTCTTGAGCTTTTTACCAAGGCAATAGACCTTGAGCCTACTTATCCAGCTCCTTATATGGCAAGAAGTCAGATTTTAAGAGAAAAAGGGATGGAAGAAGCAGCAGACATGGAGCTTGACAAAGCAGTAGCAGTCCAAAGAGAGCTGGCAAAGGCAAGAAAAATCGTGGACTTTTAAGATTTACTCAAGAACTACTGTCCAGCCGAATTCGTCCTCCTTTTCTCCGTATTGTATTCCTGTTATAAGGTCAAAGAATTTTTTGGTAAGCTCTCCTGTTTGCCCGTTGTTTATTACATAAGGTTTTTCTTTGTAACAAATTTCACCTACTGGAGTTATTACTGCTGCTGTACCTGTTCCAAAGCTTTCTTTTAGTCTGCCTGTTTCTATTCCTTCAATTACCTCTTCTATGGAAATTTTTCTCTCTTTTGCAGGGATGCCAAGTTTTTTTGCAAGGTGTAAAACAGAATCACGAGTTACTCCTGGAAGTATGGATCCAGTAAGCTCTGGTGTAGCAAGTTCGTTTTCAAAGTAAAAGAAAATGTTCATACTTCCGACTTCTTCTACATACTTCTTTTCTTTTGCGTCAAGCCACAGAACCTGGCTGTAACCTTTTTTACAAGCAACCTGCTGAGCCTTAAGACTCGCAGCGTAATTTCCACCTGTTTTAACATCTCCTGTGCCACCAGGACAGGCTCTTATGTACTCTTCAGTTACATAAATTTTTACTGGATTAAAACCCTCTGCATAATACGCTCCAACAGGTGCAAGGATAATCATAAAAGTGTATGTTTTACTCGGTTTGAGTCCAAGTGTGCCTTCTGTTGCAAAGATTATAGGACGAATGTAAAGAGCTGCTCCTTTTTTACGGGGTATCCAGTCTTTGTCAAGAAGCACCAGCGTCTTTATAGCTTCAAAAACATCGTCTGGATTAAGCTTAGGGATACAAAGTCTGTCTGCAGAACGATTAAGTCTGTTTATGTGATCCCAGGGTCTAAAAAGTCTAACCTTTCCATCTACACCGTAATAAGCCTTCATCCCCTCAAAAACAGTTTGAGAATAATGTAACACTATTGCTGCGGGATGAAGATTTATTTCTGAAAAAGGCACTATCCTCGGTGAGTGCCATCCTTCGTCAATAGTATAATCCATCAAAAACATGTGAGGTGTAAAAATTGTTCCAAAAGGTAACTTAGTATTTTCAAAGTCTGGTGCTTTGCGCTTTTCTTCTGGAACAAGGTTAAGTTCAATCTCCATTGCTCCCACCTCTCCTTTTTATTTTTTGTAAATGCCTTCCCCTGTTTATACCCAGTATTTTAAAGCATAAACCTTTTTATTTTTTTTGACAAGAGTAAAATATAATTATGTCAATCAAATTACATCAAAGTAAAGCAGCCTTAAAATTACTTGAAGAAAAGACCTTTGAGGTAATTCTTGGAGAAGTACTTCACATAGTCTGGGAAGAACTGTTAAAAAAGTTAAAAATCACACAAACCGTAGAAGAAAATTGGTTAATCAACCTTATAAACTCTGCTCTTGCCATTTATCCAGAGCCTCTATCCTACAGAGATAAAATTTTTGAACACGCCTTAAGAATTAGTAAAGTTGGAATTAAAAGTAAAGACTTTTTAAAGTTAAAAAAACTTGTAAAAGACAAAGAGGTCTTAAACGAAGTTGACCTTGGCTTTAAGTTACCTGAAGAACTAAGATTTTTAAAACCAGACTTGTTGTTAAAAGGTCTTAAAGAGTGGATAATAATTGAGCTTACTCTTCATTACGAGTTAAAACAAAAACTTGAGCAATTAAAAACATACTTTGAGGCTTTAAAAACTGGTTTTCCATTATATACTGTAAAAGCTTATTTGTTAACATTTGAACCCTTTAAGCTTGAGAAGAAGTATGAAGCAAGAGCATCCCAAACAGGCAATACTTATACCTCCCAACTCTCACTTTTTAAGGAGTTTTACTAAGTTTTTTATTACTAAGGTTGATCCTCTTTCAGAAAAAACTTCTAAGGTGTGGTGTATTTTTCCTACTAAAAGAGCCTGCTTGTTTTTTAAACACTATCTTTCTGAGTTTCAAGACTCTGCTTTGTGGTTTTATCCCAAAGTGCTATCTTTTGAAGAATTTATTGAGAAACTTTATGTAGAATTAAACGAAAATCCCTTTCCCCTTAGCACGGATTTAGGAAAAGTCCTTTTGTTTTACGAAGTATTAAAAGAAGAAAATCCCTCTCAGGATTGGAGGTTTTTGCTAAACTGGTCTTTTAAGTTCGTTGAAGTGTTTGAAGAAGTGGAAAAAGAAGGAAAAGATCCTGAAGACATTTTATATCCTCCAGAAGGATTCCCAGAAATTGCAATTAAGTTTTTTGAAAAACTAAGGTACTATTATCAAAAATATTCTCAGGAACTTTTAAAAGTAAAGGTTTCTACATTTAGTCAAAGGCTAAAAAGCATTGCAGAGTCTTTAAAAAGTTTAAAAGAAATTCCTTTTGAAGTTTCTCAGATCTGGTTTGTAGGATTTGCTGCGCTAAGAGGAGCTGAGCTTGAAATTTTTAAGTGGTTTCGCTACAACTTAAATAACTCTTACTTCGTTTTTGAGACAGGAGAGGAAGTAGATCCCATCATTCAAAAAACTACATCTGAGCTTGAGCTTGAACCAAGTTTTTTGGAAAAAAGTTTTTTTTACGATAAAGATCCTCGCGCTCCTGAGATCAAAGTAATCAAAGCTCCCAACCTCCACCTACAAGTAGAAAGAGCTATAGAAGAGGTAAAATGCTTTTCAGAAAATCCAGAAAAGGTTGCAATGATACTTCCTAATTCCACGAGCCTGCTTCCTTTAATTTATTCCTTACAGACTAAAAAAGAAGAAGTGCCAATTAACATAACCCTTCAATATCCCATTACCAGACTCCCTTTAAACCAACTTTTATTACTCATTTTAAAAGTTCAGAAAAATCGGAGCTCAGAAGGTTTATACGAAACAAAAGATTACTTGAAGCTTTTAAAACATCCCATAATAAAAGAGATTAAGCTCAAAGACGAGGTAGGTTTAAACAAATTAATTTCCGAAGTAGAGGAGTTTTTAAAAGAGCGTGGAGACATAAAAGTAAGTCCAAAAACTGTAGAAGCAGAATTCGTTGAAAGAAAAAACGCACTTTCAGTTATTCACGAGGTGCTTTTTTACTCCTGGGAAGAAATAAAAACTCCTTTTGACCTGGTTCACGCAGTTAAAAAGGTTTTTGATCTGATAAAACCCGTTATTTCTGAGCTTATTAAGGAGGAATCTCTACAGGGAATCCTGTTGAGAAACTACTTGTATGTAATAGAAACCAAGATTTTACCTGTTTTTGAAGAAAAGTGGATTAAAAACTTAGGGCTTCGTAAAGAGGAACTCCTTGAGGTGCTGGAATACATGTTGTTAAAAGAGCGTGTACCTTTTACAGGAGATCCTTTAAAAGGGCTACAAATAATGGGATTTCTGGAAACGAGACTCCTTAACTTTGAAGACATAATAATTCTTGACCTGAACGAAGGTTACTTGCCACCTACTGAGGATTTTAATCCGCTATTAACAGACGAAATTAAGCGATACCTTGGGATACCAGTTTATAAAAATCAACTGTGGCAATACTACTTTAATACATTGATAAGTAGAGGGAAAAACATAACTTTGCTTTATGTGTTTAAAGAAAAGTCAGGAACTCAAGAATTTAGAGAGCCTTCAAGGTTTCTCCATCAAATAAAGTGGAAGTTTGAAAAACATCGCAAAGAACTAAAAGAAGAAAACATTAGCTTCAGTATAAAAGGTTTTCAGAAAAGCGAAGGAATTAAAAAAACTGATTCTCATAGAGAATTCATATTAAACTACCTTTCAAAAAGAGAGGTAAGCAGGTACTTTATAGAGAGTTACTTAAAGTGCCAAGTAGGATTTTACTTTAAGTATGTTTTAAGACTTGAGAGACCAAAGAAAATAGGGATTGAAGCCTGGGATGTCGGTAACTTTATACACGACTTCTTTCAAAAGGTGTTTGAGCCGTATCTTGGTAAAAGCGTGTCAATAAAAGAACTTTGGGAAACTCAAAAGCCTCTTGAATTAATGGAAAAACTCTGGGAAAAATACGGATTTTCTAAAAAAATGAACAAACTCGTGCACTTTTTCGCTAAAAAAATCGCTCAAAAGTCTATAGAAAGGTACTTTGAATACCTTATTAACAAAGAAGTAAGTGGTGAAGTAAAAGAGACAGAAGTAATTGGTATAGAAAAGTCTTTACGCTACAAAGAACAGTTTGAAGATACTTCTCTTGGAATATGTGAAACCATTACTCTTACTGGCATAGCAGACTTCATAATAAAGCGCAAAGAGGGAGTAAATAAGTACTTAATTATGGATTACAAAAGCAATCCATACTTTTCTTCAGGAAAGAGAAAGGTTGAAAACTTCATAAAAACGCGGTTTCAAAAGCCTTTTAGCGAGAACGATCCCTATCAACTCTACGACGAGCTTGGTAATGCCTTTCAGCTGGTATTTTACTATTATCTTTTTTACAAAAATAGAAGTCTTTTTATTAAAAACGAAAAAGAATTTTTTGTAATAAACTGTGGATTTATTACTCCTACTGACCTAAGATCTCCAGAAAAGTTTGTTTTTGGGGATAAAAAAAAGAAGTTTCCTGAGATTTACAGGTTTTTTGAGAAGTGTTTCCCTTTGATTCTCAAAGGCGTATTTTCTCACATGCTTAATGCAGATGTGTTTGCCTTTCCTCCGGATGATTCCGTGTGTAAGTATTGTGAATACAAAGCTCCTTGCAAAAATTACAAATATCTCTTATAATTGAGATTGCATCATAAAAAAATTAGAGGTGTTCAAAGTGTTAGAAGTCGTAATTTCAAAAGAGTTTGAAGACATTGCAAAAAAGGTAAAAAGTGGGGTTCCATTAGAAAAAGACGAAGCCCTTTACTTATACAAAGAAGGTGATTTATTTTTATTAGGTAAGCTTGCCCAGGATGTAAAAGAGCGTTTGCACGGAAAAAAGTACTATTACACCATTAACAGACACATAAATTACACGAACATATGTACTACTGGATGCAAGTTTTGCGGTTATCACAAAAAGCCTGGAGAAGAAGGAGGATATGTTCTTGAGATTCCTCAGGTAATTGAAACTTTAAAAAATACCCCAGAGTTAAAAGAGGTTCACATAGTAGGTGGATTAAACCCTTCTATTCCCTACGAGTATTATGTGGATCTAATAAAAGAAGTAAGAAAAAACTTTCCTAAGGTAAGAATAAGGGCTTACACCTGCGTTGAGATAGACTGGCTTTCAAAGATTTCTGGAAAATCCGTAAAAGAGGTACTTTTAGAGCTAAAAGAAGCCGGGTTAAACAGCATACCAGGTGGTGGAGCTGAAGTTTTTTCAGAAAGGATAAGAAAAGAGCTTTTTCCAGCCAAGATTTCTGGGGATAAGTGGATAAAAATAGCAAAAATAGCTCACGAGCTTGGGATTCCGACGAATGCAACTCTTTTATTTGGGCACATAGAAACTGACGAGGAAATAATTGAGCACTTGTTTAAACTAAGAGAGGTGCAAGAAGAGACAAAGGGATTTTACTGCTTTATTCCTCTTGCCTTTATTCCAGAGGGGAATGAGCTTTCCTATCTTCCAGGACCCTCTGCTCACAAGATTTTAAAAACTATTGCTATATCAAGGATAATCCTTGACAACTTTCCACACATAAAGGCTTATTGGGTGTTTCTTGGGGTAAAACTTGCACAGGTTGCTTTGTTATGGGGAGCAGACCACTTTCACGGAACCGTATTTGAAGAAAAAATAAGTGAATCAATGAAAAAAACACAAGTAATGAAACTGCCTCCTAAAGAAATCCAAAGACTCATAAGAGAAGTTGGAGGAATTCCAGTAGAGGTTTAAAAACTTCAAAATGAAACTCTTTTTTATTAAACAACGCTTTAATCCTTATGGAGGAGCTGAACTTTACTTAAAAAGCGTAATAAATCACTTAAAAAAGAACTTTGAGATACACCTGTTAACCACTAATTGGGAAGAAGTAGAAGGACTTTACATTCACTTAGTAAATTCTAAAAACTTAATCTCAAAAGACTTAGGTTTTGCGCTTTCAGCTCGCAAGTACTTAAAAAGCTTAAAAGACGACTTTATTGCTGTTAGTTTTGATCGTACCCTTTATCAACACATTTATCGTGCTTCAGACGGTTGTCACTTGAGGTGGCTTGAAAACAGAAAAAAGTACCTTGAAGGGGCTTTAAAAGGGCTAAGTTTCGTCGTAAACCCGAAACATCAAATCATAAAGTGGCTTGAGAAAAAGTGTCTGCTGGTTTCTAAGGTAGTTATAACGAATTCAAACATGGTAAAAGAAGACTTTGGTAAGTTTTACGGAACTAAGGTATATGAAAAGTGTAGGGTCATTTATAATGGAGTTGACCTTAAAAAGTTTTTTCCCGTTAATAAAGAAAAAAAAATTGAATTGAGACGAAGCCTTGGAATTCCTCAAGATTCAGCAGTTATTCTGTTCGTTGGAAGTGGGTACTTTAGAAAAGGGCTTATTTTTTTATTAAAAGCGATGAGCTTGCTTCCAAAAGAATATGTATTAGTGGTGGTTGGGAAGGAAAAAAGGCTTAAGGAGTTCAAGTTATTCACAAAAAAATTACAGATTGATAAGAGGGTATTCTTTTTTGGTGCTCAAAGAGATGTACTTAAGTTTTATCACGCAGGAGATGTGTTCGTATTGCCAACTGTGTACGATCCGTTTTCAAATACCTGTCTTGAGGCACTTGCCTGTGGGCTTCCAGTTATTACCACGATTGCAAACGGTGCAAGTGAGTTAATAATAAACGGAAAAAACGGATTTACCGTTGAACTACCCGTAGATCACGAAAAACTTGCTGTTTTAATAGACACGGTTTATAAGAGTTTAGAGCCCATGAAGAAATTTGCTCTTGAAACTGCTAAAGCACACAGTATTGAAGACTCAGTAAAAAAGTTCGTTGAAGTTATAAAATGCGTATATTAGCGATTAAACTCAAACAAATAGGGGATGTTCTCCTCTGGGAGCCAGCTTTAAGAAAGATAAAAACTTTTTTACCAGACGCAGAACTTCATGTATTGACGAACGATTACGCATTTCCAGTAATTAAAAACGCACCATATGTGGACAAATTTTTCGTAATATCTAAGAAAAAAAATGCAAGCAAGTTAGAACGACTTAGAGTTAACTTAAGTTTTATAAAGTCTTTAAGAAAGTACTCTTACGATGTGGTGTTAAACTTTTCTCCAGGGGATAGGTCGCACCTTTATTCATTTTTGGTTAAGGCTAAGGAGAAGTTTTCCTACTTTTCTCCAAAAAAGGAAAAGGTGCAAAGGAGAATTTTTTCAAAGTTATACACTCCTCCTAATACTCACACGATTTTACAGGACCTTTGGTTCGTTGATCAGGTATTTGATTTTAAGTTTACTCCTCCCAAAGTGAGGTTATATTTAAATAGTTTAGACGAAAAACGAGCTCAAAACATCTTAAAAAATTCGGAAATTTTAGAAGAAAATTATGTAGTTATTCATCCTGTTGCAGGTTGGTTTTTAAAGTGTCTTCCTGTTAAAATAATCGCTGGAGTTACAGATTTTTTTGTAAAAAATGGATTAAAAGTGGTTATTACATCTGGTGGCGCAGAAAGAGAACTAAGGTATGTAAAAGAGGTGTTTGAGCTTGTAAAAGCAAAAAAATGTGTTATTAATCTTGCTGGAAAAGTTTCTCTTGAGGAGTTATTTTGGATAATTAAAAAGTGCAGGTTCTTTTTTGGGATAGATACTGCACCTATGCACATAGCAGCAGCACTTAACAAGCCAGTATTTGCAGTTTTTGGACCAACTGGGAAGCATAACTGGGGACCCTGGGACAACGATGTAGAGTGGAAAAGTTACGAATCTCCTTACGAACAGCGAGGGAGTCAATTTTTTGGTAAACACTTCGTTTATCAAAAAGATTGGGATTGCGTTCCATGTGGTGGGAAAAAAAAGTGTATATACGATGTAAAGTTTTCTAAATGCTTAGACATTAATCTTGAAGATTTAATTAATCACTTAAAACTGTTTTTTTGTTAAAAAGAGGGGATTTAATTGAAGCTTTATCAAAATATTTTAAAGCTGTATTTAAAATTACTTAAATTTAAGGTTTATCCTTTAGAAAGGCTGGACCACATACCAAAAAAAATTTTAGTAATTTCTCACACGGCTTTGGGAGACGCATTATTTGCTACCCCAGCTATCAAAAGTTTAAAGTTGTCTTTTCCAGATTGTAAAATAATAGGGGTTTTAAACAAATCTTACATCCCATTATTTAAAAATTTTCCTTATATAGACAAAATTTATCCCTTTAAAAAAG
>JAADEG010000033.1 GCA_013153525.1 Thermodesulfobacteriota bacterium
GCTATCCCTGAGTACGGGGATGTAGCTCAGGTGGGAGAGCGCCGGAATCGCACTCCGGAGGTCGGGGGTTCGACTCCCCCCATCTCCAGATAACTTTAACTCTCCAATACCTCAGTATCCTCGTGCGAATAGGCTGGAGCACAACAACAAAGAAATCTTAAAGGAATATCTCCAATGTTTTTTATCTGGTGCAAAGTGTTAGGTGGAATGTAAATCGCATCACCAGACTTAACCTCTAATTCTTCTTCTCCAACCCTCATCAACCCCTTTCCTTCAAGTATGTAATACACTTCTTCAGAAAGATGATGCTTGTGTAAAAAAGTAGTAAATCCTACAGGAACAATGGCTTCGGCAAGACTTAAGTTTTTGTTTCCGTGTACACTTGGATGCATAAGCTCTCTTATTAAAGATCCATCTTTAGTAATGTAAGGTTTGACTTTTTCGTACTCACTTATAACCATTCTTTATCCTCCTTTATAAAACATTATTTACTTCGTAAATTTTAATTAATTCAACAAAAAATTTCTTTAACAGAAAATACAGTCTCTTCTTTGCTACAGGAATGTACTTTTTAAACCAGGGTTTTCCCAATTTGCTTAGTCTGTAATAAGCTGATATTGCTTGATGAAGTCTTGCTATTCCAAAAAAATAAAAGTTTCTTAAAAATTCCTCTTTATCTTTACTTACAACTTCGCAATACTTTAAAGCAAGCTTTTTTACTAACTCAAAGTCGTTAAAAATTTTTACATAAGGATCTAAAAGAAGAGAAGCAAGATCGTATTCCCCGGGACCCAATCTCGCTGATTGAAAGTCTATAACAAATACCTTATCCTCCTTTATCATGATGTTTTTGCTTTGAAAGTCCCTGTGTATAACTTTTAACTTATAAGAAGGAAAGTTTTTGACGAAAAATTCCTTTATCTTATCAAGGAAGTCTTTTGAAACCGATAAGTCTTGCCACTTAAAAAACGCAATTATCTCTTTTTCCCACATCAAGTTAAAGTCATATACTACGGTTTCAAGAGTATGTTTTAAGGGAAATTCGTGTACCAATTCTTGTATTTCAGCAAGGATCAGGATAATTTTTTTATAAAACCCAAGTTTTTGTTCATCTGGTATGTCAAAAAGATGGATATCTCCGAGATCTTCAACGAGTAAAATCCCTGTGTCTTCAAAAAATTCGTAAATTTCAGGAACAGGTATGCCACTTTTTTTAAAAAATTTTCCAATGTGATAATAGCTTAAAGCTTCTCTTTTTCCGTAAAAACCTTCTTGAGGCAGGATCAAAATCGCTGAGGAATTTTTAAACTTAAGTCTATAAAACTTGCGGTTAGATCCATCACCTTTTAGAGTAATTATGTCCAAGGGCTTAGGTTTTAACTTAGAAATTACGCTTTTTAAACGAGTATCTTCCATTCGTAAAAGCCCTTTTTTATGCGTGCTCCTTTCCAAGCTACTACTTTTGAAAGAATTACTCCATCCTCAATAACACAATCTTCTAAAAATACCCAGTTTTTTGCCTCAACTTTTCCTTTTACCACGCAATTTTTAAAAACAACAGGTGTTTGAAAACTTGGGCATTCTTTTACTTCAAACCGTTTTAACAAAAGATCCTCGTGGACTTTTAAGTAAGATTCAGGAGTCCCTATGTCAGCTATGTAGCTATTTTCTACCATTATAGCCCCAATTTTTACTCCTTTTTTAAGTAACTCCTCGTAAGAATTTATAAGGTCAAAATTACAAGGTAAAACTTTGATTAACTCAGATTCAATCACCTGTATTCCTGCAAAAGTAAAAGTAGAACCACCTTTTGTTCTAAACTTTTTAACTATTCTTTTTTCTAAGTCTATTTCAACATTATTATTGTGTCCTTTGTAAAATACCATACTTACTGGAGTTCCTATGGATTCGTGAGCCCTTAAGATGTTCTTAAAATTTAAGTTGGTTAAAATGTCTGAATTAATTACCAAGGTAGTGTCTTTAAAAAAACTTCTTGCATTAATTAAAGCTCCTCCTGTTCCAAGAAGTTCTTTTTCTTCAAAAATTTGAAGGTTAACTTCTGGAAACGACTTTGAAAAAGTGTTTAAAAAACTGATAAGACTTTCTTTTAGATACCAGCAATTGATTCCAATGTTAGTAAGATTTACACTTATAAGCTGTTTTAAGATAATTTTTAATATAGGTTGACCAAGAATAGGAAAAAGAGGCTTAGGAAGAATTGAAGAATAGGGGAGAAGCCTCGTTCCTTTACCAGCTGCAAGAATAAAAGCTCGCACAAAGTTCAGTTTTTAACTGCTCTTTGTGGATGTGCTCGTGCTTTCCTTTTCAAGCTTTTCCATGTCCTCTTTTACATCTGCAGAATTAAGAGCCTCTTTAAAAGAACGAATACCCTTACCAAGACCTGCTCCAACCTCTGGTAATCTCTTTGCTCCAAAAATTAAAAGCGCTAAAAACAAAAGAATAAATAACTCTTGACCACCAAGATTAAAAGGCATGACACTACCTCCTTTTAGGTTTGATTTGAGTGGTTCTAACTAAAATTATACCAACCTCGTAAAGTAATGTCAAGGGCAAGGCTATTAAAATTTGGGTAAGAGGATCTCCGCCACCAGTTACTACTGCTGCTATCACAAAAGCAAGAATTATTGCATAAGGTCTAAATCTTACAAGTTGCTCAAGACTAACTATTTCAAGCTTTGACAAAAGAAGTAAAAACGCAGGAAGCTGAAAAATCGTTCCCGCAAAAATAAAAAACTTTAAAACGAAGTTTATGTATTCCGTTAAAAATGGCTTAAAAACCAAAAATCTTTCTCCAAAGGAGTAAAGAAATCTTAAAAAATAGGGTAAAAATAGAAAATAAGCTACGAGATCACCTATTAAAAAAGAAAAACAGGTGAGAAAAACAGCGCTTTTAACCCACCTTTGCTCGTGAGGATATAGTCCAGGTGCAACGAATTGCCACAATTGATAAAAAATGTAAGGGCTTCCAAAAATAAACCCCATTATAATAGAAAGTTTAAGATAAGTAGCAAAAACTTCTGGAAAAGTACGAAAGTAAATGGTGTTTTCCTTTGGAATAGCTTTAAAAAGAGGATAAAGAAAAACCTGAATAATTTTAGGAGATAAAATGTAAGATAAAATTGCAAAAACCGACCATCCTATAAATGCTCTAAAAAGACACCCTCTTAATTCTAAAAGGTGTTCAACGAAAGTTTGCTTAACTTCTTCAGGTTCTTTTACTTCTTCCATTACTTAACCTTTTAGCATACTTTTTACCGCACTTGCAACCCCCTCAGCATCAATTCCAGAAAGCTTAAACAGCTCTTTTGGTTTTCCAGAAGACAAAGGCTCTTTGTGCCCAAGGAGTTTAATTTCAGCCTTTATTCCTTTTAATCCTAAAAATCCGGCAATCCTCATTCCAAGTCCAGTTTCAACTAAGTGATCCTCTACCACTACCACTTTTCCACATTCTACTGCTTTTAACACATCTTCTTCAGGAAAAGGTCTTATGGAAGCTATGTTTAATACCCCTACACTTATACCTTCTTCTTTAAGTTTTTTCCAGGCTTCAAGCACCTCTGGAACAACGGATCCATAAGTTATAATAACTGCGTCTTTTCCATCTCTCAACCAATCAGCTTTTCCAGGAATAAACTTATAATTTTCGTCAAAAAATACCTTTCCGTCTTCAGTAGTTACTACAGGAAGTTTTGACCTTCCCATTCCAACGAATATGTTACCAGGTCTTTTAGCTATGGTGGTAATTATGTGCTTAGTTTGATTTGCATCAGCAGGAATGTAAATCTCAAAGTCAGGGATGTTTAAAAGAATACCCAAGTAGTCAATACACTGATGAGTTGGTCCGTCTTCTCCTACATCTGCTCCAAGATGAGTTGCTACGACTTTAAGAGCTGTTTTATTTAAAGAATTTATTCTTAACTGATTATAAACTTCGTCAACCGCAAACACCCCAAAGGTTGAGAAAAATACTAAAAATCCTTCCTTAGACAAGGCTCCTGCAACTGATGCTGTGTGATGCTCCTGGATTCCTGATTCAAAAAATGCCTCTGGATATACCTTTTTAAATCCAGACATCTTTACAGAGCCTTCAAGGTCACATGTAAGTCCTAACACCTTCGGAGTACTATCCAAGTTGTTTAATCTTGCGAGTTCTTCAAGCACCTCTCCATAAGCTCCTCTACAATCGTACTTTTTATCAGGAGAAGAAATCTTTATTTCTGGGATCTTTACTTCTACAGGAAGAGGTTCGTGCTCAGTGTGAGGAAAGGATATTTTCCAGGTCTTTCTTTTTTCCTTTAACTCGTCAAGCTCTGCAGGATCAAAGCCCAGCTCTTTTAAAGCCTCCTTAGCAAGGTCTTCTGGTAAAGCCATTCCGTGCCACTTAGGATCGTTTTCCATAAAAGAAATTCCTTTTCCCATTACAGTATTAGCAATAATCGCAGTAGGATGCCCTTTTAGTTCAACCTCCCCCTTTATTGCTCTTTTAATAGCCTTAAAAATTTGATTAAAGTCGTGTCCGTCTATCTCTATTACATTCCACTTAGTGGCAAGAATCTCTTCTTTTAAACTTAAAGGCATAACTTTTTGTATGTCTCCACCTATTTGAAGTCTGTTGTAATCTATTAACATTATGAGATTATCAAGTCCAAACTTTACAGCCCATCTTCTTGCCTCTATAACTTGACCCTTTTGTTGTTCTCCGTCTCCCATAAGACAAAATACGCGATTTTTTTGCTTTTTCAGTTTTATAGCCATTGCCATTCCACACGCAGCAGAAAGTCCTTGTCCAAGATTTCCCGTATTCCACTCAACTCCAGGTACAGCCTGCTCAACATGTCCTGCAAATGCAGATCCAGTACGCCTGAATTCCATGAGAAAAGGCTCTTCTTCAAAAAATCCGTATTCACAAAGTACACTATAAACTCCTGGACTTATGTGCCCCTGACTTATAACGATCCTGTCTCTTTCAGGAGCTCTGGGATTTTTGGGATCAACATCTGCAAGTGCGTAAAGTACGAGGAGCATACTTAAAGAAGAAAGAGACCCACCTGGATGTCCACATCCTGCAAGGGTCGTTGCAAGTATAATGCGTCTTGCACATCTCTTAAAACTTTCTTCAAACTGCGCAACTTCCTTTTCTCCAAGTTCTTCCATGTCCAAGTTGAGTTTAATCATACCAAGACCACCCCTTCAAAAAATTTTTGCGATTAAGAATTTATCTTGGTATGCAGAAAAATCAAGAGGAAAGACGAGGAAATTTTATGTGGACTTTTTTTCTCTTTTCATTGCTATACTACCTGTTCTTACTATTTCTTTAATTCCCATAGGTCTCAGAAGCTCAATTACAGCTTGAAGCTTATTTTTATCTCCTGTTACCTCAAGGATGTATGTCCTTGGACTAACATCCACGATTTTACACCTAAAAATTTCACATATCCTAAAGATTTCTTCTCTATTTTCTCTCTCAGCTTTTACCTTTATAAGAGCCATTTCTCTTTCTACATACTCTCCTTCTTCAGTAACATTAACTACTTTATAAACATCTATTAAACGCCTTAGTTGTTTTATAATCTGTTCTATAATCTGATCGTCACCGTGGGTAACCAAAGTAAGGTGAGAGAGTGTTGGATCAAGTGTTTCTGCAACGCACAAACTATCTATGTTAAAACCTCTACCACTAAAGAGCCCAGCAATTCTTGCAAGTGCTCCTGGAGTGTTTTCTACAAGCACTGATAAAGTGTGCTTTTTTTCCTCCATCTACAGCCTCCTCTTTATACTAAAATCATTTCAGTCGTAGCTTTTCCAGCAGGTACCATGGGGAATACCCCTTCTTCAGGTGCTATCTGTACATCAAGTATAACCAGAGTATCCATAGAAAGCACTTTTTTAAGTGCTGGTTCAACTTCTTCAGGTTTGGTAATTCTCATTCCTACTGCTCCATAAGCCTCAGCAAGTTTAACGAAGTCAGGTAAAACGGAAAACTGTACGAAAGAATACCTTCTGCTGTAAAATAGCTCTTGCCATTGCCTAACCATACCCAAAAAACCATTGTTGAGAATTATAATTTTTATAGGAAGCTTTTGCTCCATAGCAGTTGCAAGCTCCTGAATGTTCATTTGAATAGATCCGTCTCCAGCGATGTCAATTACTAACTTGTCTGGATTCCCCATCTGAGCTCCTATAGAAGCTGGAAAACCAAATCCCATCGTTCCGAGTCCACCAGAAGTAATAAGTGTTCTCGGATACTTAAACTTGTAAAAAAGTGCAGTCCACATTTGATTTTGACCGACTTCTGTCGCTATAATTGCTTCTCCTTTGGTAAGCTCGTAAAGCTTCTCTATAACATATTGAGGTTTTATGTAATTTGGATCCTCTTTGTAGGTAAGAGGATATCTTCTTTTCCAAATGTCAATTTGTTCCCACCAGTCCTTAAACCTTTCTCTCCAGTACTTCTTAGGTTTGCCTACTGCTTTTACTACTTCAAGAAGCCTTATCAAGGCTCTCTTACAGTCTGCAACGATAGGTACATGGACTTTAACATTTTTTTGAATAGAAGAAGGATCTATGTCAATGTGAATGATCTTTGCCCCTGGTGCAAAGGCGTCAACCTTTCCAGTAACTCTATCGTCAAACCTTGCTCCCACTGCGAGAAGCACATCACAATTAGCCACAGCCATGTTAGCATAATAAGTACCGTGCATTCCAAGCATGCCAAGACTTTGAGGATGTTCTCCAGGGAAAGAACCAAGTCCCATGAGGGTCATAGTAACAGGTAAATTAAGTTTTTCTGCAAGTTTTAATACTTCTTCAGAAGCATTTGAAGAAATTACTCCACCACCAAGCAATAACACAGGTCTTTCTGCCTGCTCAAGAAGAGCATAAGCCTTTTCTATTTGCCTTAGGTGAGGTTCATAAACCGGATTATAGCTTCTTAACTTAATTTCTTCAGGATAATTGAACTCACCTTTAGCCTGCTGAACATCCTTAGGAAGGTCAACTAAGACAGGACCGGGTCTTCCTGTTCTTGCAATGTAAAACGCAGCTTTTAAAATCCTGGGAAGGTCCTCTATCCTCTTAACGAGAAAGTTGTGCTTAGTTATGGGTCTCGTAATTCCAGTTATGTCAACTTCCTGAAAGGCGTCGTTACCGATGAGCCTCGTTGGAACCTGCCCTGTAAATACTACTATGGGAATAGAGTCCATATAGGCAGTTGCAATTCCCGTTACTGTGTTCGTAGCTCCAGGACCAGAGGTAACGAGTGCTACCCCTACTTTTCCTGTTGACCTTGCATATCCATCTGCTGCGTGTGCTGCTCCTTGTTCGTGCCTTACCAGAACATGTTTTATTTCTGGAGTTTTGTATATCTCGTCGTATATATCAAGAACAGCACCTCCTGGATATCCAAAAATTACACTTACACCTTCTCTTTTAAGGGCTTCAACGATCATTTTTGCTCCAGTCATTACCTCACCCAAAGCCAACCCCCTTTAACTCGTTTTTACTCTATCTCTATACCTTCGTACTCCTTAATAAGCTTGTAAATTTTTTCCTTTATTTGAAGTTTTTCTTTTTTTATCTGTTTTAACCTTGCCTCTTCTTCTGCAGTTAAATATCTTTTTTTGTTAAATGCCTCTACCTCCTTTTCAAGCTCCTGGTGTTTCTCAAATAATTCCTTAATGTCCTGATACTTTTCTGCAAACTTTTTTACGAACTCTTTATCCATTTTAACCCCCTTAAGTTAAATTTTTATATTATAAAACATATATTCCCATTCTATGTGAAAAAATTCTTAAGAAAAATTACTCAAAGTTGCTACTACTTTTGTTTGTCAAGGAAGGCTTTTATTACTTCCATAGGTAAAGGAAAGAGAATTGTAGAATTTTTCTCAGCAGCGATTTCGGTGAGGGTTTGAAGATAACGCAACTGTAAGGTAATTGGATTCTCAGCCATTATTTTGGATGCTTCAAGAAGGGTTTTAGCAGCCTGATACTCGCCGTCTGCAGCAATAATTTTTGCTCTTCTTTCTCTTTCAGCTTCAGCCTGACGAGCCATTGCTCTCTTCATTTCCTCGGGTAAGTCTATTTCTTTAATTTCTACCTTAGAAACTTTTACTCCCCAGGGTTCTGTCTCAGCGTCAAGGATTTCTTGAATCTTAAGGTTTAACCTTTCTCTTTCAGCCAGAACCTCGTCAAGTTCTGCCTGTCCACAGATACTTCTAAGCGTGGTTTGAGCAAGCTGACTCGTTGCGTAATTAAAGTCTTCAACCCTTAAAACTGCTTTTTCAGGATCCATAACGCGATAATAAACGACTGCACTAACCCTTATAGAAACATTATCTCTCGTAATGATCTCTTGAGGAGGAACATCAAGCGCAACGAGCCTTAAATCTACTTTTATCATTTTGTCTATAAAAGGTATTAAAAAGATAACTCCAGGACCTTTAACTGAGGAAAATTTTCCCAATCTTAAAATAACCGCTCTTTCGTATTCATTTATAATTCTTAAAGAAACTGCTATTAAAACAATAGCTAAGAAAACTAAGGGAAAAGGAATGGATTCAAGAATTTCTATTCCAAACATACTTATAAATATACCAGGAGATTTTTTTCTGAACAGACTTTTTGATTTAAAGAGATTAAAAATTTTGATAATTGTGTTAGACTTAAGACTAAATTTTTGGTAGGGGGTGATTAAAGATGTTTAATCCAGAAATGGAGAGTTTACCAAGGGAAGAAATAGAAAAACTGCAACTTGAGAGACTTAAAAAGGTTATAAAGTACATTAAAAATTCTCGTTCAAAATTAAAAGAAAAACTTAAGGATGTAAGTCCTGAAGACATAAAAAGCTTGGAAGACCTCAAGTACTTACCTTTTACTACTAAGGAAGACCTCAGAAATTGTTATCCTTTTGACCACATAGCAGTAGATCCTTCAGATTGTGCAAGGATGCATATGAGCTCTGGTACAACAGGAGTTCCAGTAATTAATGCAATGACGAAAAACGATGTTAAAACTTGGGGAGAGATGATGGCAAGATGTCTTGTGTGTGCTGGACTTACGGAAAAGGATAGACTTCAGATAATGCCTTCTTTTGGTTTGTTTAACGGAGGATTTGGATTTCATTACGGAGCTGAAACCTTGGGATGCTTTATAGTTCCTGCAGGGGCTGGTAGAAGTTTGATGCAATTGAAGTTTATAAAAGACCTTGAGGTTACTGCTATAGGAGCTATTGCTTCTTATCCTGCAAGACTTATAGAAGTTGCTAAAGAGATAGGGTTTGACTTTAGAGAAACGAAATTAAGAGTTGCTATTTTAGGAGCAGAGACTTGGTCAGACGAGTATAGAAAAAGGATAGAAGAAATTATGGGAGTAAAGACTTTTGACATAATAGGTATGACAGAAACCGGAGGAGTTGGATTGGGTATTGATTGTGAGGCAAGAGCAGGGATTCATGTGTGGGAAGACCATTATATTATAGAAGTAGTTGATCCTGAAACAGGAGAGGTTCTTCCTATAGGGCAGGAAGGAGAACTCGTTATAACTACCCTTACGAAAGAAGGTTTGCCTCTTATAAGATACAGAACCAGAGACATAACCCGTATTTTAAGTTACGAAAAGTGCGACTGTGGTAGAACTCATGTAAGAATAGATAGAATTAAAGGAAGAACAGACGACATGTTAAAGGTAAAGGGTGTTAACTTTTATCCTTCTCAAATTGAACAGATTCTTATGAAGTACAAAGGACTTTCTCCTTATTATCAATTAGTTATAGAAACAATTAAAGGTAAGGACGAAATGACGATTATTGTAGAAAAAATAGACGAAGGTATAGACGAAAAGGCTCTTGAAAGGTTAAATATGGAACTTTACGATTTTCTTGGTTTTCATAGCAAGATTCAAGTAGTACCAGAAGGAACGATACAGAGGGTGCCTGGAAAGGCGGTGAGAGTAATAGATAAAAGAAAAAAATAAAAGAAAAATTACAAAAAAAAGAGATTAAAAGAGAAGAGTTACCCCAAATTTTAAATTTTTAATAAGACAACACTTGACTAAAAATTAGTTTTTTATATACAATAAGTAACAATTGCGGTAAGGGTTTTTTGTTTGTTGAAAAATTTAAATATAGAGGGAGGGAGAAGCGGATGAAAAATCTTTATAAGAATCCTATTTTCTTGCTTCTCTTATTTATCGTATTAATAGGGGGGTATTTAGGGTTTTCTAACGATCTTTACGCAGTAGGTTATTCAAGTAAAGGATGTTTAAAGTGTCATGGAGAGAAGATGCTTCCGAAGGTATTACCTAATGGAGAGAAGATGAGTCTTTATGTAAATCCGAAGAGGTACAAAAAGTCTGTTCACGGACAAATGGATTGTATTTTCTGTCATCGTTCTCTTGATTTTTCAAAACATCCGAGACCTATTAAGATAAAAAGTAAAGAAGCTTATGCAAAAAAGGTTTGTCGTTATTGTTTAATGTGTCATTCAGCGGATAGTTTGGGCTTTTTCCACAAAAACGCAGTTAAAGGAAAGGTTACTTGTGATGTTTGTCATACTGCTCATTACATAAAGTCTATGAGACAAATCGCTAAGGAGACTAAAGGATGTTTAAAGTGTCATGGAGAGAAGATGCTTCCGAAGGTATTACCTAATGGAGAGAAGATGAGTCTTTATGTAAATCCGAAGAAATTTGCTCGTACCAATCATGCAAAAATAGGATGCTTTGCCTGCCATTACGACATTTACAATGCAGTGAGACATCCCGTTCCTGCTAAAATTAAGAGTAAAGAGGCTTTTACGAAAAAAATTGTTAAGAGGTGTTTGCTTTGTCATAGTTATAGTGCTCTTGCGAGGTATAAAGGACATGCTTATGTGATTAAAAAAGGTATTTCTTGTATCAAGTGTCACGGATATCACGAAAAACCAGCATTTAAAATTTGGAAAAGAAAGGCAAGCATTAATGAATTTTGTTTAAAGTGTCACAGTTTAGCTTTAACTAAGAAGTTACCAGACGGTGAAGTAATGTCAGTACAAGTTAAAAGAGAAGTTCTTTTACATTCAGTTCATAAAAACTTAAAGTGTACTGATTGTCACGCTGGTTTTTCTAAAACCAGACATCCTATTTATCACTGGAAGAGTAAAGAAGAATATCTTAAAAACATGGCAAAAATCGTATGTCAGAGGTGTCATACCGATGCTCAATTAAAGAAAAATCCTGCACATTATCAGCTTGCTAAAAGAGATTCTTGTATTAAGTGTCATGGATATCACAATGTTAAACCTATAAAAGCTGTTGCAGAACTTCCTGTCAATGAATATTGTTTAGTGTGTCACAGAGGAAATTTGATAAAGAAAATGGAAAATGGAGAAGTTCTTTCTGTTCAAGTAAAAGAAGAAGCACTTTTACACTCCGTTCACAAGAACTTAAAGTGTACAGATTGTCATAAAGGATTTTCAAAACAAAGCCATCCGTTTAGGAAGTTTAAGTCAATTGCAGATTACAGAAAAATGGCAACCAAAATCTGTGCAGAGTGCCACAGTAAAGAAGTTGCACTTTATGAAAAAGGCGCTCACGGAATGGCTTTTGCAAGTGGTAAGAAAAATGCACCTAATTGTTTGAGCTGTCACGGATATCATCAAGTAAAGAAGCTTGCTACTGCAAAAGAAAAAATGGAAATATGCGTGAAGTGTCACAAAGATGCTTTTAATGCCTTTAAGGATAGCGTGCACTACATAGCAATGAAAAAAGGAAATAAAAATGCACCTGCGTGTTCTGATTGTCATGGAGCACACGGAATAAAAGTAGCCTCTGTTGCAGATCTTACTAATAATTGCTTAAAGTGTCACAAAGGAGTAGAAGTAGCTCACAATACATGGCTTTATAATCCACCTTTTACTTTAACCACATTTGTTAAAGCCCACTTTAAAGGTGCTTCTTGTGCTGTGTGTCATGCAAAAGGTAAAAAAGCCATTATGGTTTCTTTAGTTAAAGTAGCTACGAAACAACCTATAAAGATAGAAGAAGTAGCAAAAGTTCTTGGAATTTCTGTAAGTGCGGTTCGTTCAGAAATAGATAAAAACGGAGATGGAGTAATTCAAGGTAAAGAACTTTGGAGATTTTTAAATAAACTTAATAGAGAAGTTAAAGTAAAAACTAAAGGTAGATTGGTAATGCTTAATCCTAACGACGCTCACAAAATCCTTGATAAAACTCACGCAATTGGAAAGTGTAGTGTATGTCACAATGTAAAAGCAAACTTTAAAGGGGAGCTTGAACTTATAAACGATAAGCTTCAGCCTCAAAGTTTTACTCTTGCTAAAAAAGCGTTGAATTCAGTTTATGCAATACCAACCTTGAGACACTTCTATGTGCTTACTCTTACCAAAATAAGTATATTAGATTTATTGTTTATAATTGCAGTAATAGGAGGAATTTGTTTTGGACTTGGTCATCTTACGCTTAGAATTTTAACTGCACCAATTAGAAGAAAAAGAAGGGAGGGTAGATAATGAAAAAGAGAGTATATTTGCATCCAGTTCCTGTAAGAATTTGGCACTGGGTAAATGCTATAAGCTTTATAATCCTTATTTTGACAGGACTTCAAATAAGATTTATAGGAAAAACAGAGTGGATTTCTTTTCATACAGCTGTAAAAATACACAGCGTATTTGGTTTTATTCTTCTTGCTAATTACCTGTTGTGGTTTTGTTATTACTTTTTTACTGGAAAGTTTTTTAAGATTTATATTCCACCCTTTTGGAAGCCTGTAGATTGGATATCCGGAATGATAAGGCAGGCACTTTATTACGGTTATGGAATAATGGTAGGTAAAAAGAATCCCCATCATCCAAGCCCTGAGCACAAGTTTAACCCTCTTCAGCAAGTAGCCTATCTTATGATAATGATGGTGTGTATTCCTTTACAAATTCTTACTGGTCTTGTTTTATGGGATCCTGTTAAGTTTGCTTGGTTAGGGAAGCTTTTAGGTGGACTTCAAGTAGTATCTTTAATTCATACAGGTTTATGGGTATTTTACGGATTTTTTATTTTTGTTCACATTTATTTAAGTACTTTGGGACATACACCTCTTGCTCACATTATTGCAATGATTACTGGATACGAAGAAGAGGAAGAAGAACATTAAAAATGTTGCCCGCGTTTGCGGGCACTTTTAAAATTCTTCTTCCTCTATAGGTTCTTCTTCTTCGTAAAGGTATTCTTGTTCTTCAATCTTGAATCTAAATTCATCAGACTTAGATGGGATGTGAGGTACCCTTATAATTTCCCACAACTGATCTAATTCAAGAGGAAGATCTGGATCCGTTTGACAGATTTCACAGTGTTTAATATGCTTTTCTACGAGTTCTTTCATTTTTATTGGAGAAAGAGTAAAATTTCTTACCTCTTGATACCAATCTCTTATAAGAGTTTTTAGTCTCTCACATCTCACTCTTTTATCCTCCTTTATGTTTTTTCACCTACAAATTTAAATCATAAAATTTTTTTGAAAAGCGTTTAATTTGTTTATTTTTCGGAATTTTATGATAAGTTTTTAAAAAAAATTACAAAAGGGGTGAGAAAAGTGTCTAAGGAGAGAATATTAAGTGGGATGAGACCTACCGGTAGTCTTCACTTAGGGCATCTTCACGGGGTATTAAAAACATGGCTTGAGCTTCAGAATAAGTACGAGTGTTTTTACTTTATAGCAGATTGGCATGCACTTACTACGAGTTACGAAACCCCTCAAAAAATCGCTGAATATTCCAAGGAATTATTTTTAGAATGGCTTTCAGTAGGTTTGTCTCCAGAAAAAAGCGTGATATTTTTACAATCAGCTATAAAGGAACATATAGAACTTCATCTCGTTTTTTCTATGATAACACCTGTTGCGTGGCTTGAAAGAAATCCCACTTATAAAGACATGCTTCAAAACTTACAAAACAAAGAACTTGCAACTTACGGTTTTCTCGGTTACCCAGTACTTCAAGCTGCTGACATCTTAATTTATAAAGCTCAAAAGGTTCCTGTTGGATTAGATCAGGTCCCTCACCTTGAACTTACCAGAGAAATAGCAAGAAGATTTAATTACTTGTATAAAACTGAATTTTTCCCTGAACCAGAACCCATTCTTTCAGAATTTCCTAAGGTACCAGGTACTGACGGAAGAAAAATGAGTAAAAGTTACGGAAATACCATATCTTTAACTGATCCACCAGAAGAAGTTAAGAAAAAAGTATTGTCTTATGTAACAGACACCATGCGTCCTAAAAAAAGTGATCCTGGAGATCCAGAAAATAGATGCGTTGCATTCCAACTTATAAGGCTTTACTTTACACAAGAAGAACTTAAAGAAATAATAGAGGGGTGTAAGAAGGCACAGCTTGGATGCGTAGAGTGTAAAAAAAGACTTGCAGAAAGAGTAATAGCTGGACTTGAACCAATATGGAAAAAGAGAAAAGAAGTAGAAGGTCAAGATTGGAGAGAGTTAATAATACCTGGTATTAAAAAAGCAAGAGAGATAGCCTCTGAAACTTTAGAAGAGGTAAGAAAAATATTAGGCTTTACCCACGAGTTTTAAAAATTCTTCTTCAGAAAGCATTTTTATACCAAGAGCCTTAGCTCTTTGATACTTAGATCCTGGATTTTCTCCCACTACTACATAATCTACATTTCTTGAGACAGAATTCGTAACTCTTCCTCCAAGCCTTTTTACCAATTCCTTAGCTTGGTCTCTTGTCATAGACTTTAATGCACCAGTAAATACAAAAGTTTTACCAGAAAGATCAACTTTCTTTTCCTCAGGTTTTACCTCCTCTTCCTCAAAAGTTAATCCTGCATCTAACATTCTTTGGATCATTTTTCTGTTTTCTTCGTTTCTAAAGTAATCAACGATTGACTTAGCTACTTCGTATCCTACGCCAGGGATACTCATTAAATCTGCGGTAGAGGCTTCCATGAGTTTGTCAAGAGACTTAAACTTTTCTGCAAGAAGTTGAGCCATTGCTTCACCAACATGCCTTATTCCTAATGCGTAAAGAAACCTTGCTAAGGTAGTTTTTTTAGCTCTCTGAATAGCCTCGTACAAGTTTTTAGCCTTTTTATAAGCAAATCCAGGTAGTTTCATAAAGTCTTCAGTTTTTAAGTAAAATAAATCAGCTAAGTTCTGCACGAAACCTTTATCTACCAGATCTCTTGCTACTTTTTCGCCAAGACCCTCAATGTTCATAGCGTTTCTACTGGCAAAGTGTAAAATTTTTCTTATAAGAGAGGCATAGCAATTTGTATTAGGACACCTCCAAATAGCTTCTCCAGGTTTTTTAACGAGCTTAGTTCCACATATAGGACAGTGAGTAGGAAACTTTATTTCTTTTTCATTTCCTGTTCTTTTTTCTTTTATAGGCATTACAATTTGGGGAATGACATCTCCAGCTCTCTGAACGAGTACCCAGTCTCCAATTCTAACATCTAAGTTTTTAATAAAGTCTTCATTATGCAAAGTTGCCCTTTCAACAGTAACTCCTCCGATTTGAACAGGTTTAAGAATCGCTACAGGAGTGATAGCACCGGTTCTACCTACTTGAAACACTACATCTATAAGTTGAGTTGTTGCCTGGGTGGGTTGAAACTTATAAGCTATAGCGTATCTTGGAGATCTTGCTTTTGTTCCAAGTTTTTCCCACAAAGATAGGTCGTTTACTTTAATTACTACTCCGTCTATATCGTATGAAAGAGACTCTCTCATTTCTTCTATTTTATGATGATACTTAATGGCTTCTTGAATTCCTTTAACGAGCTTTGCAAGGGGATTAATTTTAAATCCCCACTTTTTAAGGGTTTGCAATACTTCCCATTGCGTTTTAAAGGTTATTCCTTCAACTTTACCAACTCCGTAACAAAATATGTCAAGCTTTCTTTTTGCAGTAATAGAAGGATCAAGTTGTCTTAAAGAACCTGCAGCAGCATTTCTTGGATTAGCAAAAGGAAGTTCGCCTTTAGCGATTCTTTCTTGATTTAACCTTTCAAACTCTTCCTTCGTCATAAAAACTTCGCCTCTTACATCAATTCTTGGAGGTATGTCAGGAGCATCAGGTTCAAATTTTTTTATTCTTAAAGGAATAGAAGGAATAGTTTTAAGGTTATTAGTTACATCTTCACCTACATATCCGTCTCCTCTTGTTGAACCAACCACAAATACGCCATTTTCATAAACCAGTTCTACTGCAAGACCGTCAATTTTAGGTTCTACGGTATATTCTATTTCTAAGTCTTCGGGAAGATTAAGGAATCTTTTTATTCTTTTATCAAACTCAATTACTTCTTGTTCGTTCATTGCGTCGTCAAGAGAAAGCATTGGTTCTGCATGAGGGACTTCTTTAAATGCTTCAGCAGGTTTAAAACCTACTCTTTGAGTTGGAGAATCTGGGGTTATAAGCTCTGGATACTTTTCCTCAAGTTCTTTAAGTTCACGCATTAAGGCATCGTATTCTGCGTCAGATATAACTGGGGAATTAAGCACATAGTATCTATAGTTGTGGTATTCTATTTCTTCTCTTAATTTTTTGACCCTTTCAATTACTTCTGGAGGAATTTTAGACATGGTTCCCTCCTGAGGTGGGTTGTTAAAGGTATTTTTAAAAAATTATAAGTACGAACCAAAAAAAATAAAGGCAAACGATTTTAAGAAAAATGAACTAACCTTTTAAAAATCCTTTAAAAATTTATAAAAATTAAAGAAAATCGGGAAATATTTCTTAAAACATGACTTAAAAAGACTTGACTTAGAAAGAAAAGAAAATAAAATCAGGTAGATAGGGGAAGGAATTTTAATATTATTAGGAGGTAGTTTGGATGAAGGGAAGGGTGAGATTGGAGTGGATTTATTTATTAGTGTTAGCGTTATTTTTGTGGGTAGGGAATGGATATGGAGCAGAGTCAGCGAAGTTAACGAATGCTGACTGTATTAAGTGTCACAAAAAAGAGGTTTCTCAGATAAATGCTCATGGTGGCAAACACAAATTAGTAGGATGTTTGGGGTGTCATAAAGGGCATTATCCAATGATACCTTTTTCTAAGATGATACCTAAGTGTTCTGAGTGTCACCATGGGAAACCACACTTTAAGCTTTCTCATTGTGAAAGATGTCATTCAAATCCTCACGAACCGTTAGTTATGAATCTTGCGAAGGGATACTTTAAAAAGGAGTGTATGACATGTCACAAAAAGGAAGGCGAGGAACTTGCTAAGTATCCTACTAAGCACAGTAAGTTAGCGTGTAATACATGTCATGTTCAGCACGGCTACATACCTCCTTGTTTAAGGTGTCACAAGCCCCATCTTGCAGGACAAACTAATAAAGATTGTAAACTTTGTCACGCTGCTCACAGACCAGTACCAGTTACTTATGGTATGAACATACCCAATGCTTATTGTACGGCTTGTCATTCCAAGATTGGAAAGATGTTAGCTTCTACTCATACCAAGCACAGAAAACTTAAGTGTGTATTTTGTCACAGAGGTCGTCATAAGATAATACCATCTTGTGAGGCTTGTCATGGTGAGCCTCACCCAATGGTAATGGTAAAAGGAAAGAAATGCCTTGATTGCCATATGGATGCCCATGCATTGATTAAGTAAAAATTTTTGAGGAGGGAAGAAAAATGAAGGAGGTGTTAAAGAAAGTATTAGCGGTAGGAAGTTTAATAGGACTTTTAAGTTTACCTATAGGTGTTGGTGGAGCCCAGGCTAAGACTAAGAAGCCAGGAGTTTTTACCAATAGTATATTAAAGCCTGGAATAGTACCTCAAAAGACCAATGCTTATAATATGCCTGTTAAACCTCTAACTACGAGCGACTGTGCAAGGTGTCACAAGTATGAGTTTACTACGATAAAAGAGAAGGGTGGAAGGCACAGGTTAAAGTGTACATTCTGTCACGAACAATTTCATGTTTATAATCCTACGAAACATAATTGGTCTGAAATAATGCCAAAGTGTAGTCATTGTCATCCGTTGGTTCACGGAAAGAAGTTTAGTAATTGTGAGAAGTGTCATTCTAATCCGCATGCTCCAACCTTAGAAATGAAAATCACTCCTTGGTTTGCAAAGCAATGTAAAGAGTGTCATCCTACGGAGTATAGAGAAACTGTAAAGTATCCAAGTAAACACACCAAAATTGGATGTACAGCTTGTCACCACACCAGACATGGATACATCCCCCAGTGCTTTGAATGTCATAAAGGTAAGCCACACTATAAGTGCATGGCAACGAGCAAAGGATGTGAAAAGTGCCACAATCCACACGAACCACTTCACTTTGGTAGGTTTGCAAAGAATACGCCTAACAGCATTTGTGCAGCTTGTCACTCTGTAGAGTACAAGAAGATAGAGACTACAAAGAGTAAACACCATTATGTAGCTTGCGTAGCATGCCACATTAAACACGGATACATACCTAAGTGCACTATGTGTCATAAACATCCACATAGTGCAGCATTACTTAAAAAGTTCCCCAATTGTTTACAGTGTCACATTGATGTACATAACTTACCTGTAGGAAAAGCAAAATAAAAATTAAGTAATAAAGTTAGAGGGGGTAAAGTATTTCTTTACCCCCTCTTTTTTTAATTTTAAGGTGTGATTCTGATCTCTTGAAAAGTTGAATTAAATGATTTAGAATAAAAATAAGAAAAGTAAAAAAGTTAAAAGAGAAACTGGGGGTGATTTAAAATGAGGCGTTTGTTAATTTTTTTGTTATGTTTAATGGTCTTTTTTATTTTTAAAATCCCTTCAGGATTTAGTATTTCTGGACCTTGTTCAGAGTGTCATACGATGCACAATTCACAAAACGGACAACCTGTCGCAGAAAATGGTAGTTCAACCCAACCTTTTAGAGCTCTTACTATAGGAGATTGCGTTTTTTGCCATACAGGAACGAATACAGGAACAAATAACATACCTTATGTGAATAGTAATACTCAACCTACTTATACTTTTGGAGGAGCGCGGAATACTCTTGCTGGTGGAAACTTTTATTGGGTTCAGAGTGACGATACCAAAGGACACAATGTCGTAGGAATCGCAGGAGTTGATAGTAACATAGGGCTTGTTCCGCCGGGATACGATCCCTCAAACTATCCTGAGTTTACAAAGTATCGTCCATCTACTTGGGATCATCAACTTACTTGTGCAGGAAACTTTGGGTGTCACGGAAAGTTTGACGCAAACGATCCAAGTTTAAACGATCCTTTTAAGGCGATTTCTGGAGCTCATCACAAAAACATCGTAAGAACTAACGGAACTGCACCTGCGACAGAAGTGTGGAATAGTTATAGATTTTTGTGGGGTATTAAAGGGACAGAAGATCCAAATTACGAATTAAATCCGGATACTACCCATCACAATGGATATTACGCATCTACCAGTCCGACTGATCCAGCGTCTATAAATTACTTGTGTGGAGAGTGTCACGGAGTTTTTCATAGAGATACTTACAACGGTACATACGCATCTCCTTGGCTTAGACATCCTACGGACTTTGACATGAACACGGTAGCTTATAAAGAATACGGAAATTATCCAAATCCAACTCTTTTCTCTGGTAAACTTGGGGTTTCAGCAGTAGGAGATTACTTTGCAGATGTTCCTGTAGGTAATACTCAGGGAGCAGTTCTTTCTAAGGTGCTTCAAAGTTCTGGTGATGCTATAGTGCTTTGTTTGAGTTGTCACAGAGCACACGGTAGTCCATATCCTGACTTATTAAGGTGGGATTATAGTGCATGCCAAGCAGGATCTCCTTCTGCTGATTGTGGATGTTTAGCATGTCATACCAGCAAGTAAGAGGATATTATAAATGCTTAGGAGATGGTGGTATGCCTTTTTATGTCTGATTTTAGTTTACAACTTAAACGGAATAAAAGTATATGCGTTTAAAGCAGAAGTAATTAAAATTTTAAAACAGGACGATAGACACAAAAACATAGTTTTTCCTGCTGGGGTTCGGATAGATGAAAAAAATAAAATTATCTATGTGTTAGACGCTGGTAGAAGTAAAATAATTCTTTACAACTTTAACTTTCTTCCTTATTTTTCTTTTGACAAAGGTCGTGGTATAGAAAGTCCCTTGGCTATAGACATAGACGATCAAGGTAATTTATATGTGTTGCAGGAGAGTTACTTTGGTAAGCCTACGCGAATAACGGTTTTAAATCCTGCAGGGATAGTTGAAAAGGAGTTTTTTTTAAATAAACCAGAGTATGAAAACATAGCTCCTACATCTTTGTGCGTTTCTGGTAACAAAATATATCTCGTTGGAAATGGATTTCCAGGAATTCTTGTTATAGATAAGAATACTGGAAAGGTATTGAAACACATTAAGGTAACCGAAGAAATAGAGGGATATCCTACTCAAATTAGTTTCTGTGATGTTTATAAGGATAGTAATGGAAGGTTGTACTTTACGAGTGAAGATGCTGGTAAGTTTTATGTATATGACAAATACGGTAACTTTTTGTTTAAAGGAGGAAAAAAGGGAGGAAGGTACGGACAATTAAGCAGACCTGAGGGGATAGCAGCTTCTCCGAGTTTGGGAGTTATTATAGTTATGGATTACATGAGACATACAGGGCTTGTGTACGATTACGATGACGGTAGATTTTTAGGAGAATTTGGAGGAGAAGGGTGGTCACCAGGGTGGTTTGCAGGTCCTAAGGACATAGATATAGATAAAGAAGGTAGAATTTACATCGTTGATACCTTTAATAAAAGAGTGCAAATTATAATTTTAACCGCAGGAAAAGAAGAGGGAGTTTGGTCTCCTACTTTTGTAACTCCCCTTCAGCCGGTAAAATGAGTTGTAAAAGAACGAAGACATTATTTATAACTGTTATAATTTTAGTTCTTTTTTTAATAACGAAAGGGTTTTGTATTAACATTTCTGGAGATCTTGGTTTTGGTAAAACTTCAGAAGGTTATTACATTAAAACTCAAAGTTATTCTGTAAACTTTGACAAAGAAATTACTTCAAGAATGCGTTTTGGAGGTAATTTCAATTACTTAAGAAGCTATCACAAAACAGAACTTGGAAGGTGGCAGGAAAATATTCGTCCTTCAATATTTTATAGTATT
Organism: Thermodesulfobacteriota bacterium; assembly: GCA_013153525.1. GTDB lineage: Bacteria > Desulfobacterota > Thermodesulfobacteria > Thermodesulfobacteriales > Thermodesulfobacteriaceae > Thermodesulfobacterium. Next base: position 21,140 of record JAADEG010000033.1, read on the forward strand.
ATGAATGATTACTTTTCTTGGTTTTTAAATTACAGCTATAACATTAATAATTTTAGCAGTGGTGAAAATTTCTTGGGTTGGAACATTGGATCAAATTTTAGAACCAAGTACAAAAAGTTTAACATAAACTTTTTTTGGAATAAAAATAAAAGCTGGAGTGAGGGATTAGTTCAGAATACTAACATAGAAGCTCAAAATGTAGGATTAAGCATAAATAGAAATTTTATAAGAGGTATATTAAAAGGACTTTTGTTAGATGGTGGAGTAAGATACGGAAAAAGTGAAAACAAGGCAAATCCTGCGACTTCAGAAAGTTGGAATTACTATTTAAAAGGAAGTTACTTTAAGTTTTGGAGGAGGGTTTCTTTTGGACTGAACGAAGAATTTTATTACATAAAAAACAGGTCTCAATATTCCTTGGGTCCGACAGGAAAGTACAAAGTGGAATATCCTTTAATTGTAATTAACGCAACATTTAACAGTACTTTAATTCCGGGGCAAGAGTTTATCTTACAAATTCCTGCTAATAAAGAATTAAAAGGTATAAAGTTTTTTACTGACTACACCTTTCAGATAGAAGTAGGTGACAAAGTTAAGTGGGACATATATTACAGTAAAGATAGAATATTTTGGCAAAAAGTGGCTTCAGGAGTTACGCTACCTTACGAATTTACTGACTCTATTAAGTATCCTTACATTTACATAAAATTAGTAGTCAATTCTACTTCTCCTGGAGCTCCAACTTTAATTACGCCTAAGTTTGTGGGTTATTATTACGAAACCCAAAAGGAGGTTAAACAGTCTCAATACTTGTGGAGAAATTCTTTAAACATGGGATTTAGATTACCTTTTGAGAGTTTTTTAAGTTTAAACGGGGGGTACGAAATTTCTAAAACTGAAAATATCGTTCAAAACAAAAGGCAGTATATAAATACGAGTTTTTCTATAAATAAGAGTAAGAAATTAAAACCCAGTTTTTCTTATTTTTACAGTAGAAACGAGTATCAAGGAATCACTACGAGGATGGATAGGTATTCTGCAAACTTAGCTTATATTCCGATTGAAAGTATTAAGCTGGCAACTGGATATACCTTAGGAAAAAGTAGAGAAAATGGAAAAGTTACTTTAAAAGATCAAAATGTGTTTGTTTCTGGAAGGTTCAGGTTTTTTCCTGGATTAAGTTCTGAAATTATTACTAATTACAGCAAGACAAGGAGTTACGAGTTGAATACGGAGACGAGTTCTTATTCTATACAAGCAAACATATTTGCAAAACCCAGAGAAAATTTAAGTATAGAGTTTAAGAATTTTTTTAGTATTACGAAAACTACTAAACAAGAAACATTTAGAAGACATGAAGTATTTATTACTTGGCAAGTTTCTCCATTTTTTACTTTAATGACTACTCAAAGTATAGATAACAAAAATACTTACATTTATTCTTACATTTTGTACATGATGCCCACCAGAAAAATTAGGATAAATTCTGGATTTAATGGATATAAGAGTAAAGACTTTGACATGAAGAGTTTTAATTGTGGAGTTTTTTGGAGATTTGCTAAGAGGTTTTACTTTATATGGAACTTTAATTGGTCAGAAAGCTTAGGAATAAAAGAATGGGTATGGAATGCAAGGCTAAGATTTTTACTTTAAAAGAGGGAGGGATACAAAATGAGGAAAAGAGTCTTTTATTGGGGATTTTTAGCCCTTTTAATACTTAGTTTCGTAGGCTGTTGTTGGACTACACCTACCAAAAAAATTACTTACTTTAACTGGGGATCAAACATAAAGGAGATTAAAAAAATAGCAGTTTTACCTTTTCAAAACTTTACGAATAATAAAGAAATTGCAAATACTGTAAGAGAGGTAGTTATTGCAGAAATTTTATCCATGGGAATTTTTGATGTGGTTGATCCAGCGCTTACTGATCAGGTGGTATTTGAAGAAGGAGTTGGTAAAAAGCTGCGTTTAGACAAATCCACGATTAAAAGAATAGGAGAAAGGTTAGGAGTACAAGCAATTCTCGTTGGGAGCGTTACATACTTAAAACAAGAAAGAGAAGGTAGTTATACCTATCCTGTAGTAGGAATATCCTTAAGACTCGTAGATGTTAAAACAGGACAGATTATATGGGAATGCAAAGCAATGAAGAGTGGGTATAGTCTTTGGGGAAAACTTTTTGGACTTGAGCCCAAAAGTACACTTGAAATTATATTTGACTTAGTAAACGACATGCTTAAGGATTGGAAGGCATGAAGAGGATTTTTATATTGTTAACAATTATAACCTTTATTTTAACAAAAATTTGTTTTTCTCAGGTTGCAGTATTTCCTTTTGAAGACTTTACTTACAAAGATTACGGGGTCAATCTCAATGTTCCCAGAAAAATAGCTCAAGCTTTGAAAAAGCGGGGAGTGAAAGTAATATTTCCTTCTAAAATAATACCCATTTTAGTAAAATTTCACCATGTAGATTTTAATAAGTTAAACTTTACTCTCTTAAGGGTTATTTATAAAGAACTAAAGTCACGGTATGTCCTTTTAGGAAGTATTGGAGAGTTGAGAAAAGATCCTCCGGAAATTTTTATGGTTTTAAGGCTAATAGATACGCTTAATGGAAAGGTTAAATGGGGAAAAGTAATAGCATTTTCTGAGAAGGACTACATTTCGTTTTTAAACTTAAAAAAGATTAGTTATGAAGAAATGGTAAAAGAAGTTTACAAAAGTATAGCTACCAATTTTTACGAACCAAAAGCAGTGAAAGAACACATATTTCCTACTATAGATGTACAAGAAGTAATATTTAGTTCAAGACATGTAAAACCAGGTGCAGAAGTCAAGTGTTTACTTAGATTTTATTTTTCTGGTAAGAAACCGGATCAAATGATTTTGTTAGTAGGAGGAAACGAAAAAGTAGAAGTTGAACCTTATAAAGGAGCTTATCTCGCTGATTGGATCGCAGAAAGTAAGGAAGGAGGATATCCAGTTTATCTCGTAGCAAAGTGGTTAGAACCTTTTAAGTTTGAGAAGAAAATTTTTATAGGTAAGTATTATGTAGATACGAGTCCACCTAAGGTAGCTCTTGTAATAAAAGGAGCGAGGAAAGAAGACGGGAAGGTTTTCGTTAAAGATGTATTAAAAATATTTCCCAAGTTATTAGAAGAAAGAGGTGGAGGATTTAGTTTAAATAGAGGGATAAGTAGGTGGAAAGTAGAGGTTTATTGTAAAAGGTTGAGAAAAGTAGTGTTTAAAGAAGAAAGACCAGGAGCTATTCCTGGGATGATAGTGTGGGACTTAAAAAGCATGAAAGGGGCGCTACCACCAGGTGAATACAAGGTTATGTTTATTGCTTGGGATCTTGCGGGAAATAAAGGAGAGGTTGAAAAGAAGTTTTACATAGTTAAAGAACCACCAATGCCTACGGTGATGGTGTATAAAGGAAGAAAACGGGGATATGTTTACATAGATGCTAAAAAAGGATATATACCTTTAATAAAAGTAAGTATAGAAGTTTTTAATGGAAAAGGGAAAGTAATTGCAAAAGTATTTAAAGAGGGGATAGACATAAAAGAAGTAAAAAAGAAAGTAAGAGTTGATTCAAGAGACCTTATACCTCCTTTTTACTTTGACGCAACTATTCAAGACGAACTTAACAATATAAGAATTGTTAAAAGAGGTTCGGTAGAAGTAAAAACTTCAAAACGAGGACCAGGGTATAATACATGGGTACCAGAATTTTAAAAACTTTCAAGTTTATAAGTGCGTTAAGCATTTTTGTAAGTTTATTTTTTATAACTGGATGTGGTAATCCTAAGTTTAGGTATCCCCTTAACAAACCTAATCACGAAATGTGTCAGGGGATAGTTTTTGACTTTATTAATCCTACAGATTATGTAGGATTAGGAAGAATTTTTAGAGAAACTTTAGCAGTAAATCTTATGAAAGAGGGATACATAATTAAAGATTCTTCTATAGCGTATAGTTTTTTTACTCCTGAAGATAAGATACTTTATTATTACATGCCAGATGCAGTGTTTTCTAAGGAACTGGTCAAAAGAATAGGAGGGCTTTTAAATTTAGAATGGATAGTAGGAGGTAAAATTTTAAAAGCAGTTGATAAAGGAGACTTTGTAGAACTTGAGACTATCGTTTGGGTAAGAGATGCAAAAACCGGTAAACTTCTGTGGTACTCTTATTATAAAAGAAACTCAAATAGTTATAGAACGATATTTCAGTTTGGAAAGACTAAGGACATTTACATGCTTGCCAATATGATGATAAACAAGGAAATTTTAGAAGACCTAAGGGGTATTTTAAAGTGCAGTTTAGTAGAATCTTCAGAATAGCTATAATAGTTTTTCTTTTTTTCTTTTTGTTTAATAACTGTACCGAAGCTTACTTAGTAAAAATAGGAAACGAAACATACACTCAAAAAGACTTTATGTGGTGGTGGAATCACTGGAAAGAACCGGGTCAGAAGTTTCCTAAAAACTTAAAACCTTTTATTAGATGGCTTTTGTTCTTAAAAGAAGCAGAAAAGATGGAATTATATAAAAATCCCTTTTATAAAAGAAGAGTTTTGATTTATAGGAAAGTAAGAGATCTTTTAAGGCTTCAATACGAGGAAGTAGAGAAAAAAATACACATAAATGACAAGGTTTTGTGGAATTTTTATCAAAAAAATTTTATTCCTCTTTGTAAAATAAAAGGTTTTTTTTTGAACGAGAGAAGTGAGGCAAAAGAGTTAAAAAATAAAATCAAAGATTTAAAAAGTTGTAATGAATTGTTTAAAAAAATTAAGAGTATTCAAAAGGGAGAATTTTGGATTAGACCTTGGAGTACTCCTAAGGAAGTAAAAGACATCGTATTTTCTAATGCATTAAAGCAAGGAGAAATTTTAGGACCGTTAAAGTGGGAAAAAAGTTGGGCAATTATTTGCATTGAAGAGGTTAAAAAAGGAGGAAAAAAAGATTTTGAGAGAATAAAAGAAGCACTTAGAAGGATTTATAAAAAACTTAAAGAAGGAGAACTTACTGACTTACTTATAAAAAAATTGAAAAAAAAGTATAAAATTTACTTTAACAAAAAATTATACGAAAAAGTAGGATTTGGAAAACTTCCTGAGGGGTTAAAAAACAAAATTCTTCTTAAGATAGACGGAAGGTATCTTACTGCAGAAAGATTTAGAGAGATGTTACTTCAAGAAAAGAGGTTCAGGTTTGCTATGGTCAATCCAGAAAGCAAAAAGAGCGTAGAAAAGTTTAAGAAGTTTATTCTTAACACTATCATTGCTCAAAATCTTGTAGAAATTGAGGCATTAAATAGAGGATACGAAAATCAAGAACCTTTAAAGTCAGACTTGGACTTTTATAAAAAAAACTTGCTGGTTAGAGGATTTATAAATTATGTAATAGTACCGAAAATAAAAGTAAGTAAAGCAGAAGTAGAAGAGTACTTTAAGCTCCACAAAAAGGAATTTCCAGGAAAAGTAAAAGTTATAGCAGTGTATTTAGAAACTTCAGACGGAGGTTTAGTAAAAAAAATAAAAGAGGAGGTTTTAGAAGGTAAAACTGTAGAAGAAGTATTAAAAGAATTGGGATTTAAAGATTATATAGTACACAAATTCGTAAACGAGTTTCCAATATTTTTGCAAAAATATATACTTAATGCAGAGCCTAATAAGTTAATTATAAAAAAGTTTGGAAGGTATTATTACATTTTTAAAATTTTGGATAAAGAAGAAATTCCACCTAAGCTTAACGATTATTTAAAGAAAGTAATAACACAAAAGTTAGAAGAACAAAGATTTAAAAAAGTAGAGGAACAAATTTACGAAAAGTTGAAGAAGGAATATCATGTAAAAATAAACTTAAAGGCATGGATGTCTTTAAGAGAAAGGATGCAGAAGCATGAAAATTAAAAAAGTTTTTCTTTTTCTACTTTTACAATTTTTATGGATAGGGGTGGCATTAGGTTTCAAGTCTTTAAAGGTGGAAAGTTGTTTAAAGTGCCACCCCAAGATGTTTGAAAAGATAAAAAAAGAAGGGAAGTTTCTGCACGGTCCGGTTGCTAAAAAAAAGTGTCTTTCTTGTCACAGACCTCACGGATTTATAAGAGGAGCTTTTTTATGGCGTGAACCTCCTTATTTGTGTATTAAGTGCCACAAAGATGTCGTTCGTCAAGAAGAACTGAATTATGTCCACCCACCTTTTAAAAATGGTAATTGTACTGTTTGTCACGGAATACACGCTGCTAATTATAAACACCTTTTAAGAGAAAAAGTTAACGATTTGTGTCTTAAGTGTCACGAAGACATTTTAAAAGGCAAAGTAAGGCATCCAGCACTTAAGCAAGGATGTCTTAAGTGTCACGAGGCTCACGCTTCTAATAACGAATTTTTGCTTAAGATTGAGCCAGATAAATTGTGTTTGAAGTGTCATAAAAAAAATATCATAGGTAAAATTCACAAAGGTTATCCCTTTAAATTTGAATGTTTAACTTGTCACAATCCTCACAGTGCACAAGATAATAAATTGCTATTAAAGTACATTCACAAGCCTGTTGAAGAAGGAAAGTGTTTTAAGTGTCATAATAAAGATAAGCAATGGAGTTTAAAAAAAGAAGAAAATATTCTTTGTGTTAAGTGTCACAAACTTAAAAAAGGCAAACTTTTACATCCTCCTTATAAGAATAAAAAGTGTAGCGAATGTCATGTACCTCACGGAAGTAAGTTTCCTTACTTACTTAAAGAGTCAGAAAACAAAATTTGTTTAGAGTGTCATTCTTACAAAAATGCGGTTAAAGGGAAAGTAAGGTATGTACATCCACTTGTTAAAAAAGGTGAGTGTATAGAGTGCCACGCTCATCATGTATCTAATTATTCTAATTTTCTAAAGTATTCCAAAAATAAAGTTTGTATAAGGTGTCACAAAAATCTTAACAAAAAAAGCGTAAAACATCCTCCTTCTGTTAAAGGACAGTGTTTAAAGTGTCACTATTCTCATAGTTCTTACTATCCTTATATGCTTAAGGCTAAGGAAAAAGACTTATGTTTTAAGTGTCATAAAGAGGTAAAAAAGCAGACTTTATACTTTTCTCAACATACTCCTTTTGCAATTCAACCTTGTTCTGTTTGTCACGATCCTCATTCAGGCGTAAAGGGTCTTTTAAAGAAGCCGTGGTTGCAACTTTGTAAAAACTGTCACGCTGATGTATTTCAAGAGCAAAAGACCTTAAAGTATGTTCACAAGATATTCGTAGAAAACAAGTGTAATATTTGTCACCTACCTCATGCTTCTTATTATCCTTTTCATTCTCCTAAACCTATTAAAAAAATTTGCTTAGGATGCCACAGAAAAGTAGCAAAAGGGATAAGAAGATTGAAATATGTTCACTATCCAGTAAAAAAAGGAAACTGCATAACTTGTCACGAAACTCACGGAAGTAATAATCCTGCGAGACTTAAAGAAAGCCCCCGAGAACTTTGTTTAAGTTGTCACACAAAAGACTTAGCAAACATAAAAATTTGGCACGAACCTACCAAAAATTGTTTGAATTGTCATAGAAAACACTTTAGTGAATATCCTTATTTATTAAAAAGACCTATTAAAGAAGTTTGTATTAAATGTCACAAAATAAATAGTAAAAAATTCTTAAAAGTTCATAGAGGAGTTAAATTAAGTGGTAAAAGTTGTGTAGAATGTCACAATCCTCACGGAGGAATAGACAGAAGATTTTTGTGGAGTGCATCATATCATAAATATTTCGTAAAAGATCAGTGTTACAAATGTCACTTAAAAAACGGTAGAACTAAAAGGTGTATAGAATGTCATTCTCTATCAAAGTTTAAAGGAAAGTTTTATCACAAACCCTTTAAGCAGTGTAAGTGTAATTTATGTCACCAAATCCATGTTTCAAGATACAAAAAGATTTTAAAAAAACCGGTACCTGAATTGTGCTTTAAATGTCACAAGAACATCTTAAAAGGAATAAAGTCTGCAGAAAGGGTGCATTTTCCAGTGGAAAAAGGTAAGTGTTTGTTGTGTCACTCACCTCATAAAGGAAGAAGAAAACTTTTAAAAAGCAAGTTGAAAAGTGTATGCGTAAAGTGTCATCATATAAAGTTAAAGTACAAATATTATCATAAACCTTTTGATAAAAGTGAATGTACTGCATGTCACGAACCTCACTTTTCTTCAGAAAGTGACTTACTTAAAGGTAGAGGGATGTGTCTTAACTGCCACAAACTTTCTAAGTTAAAAAAGTCTCACAAGTACTTAAAGACAGGTAAGTGGTGTTTAACATGTCACGAAGGTCACGGAGCTAACAATAAAGCCTTATTAAAGAAATACGCACACGAGCCTTACAAAAAAGGAAATTGTAAAGTATGTCATTCTTTGAGGGCAAGAGGTAATAGGATGTGTTTTAAATGTCACAAAAAAGTGGTAAAAGAATTTGAGAAGGTGTATAATCACTACTTACCTTCTCCAAGGGGAGAACCTTTTTGTATTAATTGTCATTCTCCACACCTTTCTGATAGAAAAGACTTGCTTGAATCTGTAGAGTCAAAGTCTGTGTGTTTAAAGTGTCATCCAGAAGTAAGTTATCAAAAAGAAGAATCTTTATATGTACACAAACATTGGAAAGACTGTCTTACTTGTCACAAACCTCACGGATCTAACATTCCCGCAGTATTAAAAACAGATCCTAATGAACTTTGTGGAAAGTGCCATAAAAGTGACGAAATATTTACTCATCCTCTTGGACCAAAAGCAAGAAATCCTTATACAGGTCAACCAATGACCTGTATAACTTGCCACGATCCAATGGGAACGAATTACAAATACTTACTTATAAAGTCAGGAGACAAAGCCTTATGCGTAGAGTGCCACAAAGGGTATTAATTTTATTAAGTTTTTTAATACTTTATGGATGGATAAGTAAAGGACTTGGGGCTTCGTTCGTAACTTCACTTTTTATTGGTCCTGATGGTACGAGGCTAAAGAATCCGGTTAGTATTTTGTTTAAAAACAACAAAATTTATGTAGCTGATGCAGGAAATAGAAGATTGGTATCTTTTTCTTTAAGTGGACATCCTTTAGTAGCTTTTAATCCTAAAGGGCTTTTAAAGTTACCTATAGACTTTGCATTTAAAGGAGAAAAAGAATTATGGATAATAGACGGAGTTTTAAGAGGACTTTACAAAGTAGATTTTGAAAATCGTAAAGTTAAGAGTTATATTATAAAATGGAGAGGTAAAAGAGTAATTCCAAAAGTTATACAAATTGTAAATAATAACATTTACATACTTGATGCTCAAACAGGAACTGTTATGATATTTAAACCTTTTAAAAATGGGTTAAAATTTTTAAAGAGGTTAATACCTCCTGACAAAAATTTTAGAGGGTTTATAGATTTTAGAGTTAGGCAAAATGGATTTTGGGGATTGAGCAGGTTGAACAGAAAAGTTTATAGGTATTACAAAGGTAGGTGGAAGAGTTACTCTTTAAAGAGAATTTCTATGGCACCGGTTTCTATAGAAGTAAGGTACAACACTATATTCATTTTAGATAGATTTTTTGCAAAAGTTTTAATTTTAAAACTACCAAGTTTAAAAAAAGTTGGGGAATTTGGTGGAAAAGGATGGGAACCAGGGCAAATGTTAAGCCCTGTTAAGGTAAGATATTTGCATTATAATTATATAGGAGTTGGAGATGAGGGTAATAACAGAATTGAGATATTTCAGTATTAGGTGTTTGGTAGGGATTTTATGTGTATTAATGTGGATGGGGTTAAGTTGGGGTAAGGTTTCAGGACCATGTTCAGCGTGCCATACTATGCACAATTCGCAGAATAGTTCTCCTGTAGCAGAAAACGGAGGTTCTTCTCAGCCTTTTGAAGCGTTACTTATAGGAGATTGTATCTTTTGTCACACGGGAACGAATACCGGTACAAATAAAATTCCTTATGTATTAAGTACCACGCCTCCTACATACAACTTTGGAGGTTTTAGGAATACTCTTGCAGGAGGGAACTTTTATTGGGTACAACAAACTAACGGTGATAGAAAAGGACACAATGTAGCTGGAATTGCACCTCCAGATGCAGCTTTAGGATTAACCCCACCTGGGTACGATCCTAACGATTATCCATCAGTTACTGGTACATATCGTCCTGCTACATGGACCCAACAACTAACTTGTGCAGGAAACTTTGGGTGTCACGGAAGGTTTGACGCTACGAATTCATCTTTAAACGATCCTATAGTAGCAATTTTAGGAGCACATCACAAGAACATTACGAGAACTAACGGAACTGCACCTGCAACAGAAGTGTGGAATAGTTATAGATTTTTGTGGGGTATTAAAGGAACAGAAGATCCAAATTACGAATACGGTAATCCTTCTCCTACAGAACATAATGGATATTATGCCTCTACGAGTGCAGGAGATACAGGATCTATCAATTATTTGTGTGGTGAGTGTCACGGAAAGTTCCACTGGAGTACTTATGTGGGATATGCATCTCCCTGGCTTAGACATCCTACGGACTTTGACATGAATACCGTTGCAAGTAAAGGATATGGAAACTATCCAAATGTAAACATTTTTGCTGGTAAACTTGGCGTAACTAATCCTCATGATTACTTTGCAGATGTTCCTGTAGGTAATACCCAAGGAGCTGCGCTTCCTTCGGTATTAAATACCTCAGGAGACGCTATAGTTTTATGTTTAAGTTGTCACAGGGCACATGGTAGTCCTTACGACTACATACTCAGGTGGAATTATGTAGCATGGCCAGGAATACCAGACGACCAAAATGGGTGTTTAGCATGTCATACAAACAAATGGTAAAAATTTTGATAACAGTTGTTTTGTTCGTAGGATTTTCGTTAAAAGTAGTTAAAGCAAAGTGTATAAATACTTTCGTATTTCTTAGAACTGATTTATATAAAGAAAGCGTAAAGTTTAAAGTCAAAAAAGTGGTAATTTTTGACGCACAAAGAAATTATCTTTTTAACGATAAAGTTTTGTTTTTTGATTCTGAAAAAGACTTTTCACAAGTATTTTTAGGAAATGCTTGTTTGCCAAAGAGTAAAAGGTTGAAGATAAAGTTAGAGATAGATTCTTTAAGTTTTGGTAACAAAAAAGTCAACTGTTTCAAAAAGAATGTTGAAGGAAGGATCATTTTTAAGAATTTAAAAAGAGAGGAAGCAGTATTAATAGTAAGTTTACACTTTGTTAAAAAGAAAAATTGCTGGAACGGAAGTTTGGCAAGTTTCGTACCTACGGGTGTTAATACTATAAGATTAATTTTAGGAATAGACAAAAAAAATCAAGGATTGTGGGTAATAAATACTCTTGAAAACAGAGTAGAATGGTTTAAGGAAGTTAAAGGGTTTCCAGTGTATTTAAGCAAAGGAAAGAACGGGGTTTATGTAGTTTGTAAAGCTGAAAGGGTATTAAAAGTTTTGGATCCAAGGAATTTAGAATTACAGCAAAAGTTTTTTCTTGGTGAGTTTGAGGATCCAGAGTTTTTGTTAATTGACGGTGATAAAGGGTTAATACTTTCTCCAGCTGATAAACAAGTAGGATTAATTGACTTAAATACAGGGCAAGTAATAAGTAGGAAGTACATAGATTATACGCCAAATTACGCAAGTTTAATAAAAAACTTACGAGAATACGCAGTTTCTACAGAAGAAGGAAAGGTATTAATTTTTGACGAAGACCTAAATTTAATAAAAGAAATTACGGTTTCTTTTACTCCTAAAATAGTATTTTCAATAAACGACAAGCTTTATGTAGGGGAGGTGACGGGTGAAGTAGATGTGTTTGACTTAGGAACTTATGCTCTCGTAGATAAACTGAATGTTTGTAGAGGAAGAGTAAACGATGTAGAATTAGTAGGTAATAGAGTTTACTTAGCTTGTTCAGACGGGACTTTAGCTTACTTTTATGTTTCTCAACCTAATTTTATAGAAAAGGAATTTTTTAATCAAGGTATAGAGCGGTTGTGTTATGATCCTTACAACGGTGGAATTTATTTTAGTATTGGAAACAAAGTAGAAGTACTTGATAACTTAAGTGGAAGTATAACAGGTGAGATACAAACGGGAGGTGATATATATGAAATGGTTGACCTGCCTTAGTTTTTTAATGATATTAGGAATATTTTTAGGACTGGCATTGGCAGGTCCTTATACGGATTCTATACACGGGAATTCTACTTACGGTGTGTATAGGAATTCTACCTATGCAAGGGGAAATTGTGCTCATTGTCATCAAATGCACACGACCCCTAATCCTTTTGCTTTATTTGCAAACAACTTTAATACTTCTGTAATTACTGGTCCTTATGTTCAAAGTGACGACTTTTGTTTTTATTGTCACGGTTCTCCTTCTGTACAAATAGGAGGAATCACGAATTACGATTATAGTACTACTTTTGGTAAGGCTCCGGCTAATGCAACTACAATAATGGACGCGTTTAATCAAGCTTCTTATCACGACCTTTACGACATTTGGAATTTTGCTCAAACTGCATTTCCAAGTTTTTTTACCAATTCTTCTAACCCATGCGTTGCTTGTCACAATCCACACATAGTAAAGAGAAGTTGTGGGTATCCAGGAATTACTTTTGATAGTAACGCAACTGCTATTTCTCGTCCCACTGATCACGATCAATTGTGGGGTGACAATGCTACTGAAAAAATGAGCTATTACGCAGCAGGATACATATATCAGCCTACATATTGTTACAATTCTACATACTTTGAACCAGACTGTACTTCCAACGATACTCTTTTACAAGCTCAAAAAACTCCAGATTATGTAAGTTTTTGTACAGACTGTCACAATACTTCTAATGTAATTTACAGTCACGAGCTTGGAAGAGACCTAAAGTACATTGATTGGGAAAATGAGAAACACGGAAAAGGACCTGCAGATGGTACTATAAGTGTTCATCCACCTTTTACAAACGCATCCATAGGACAATATGTACTTTCCTGTTTAGACTGTCACGAACCCCATGGTTCACCTAATCTTTATCTTATAAGAAGAGAAGTAAACGGAGACTTGCTTTATTCAACCGTAGGGACGGGTTACGGAGATTTAGGATACCTTTGCAGACAGTGTCATTTAGACGATGCAGCTGCTATTGCAGGAGCGATAAATTCTTGGGAATACATTCATCATTATTCTCCTGACTATCCTTACATTAGAAAAAGTTGTACTACTTGCCATTACAGCTTTCCGATAAGGTGTACGGATTGTCATTATCACAATTCTACTGCTACGGATTCTTGGGGAGTAGTAAGAAGGACTTTTTAGCATGAGGAAAGTTTTTAATATATTAAGTTCTTCAAAGCTCGGTATAAGCTTATTTTTACTCATAGCAGCTGCTTCTATTCTTGGGACCCTAATTCCTCAAGGAGCTTCCTCTGGATTTTACATTTCAAAGTACGGAGAAACTTGGGGAAAGCTTATACTAAAGTTAAACTTAGACGATGCCTATCACTCCTGGTGGTATATATGCTTACTCGTAATCTTTATGATAAACCTAATTACCTGTTCAATAAAGTGGTTTCCTAAAAGCTGGAAGCTTTTTAAAAGAAATCCTTGTGATTTAAGCATAGAAAAACTTCCTAATAAAGTTGAAGAAAAACTAAACTTAGAAAGTAACAAGTTAAGTAATTTAGAAGACTTCATAAAGGATTTAGGATTTGTTCTTTGTAAAAAGCAAAACCAGGAAGTGTTATTTTGTAAAGACAAAAATCGGTTTTCTTACTTGTTAGTGTATGTAGTACACTTTGCAGTGATATTGGTTATTGTAGGAGGGCTAATAGGAGCAGTATGGGGTTTTAGAGGAAGTATGGCTATTCTTGAAGGTGAAACCTCAAATATGGTAATGCCATTTAAAAAGAGGTCTCCAATATTTTTAAATTTTTACATAAAACTTAAAAAGTTTTTGATAGAAAGATATAAAGACGGCACTCCAAAAGCTTACATTTCTAAAGTAGAAGTAATAGACGGAAAAAAGAAGTTTGACACTGTTATAAAAGTAAATTCACCTTTAAGGTATAAAGGAATTTCTTTTTATCAAGCAAATTATCAGGAAGTGCCAGAATTTGAAATAGAAGTATTTTTTAAGGACAAAAGGGAGTTATATACTATTAATTGGTTAACCCCTCTTATAATAAATAATAGATTTTCCCTTACTTTAAAACAGGTTGGTAGGATGAAAGGTTTGCTTTATGCTACGGTAACACTTATTGATACCAAGACAGGAAAAGAATACGATGGAGTGATTATTCAAGGTTTCCCTCACTTTGTAGTTCCGGTTGAAAACGGAGTTTTAAGAATAATGCTTTTAGGAGTAAAAGACATAAAATACATATCTGTTTTTGAAGTTACTAAGGATCCAGGAGTTTGGTTAGTATTTGCAGGGTTTATAGTAATAATTTTGGGGTTAATGGGAATATACTTTTTTGAACCAAAAACTATATGGATAGGACTTAAAGAAAAGAAGATCGTAGGGGGTGCGATTGCTAAAAGGAGTAAGGATAATATAAAAGAAGAGCTTTTAGTAATTATGGAAAGGATAAAGAATTTAAGATAATTTTAATATAATTTATTGAAAAATTTTAATCCTGTATCATAATAGCTTCTGCGATTTAAGTAGGGCAGGAGGTAAGTATTGGAAGAGAAAAAAGAGTTAAGCAGTAGGGAGTATGTGTCTTCTTATGTAGAAGAGGACGAAATAGATCTTTACGAGCTCTGGCTTGTTTTAAAGAAGAGAAAAAAGTGGGTATGGGGATTTACTTTAAGTTTCGTATTGATAGCCTTAATATATGTACTGATAGCTTCACCTGTATATAGAACAGAAACGACTCTTATGCCTTTAGGAGGTAAGAATAAAGGGCTTGGTTCTCTTGCAGCTTTAGCAAGCTTAGCAGGATTTTCCATACCTACGAGTCAATCTGGTATTACAGTTGAAGCAGTATTAAAAAGTCGTACTTTGAGAGAGGAAGTTATTAAAAGACTTCACTTGTTACCTCTTTTGTTTCCTGATAAGTGGGATCCAGTAAAAAAGAAGTGGAAAAAAGAGGCTCCAACTTTATACGATGGACAAAAAATATTAAAAGACTTAATGTCTGTATCAACAGATAGAAAAACAGGGGTTTTAACATTAAGTGTTGAATTTAAAAAGTATCCTAAGGTAGCTTATAAAATAGCTAAGGAAACTTTAGAGGTTGCTCGCGAGATTCTTAACGAAAAGGCATTTACTATTGCAAGAAGGTATAGAATTTATGTAGGAGAAAGACTAAAAGACGCAGAGAAATTACTTAAAAAAACTGAAAAAATTTATAAAGAATTTCTTTCAGGAAAAATAAAAGAAGTTCCTTTAATAGGACCTGAAGAAGATTTTGAAACCTATGGTAAAGTTAAAGGTAAGTTAATTGCAAAACAAGCTAAGCTTAGAGCTCTTGAGGAATCAAAGTATTCTTCAAGAGAAAAAATAAGAGAATTAAAAGGAGAAATATACGAGCTTAAAAAAAAGTTACAAAACTTAAAAAGCAAACTAAATACGAGTTATGTAGCAGCTCCAGAGTACTTATGGAATCTTAAAAAGTTACAGGCGAGGATGGAGATAGCTATAGGACTTTACGAGACTCTTTTAAAGGAATACGAACTTGCTAAAGCTAAGGAGATGCAAGAAAGGATATCTTTCCAGGTAATAGACCCACCTTATGTTCCAGAGAAAAAACATCCGTACAAACCGAAAAAGAAACTCATTCTCGCAGTTGCAGGGGTTTCAGGGCTATTTATGGGAATTTTTGCAGCATTCTTTAAAGAATGGTTAGACAATGTAAGAAGGCGTTACGAAGAAGAGGCAAAAGATGAAGAAAGCACTTAAGAATCTTTTTACGGTATTAATTTTTATTTTTATCCTTCCCAAATTGTGTATAGGAGGTCCTTATGTTAAAGTAGGATCCTCTATATACGAAAATTTACTTTATTTAGAAGCAAGGGGATGTATTGAATCAGCAATTTTAACGAGTTTGCCACTTACAGCGGAATCAATTTCCAGACTGCTTGAAGAAGCAAAATTAAATTGTAAAACTCCTGATGCCTACATTTTAAAAGCTGAAAGTTTAATAGAAGAAGAGCTTCCAGATACGAGTTCCTCTTTACCTTACTTTAAGCCGTTACACGAAACAGAAGCAGGGATAATTTACAGTACTTCTAAATTGTCTGAAGAGCATACTTACAATCAAAAGGGAGATACTTTTAAAAAAGGAGTTAACTTAAAAGTAAAGTTTAATTCTTACTTTTACTCAAAAAACTTTTCAGGATACATTTCTCCAGAAGTTTTGTATCAAAAAGATAGAGGAAGTCTTAGGCTAAAAGAGGCATACGGAGTTTTAAGTTTTGGGCGTTTAAACTTTATTTTTGGAAAACAAGCTATGTGGTGGGGTCCTGGTTGGGGAGGTTCTATTATTTTATCTGATAATGCTGATCCTTTCGTTCAAGTAAGAATAGAAAACAATTATCCTTGGTTAATACCGTACTTAGGCTTGTTTAAATTTCACTTTTTTATAACGCGTTTAGGTAAAAACAGAATCGTTCCTGAGCCGTACTTATGGGGTTTAAGATTGGAATTTAAACCAAATCCACGATTTACTATAGGACTTTCAAGAACCGCACTTCTTGGAGGAAAAGGTAGAAGTGCAACCTTGGCAACATGGATAAAAAGTTTTCTTGCAAGAGACGAAAATACTTCTAAGGAGCCTGGAGATCAAAGAGCAGGTTTTGATGTAAAGTTGTCAGTTCCAAACAAGTGGATTCCTTTTGAGACATACTTAGAAGCAGAAGGAGAAGACGAAGCAGGAGGATTACCTTATAAGTGGGCATTTATATCTGGAATATACTTTCCTAAGGTACCTAAGCTTAAAGGGTTTTCTTTAAGACTTGAATATGCTTCTACGGATAAAGCTTGGTACATCCATCACATATACAGATCTGGATATACATACAAATCAAAAATAATTGGATATTACATAGGAAGAGACGCGAGGAGTTTTCTTTTAAATGTTAATTGGTGGTGGCTTGAAAAAAGCGTAAAGTTTTCTTTTTCTCAATATAGAATTTCTCACCATTTAACTGGTGAAAAAGAGTACATAAGTGACTTTAAAATAAAAAAGTGGTTAAGCTCAAAGTTGCAAATTGAGTGGGATTTAGAATATTTTAGATTTAAAAATTACGCAGGAACGGGAAATAATAAACGATTATTAATAACATATTTAATGTTTGATTATTTTATATAAAAACCTTGACCAGTTAAAATTTATTTGTAATATATAAAAGTTATGGAAGTTAATAATATAATTTCCAAAATAAAAGACTTGACTAAATCATTTCGTAAAGTAGTTCCTCATGGAAAGAGAGTCTTTGGTTTTGACTTAGGGTCTTATTCTATAAAAATAGCAGAATTTGCTTTAGAAAGAGATCAAATAGTATTTAAGTCTTTTTTACAAGGAAGGACATATAAGGGAATTATAATTAATGGTGTAATAGGGGATTTTCAGCAGTTGTTGAGCAACTTAAAACACATTATAAGCACGATTCCTCACTTTTCTGAAGAAGTATCTTTGACTCTACCTTACGATCTTTTAATTTTTGACTATTTTAAGGTAGAAAATTTACCAGATGATGCAGAAATAAAAGAGAGAATTAATCAAGAAATACCTTATAAAATAGAAGATGTTTATTATAGTTATTACATCGTTCCAGAAAAAGAAGATTATAAAGTATTTTTCTTGGTAGTTAAAAAGGAAGTCGTAGAGAGTTACTTAAAGCTATTTGAATCTGTTAATTGTAAAATAAAAAGTATTGATGGAGATTTTATAAACTTGCATAATCTTTGTGAGTTTTTACAATATAAAAAATCTAAGGTAATAATAGACTGGGGATACAGTAAAATAAAAATGCTTTTTTCTGATAAGGAATATCCTATATATGGTAGAGAATTATTTAATTTAGGATTACAAAGACTTGAGAAGGAAATAATGAAGGAGCTTGGGGTTACCTTAGACGCAGCTCAAGAAATGATAGTTAATCCAGAGAGGGCAGAGGGATACACGGGATTTAAAGAGGTATATTTAGAATACATAAGTGAAGTAATTTCAGAGATAAGGGATACGATATTTTTTATAGGAGATAAGTTTGACATCCATCCAGAAATAATTATCGTAGTTGGAGGAGGGGGCAGAATTCCAGGAGTGTGTGAACTCATGACAGAACTTTTAAAAATTGATACTCAGACTTTGAGGATAGAGGAAAAGATAAGGGTTTCTGAGAATGTTGACCCTGGTTATCTTTCTGTTATTAACACCCAGGGAGCCATAGCAGTAGCAACGGCTTTAAGGGAGTTTTTATGATAATAAAGTTTAATTTACTTCCTCCGGAGAAAGCCAAAAAAAGAATAGAGCCTTCTATAAATTTTAATAAAATTTTTGTAGGCGTAATAAGCGGGATTTTAATAATAGCAATCGTTTTAATAGGATTTTTAGAATTTAAGAGTTACAAACTTGCAAAAGAAGTAAGAAAAGAGACTGCTATCCTCAGAAAGTACAAACACATTGCTCAAGAAGTTAAAAGACTTCAAAGGCAGACAGAAGAGATTAAGAATAGAATAGTCATAATGCTTAGACTTAGAAATTATCAAAGAACGCAGATGGAAAAGTTTGACTACTTACTTAGAAACATAGGGTCTAACGCCCTATACTTAACAGACCTTACTTTCTTTCCGGATAAAGCAGTAGTGAAAGGGATGAGCTTAACGCTTAACGACATTGCTAATTACCTTTCTGGACTTGAGAAAAATTCTAAATTAGTATATTGGGCAAATGTAAGAAACATACGAAGAAACGAAAACTTTTTACAATTTGACATAAATGTAAAATTTAGAAAATAACCAAACAGGGTTAGGCTTAAAAATGAATCCGAAAGAATTAATAGAAAGATACAAAACATGGGAATCTACTGCGACACTAAAAGAAAAAATAATAGTTTTAGTAATAGTTAGTTTTGTTTTAATTTTTCTGTTTTATCAATTGTACTATTCACCAAAGACAGAGGAAATAGCATCCTTAGAAAAAAGGTTAAATCGGACTAAACTTGAAATTATTAAGTACAAAGGGATTTTGCCTAAGTACAGAATTTTGCAACAAGAAGTTAGGCAAAGGCAAAAATTTCTTGCAACTATTCAACAAATGTTTCCGAAGGCAAGCAATGTTCCAGAAATTCTTAAAGACATTTCAGGATTTGCAAACAGAAATAACTTAGAAATAGTTCTTTTTCAACCTCAGAAGCCTATTATGAAAAATTACTACAAAATTTTACCTTTTAAAATAAACTTTAAAGGGTCTTTTGAAGACTTTTTAGCATTTTTGAACGACATTTCTTTGTTTCCCAGGCTTGTCGTGGTGCACGATATGGATATAAGACCAGTTAAAGATAAGATAAGCATTTTAACTACGCTATACACTTTTGAATATACAGGAAGACTTACTCCTAAGAGAAAAAAGAAAAGGCGTTAAAGATGAAGAAGTACATTTTTTGTTTGTTACTTTTAAGTTTAATAGTAGGGTGTAAGCAAAAAGAAAGTCCTAAATATACTTACAATGCCACTCAACAGTTCGTAGATGTAGAACTTGAAACCTGGAAAAACGAATTTAAAAAACCACCTTTTATTCTTAAAATTTCACAATTACCTAATCCATTTAGACCACCTGCTCAAGTACAAGAAGAAAAAAAAGGCTTGCAAGCTTTGGGCATAAAGTTGGTAGGGATAATTAAAAAAAGAGGAAGATATTACGCACTTGTAGAAGATCAAAATAAGGTGAGTTATTTGGTCAGTAAGAACGAAAATGTAGGAAATGTTAAAGTTATAGACATAAAAAGTGACTACATAATAGTTAAACAAAAAATAATTACCCCTATGGGAAAAATATTTTACATAACTAAAAAAGTTAGTTTAACTAAGGAGTAAAAAAGATGAGGAAGTTGATAATATTAATTTTTTTAATTTTAATGCCTCAGTTAGTTTTTAGTCAGGATTACTTATACTTAAAGAACATTATTTACAGCAAAACCCCGGTTAGTTCTTTAATTTTTGAATTTTCTGCCAGACCTGAGTATAAAGTATTTTACGAAAAAAGACAACTTAAACTCGTGTTCGTAAAAACTTTACCAGAAACCACATCTTGGCTGGAAAACCTTCCAAAGGACATTTTTAAAGAGGTAAGAGCTTCGTTTAAAGGAGACAACTTGGTTATTAATTTTAAGTTCAAAAAGCCTTTTAACTTTCAATTAATTCCAACGGATACTCAACTCGTGGTTGAGCTGTTGTGGAAGGGAAGAAAAAGACCTACTAATGTGGTCATAAAAAGAGAAAAAGTGGAAACCTTAGAAGAAAAGACCCTTAAAGAGCTTGAAAACATTTTTAAGCAAAGAATAAAATATCCGAATTACAAGATATTTACTAATACTGGAGAAATAAAATTACCCCTTACGAAAAAGAAGTACAGAGGATTTCCTATAAGTGTTGACTTTCAAGATGCTGATATTCATGCAGTTTTCCGTATGCTTGCAGAAATAGGAGGAATTAACATTATAGTAAGTGACAAAGTTAAGGGTAGAGTTACCTTAAGAGCTAAGGATGTACCATGGGACTTAGTAATGGATGCGATTTTAGCAGAGTTTGGTTTGGCAAAAATAAAAGTAGGAAACATCATAAGAATCGCAACTATTCAAGAATTAAACCAAGAAATGAACCTTTATAAAAATTATGTTCAATCTCTTGCACAAACTACTCAGGGTTTAAGAGCAGAAATAGAGGCAAAAAAGAGGATTTTAGAATCAATTCAAGAACTTGAAGAAACGAAAAACATTTTAGTTACTAAAATATACCATTTAAAGTACATCAGAGTGGACAAGTTGGTTGATTACCTTAAAAATCAGACCCTTACTGACAAGTTGAGGGAACTTTTGCAAAATCCTAATAGGATAACTTCTGATGCATTAACTAATACTTTGATAGTAAAAGCCACTCCTAAGATAATTGATGAAATAGACAAAATAATAAAAAACTTAGATAGACCAAGACCTCAAATTTTAATTGAGGCAAGAATCGTTGAAATAAACGACAATTACATGCAAAACCTGGGAATAAAGTGGGGACTTGCTGCTTGGGAAGCAAACGATCATACAGTATGGGGAGTTTCTTCTGACTCTTCTGTAACTCCTGGCACTATAACTTATTCTCATCCTTCAGGATCAGTGAATATTCAAAGTAGCACTGTTAATTTACAAACTTCACCTGCAGTAGTAGATCTCGGAGCTCCAAGTGCAACGAGTGCTCTTGGTTTGATGCTTGGATATTTTGGAGAAACCTCAGGTGTGCTTGACATGCAACTTTCTGCACTTCAACAACAGGGTGTAGGTAGAATCATTTCTAAGCCAAGTATTCTTACTCTTAACGACGAACCAGCTACTATTCAACAGGGATACAAAATTCCTTATTTAAAACTTGCTGCAAACATGCAAACAGCTACTACGGATTTTATAGACGCAGGTTTAAAATTAACGGTTATTCCTTCGTTAACACCCAATGGAAACATTCTTCTTGATATTACTATAGAAAAATCAACACCTGACTGGGCTCATACAGTAAACGGAGTACCTGCTATAAGCACAAGTACCATTCAAACGAGTGTAATAGTTAAAAACGGACAAACCTTGGTTCTCGGAGGAATAAAAATAAAAGACATTTCTAATATACAAGACGAAGTTCCTGGACTTGCTAAGCTACCATTAATAGGAGGATTATTTAAAAGAAAAGCGAAAAACTTAACCGATAGAGAACTCCTTATTTTTATTACTCCAAAAGTAGTAAGTTATCCTGTTAAAGGCGTAGATTATTAACTTTATGGACGAAGTAATAGTTATAGGGGGAGGGCTTGCAGGTTCAGAAGCAGCTTGGCAAATAGCTTCAAGAGGAATAAAGGTTCTTCTCTTTGAAATGCGTCCTAAAAAGTTAACCCCTGCCCACAAAACAGGGGACTTAGCAGAACTCGTTTGTTCAAATTCTCTTCGTTCAAAAGAAATTACTAAAGCAGTTGGTCTTCTTAAACAAGAATTAATACGACTCGGTTCTCTTATAATGGAATCAGCTATAAAAAGTGAAATCCCTGGTGGTAAAGCATGGGTGGTTGACAGAAACCTGTTTTCTAAGTACATAACAGAAAAAATAGAGAGACATCCTCTAATAAAAGTTGTAAGAGAAGAAGTAAAAGAAATTCCTACAGATAAAATTTGCATTGTTGCAACAGGTCCTCTTAGCTCAGAAAGTATTACTAAAAGCCTTTTTAAGCTCATAAAACAAGACTACCTACACTTTTACGATGCTATTTCTCCTATAATTTACGCAGACAGTATTAATTGGAATAAAGTGTTCGTTGCAGATAGATACGGAGAAGGGGAAGGAAGTTATGTAAATTGTCCTTTAACTAAGGAGGAATACGAAAGATTCGTAGAAGAACTTCTCAAAGCAGAAAAAGTGCCTTTACATCCTTTTGAAAAACCTAAGTATTTTGAAGGGTGTCTTCCAATAGAAGTAATGGCAGAAAGAGGAAAAGAGACCCTTAGGTACGGTCCTATGAAACCCGTAGGACTTATTGATCCAAGAACAGGAAAAGAACCTTACGCAGTAGTACAACTAAGACCTGAAAACAAAGAAAAAACCCTTTATAACATGGTAGGTTTTCAAACGAAGTTAAAGTACAAAGAGCAAGAAAGAGTTTTTAGACTAATTCCCGGGCTTGAAAATGCAGAATTTGCAAGATACGGTTCTATCCACAGAAATACTTTTGTAAAGGCTCCACTCGTTTTAAAACCAACTTTACAATTAAAAGAATGTCCGAATGTATTTTTAGCAGGACAAATAACAGGGGTTGAAGGGTATGTAGAATCTACTGCAATGGGACTTCTTGCAGGAATAAATGCAGTAAGATTGTTAGAAGGAAAACCTCTCGTTGTTCCACCTAAGGAAACAGCAATTGGAGCATTGGTAAATTACTTAATTACCGCAAATCCTAAGTACTTCCAACCAATGAACATAAATTGGGGACTATTTCCACCTTTAAAAAAGAAAGTAAAAAAGAAGGAAAAGTTCGCAATTTTAGCAGAAAGGGCTCAAAAAGCCCTTTCTGAATGGATTCAAACTATTAATTAAGAACCCGTGTAAGGTCCTGCTATGTAACCTTTTATAACGGGAATGTTAACATTTTGTTCTACTTCAAGCCATACTATGTCGTTTTCTATTTTAACTACTTTTCCTACAACCCCACCAGAAGTAAAAACTTTTTGACCAGGTCTAAGTTTTGACAAAAATTCTTGATGTTCTTTCATTCTTTTTTGTTGGGGTCTTATTAAAAGAAAGTAAAAAATTCCAAAGATAATAATAAGAGGTAAAAAAGTAATAATTATACTCACGAGCCCATTTGGAGCTGAACCCTTTGCGTTTGCTGGAGGTGCTGCCATTGCCCAAGCATTACTTAGAAAAAAACTAATTATGTTCATGTTAACCTCCTAAAAGTTGTTTGATGCTTCGTAAAATTCTTTTACTTTTTCTTTCAATTCTAAAACTTTGCCTAATTTAATAGCTTCTTTTATGGTCTTCATAAGTTTAGCATAATAAAATAAATTGTGAAGTGTTAAGAGGTGATAAACAAGAAGTTCTTTTGCATTAAACAAGTGCCTTAAATACGCTCTTGAAAAGTTTCTACACACATAACACTCACACTCTGGATCAAGAGGGCTTTCGTCTGTTTTAAATTCAGCCCTTTTTATAGACAACGGTCCTCTTGAAGTAAATACTGTTCCTCTTCTTGCGTTTCTCGTGGGTAACACGCAGTCAAACATGTCAACCCCTCTTATTACAGCCTCTACTATATCAAGAGGAGTTCCTACGCCCATTAAGTATCTTGGAAATTCTTCAGGAATTTCTTCTATGCTTAATTCTATCATATCGTTTCTCAATTCAGCAGGTTCTCCTACAGAAAGACCACCTATAGCAATTCCATCAAAACCAAGCTCAACTATAAATCTGGTACTTTCTTTTCTTAATTCTTTAAACATTCCACCTTGAATAATTCCAAAAACAGCTCTTCCGTAATCTGGATGCCTTTTTTTGTACTTAATAGATTCAATTGCCCACTTATGAGTAAGTTCTGTTAAGTACTTAGCTTCTTCAAAACTTATAGGATAAGGAATACATGTGTCAAGAACCATAACTATGTCTGAATTTAAGTTTTTTTGTATTTCAAGAGCCTTTACAGGAGTTAGAAAGTGCTCAGAACCGTCTAAGTGAGACTTAAAAATTACCCCTTCTTCTGTAATTTTTCTGAATTGAGATAAACTATACACCTGAAATCCTCCGCTATCAGTAAGAATTAAACCTTTCCAATTCATAAATTTGTGTAATCCACCAAGTGCTTTAATAACTTCGTCACCAGGTCTTAAGTACAAGTGGTATGTATTACACAAAAGAATGTTATAACCCAAACCAGCTACTACATCAGGGGGCATTGCTTTAACCGTAGCTTGAGTACCAACAGGCATAAAAACCGGGGTTTCAATTACCCCTCTTGGAGTACAAAGGAGACCAATTCTTGCTTTTGTAAAACGATCTTTGTGAATAACCTTAAACTTAAACATTTTTTAATTCCATAGCCCTTTTACTTGCCCTTATAAAACCTTCCTCCATACCTTTTATAACTTTTTCATCCACACAGAAAGAAAGTCTGATGTGATTAGAAAGACCAAAGCCTCTTCCTGGAACAGCAAGAATTTTTTCTTCTTTTAATAAGTTACAAAATTCAACATCGTCTATTGGTACTTCTGGAAACGCAAAAAATCCACCCTTAGGAACTACGAGATTAAGACCAGCCTTTTTAATAATTTCAACCAAAATGTCCCTGCGTCTTTTATAAGTTTCTACATCTACTTTTTCGTTTATGCACTCTGCAACTATTCTTTGAGCAAGGGCAGGAGCATTCACAAAACCAAGAATTCTGTTACACAAAATAAGGGCGTCTATGAGTTCGTTTTTGTTTTTAATCTCAGGACTTACTGCTATAAATCCTATTCTTTCTCCTGCAAGAGATAGCTCCTTAGAAAAACTATAAGCAACTATACTGTTAGAATAATACTTAAAAATAGAAGGCACTTTTTCGTCTTCAAACACTAAATTTCTATAAGGTTCGTCTGAAACGAGGTATATAGTAGAATTGTATTTTTTGCTTTTTTGATAAAGTAGTTCAGCAAGTTCTTTGATTTCCTCTTCTGTGTAAATCTGTCCTGTAGGATTATTGGGAGAGTTTATTAAAACCACTTTGGTTTTTTCTGTAATACCTTTTTCTAATTCGTCAAAGTCAAGAGAAAAATCAGATTTAGTTGGGATTGGTTTAGGGATCCCTTGGTGATTTTCTGAATAAAAAAAGTATTCTACGAAAAACGGAGAAGGGAAGACCACCTCTTCTCCAGGATTTAGCAAAGACTTAAAAATTACATTTAGAGCACCAGCAGCACCACAGGTCAAAATAACTTCCTGTGAAGATATGTCTATTTCGTATTCTTTTTTTACTTTTTCAGCTATGACTTCTCTTACGAAAGGAAACCCAGCATTTGGCATGTATCTATGAAGTTCTGGACGATAATCCTCTGCAAACTTTTTAAGGGTTTCTCTAACTTTTGGAGGAGGAGGCAAGTCAGGATTTCCAAGACTTAAGTCATAGACCTTATCTTCTCCATAAATTTTTTTTAACTTAATTCCCTCTTCAAACATTTTTCTTATCCAGGAGCTTTTATCTAAGTAGGTTTTAACTTTTTTAGATATACTCATGGCTTAACTCCTTAGGTTTTTTAAAATATTATACTTGGGTTTTGAAAATTTTTAATAGAAAATTATTAAAATTTTTTATACTAAAGGGTTAAAGTTTTTGGGGGAAACACCGATAATAATATACAGAAAAAAGAAGAAAAGAAAAAACAAAAGGAGGTGGTTAGATATGGCATTAAGAATTAACTTTAACGATGCAGCGGCTGTAACGCATACAGCCCTGGTAAGAAACGAAAGAGCCCTTAACAAAAGTTTGCTTAGGTTGTCAACAGGACTTAGAATTTTAAGTGCTGCAGATGACTCTGCAGGACTTTTTATTTCTGACATGCTTGATACAGTTGCAAAGGCTTATGATCAGGGTAATAGAAACATTCAAACAGCGATTTCAGCACTTCAGATTGCAGAGGCTTCAGCAGGTCAGATTTACGACAAGCTTCAGGACATTTATGTAAGAGCTCAGAATGCTGCAAACGACATTAACGATCCTAATGCTCGTGCGTCACTTCAGAAGGAGATTAATAACTTTATTGACGCTATTCAAAAAATTGCATCTGACACTGAGTATAACGGAATTCACTTACTTGACGGAACATTTTCTGGAAAGTACATCCATTACGGAGTAAGAGCAGAGCAGACGATTTACATTGGTATTGCTGACATAAGAGCAGAGAGCATAGGTGCTAAGATGGTTACCACAGAGGATCAAGTACCTATCGTGACTTCTGCTTCTGGAACTATTGCTGCAAGTGCTACGGGAACTCCATTTACGCTTGACAACGGAGATTACTTAAAAGTAAACGGTGCAGCTATTTTAACTAATACTTCTACTACTACATATCTTGTTGACGCAGCAAAAGCTGCTGAAGAAATTAACGATAAACTTGGAGCTGCAGGTATTCAGGCAAACGCAGTAAACAGAAGCGTTGCAGACAATCAGTTTACTTCTCTCGTAAGTACGACTGCTTCAAGTGTAACTATTGACATTAAGTTTTACATTGGAGAAGCTGCTGTTAATAAAGCTACATTTTCATTAACAGGACTTAGCAACAACATTACTCTTGATGAACTCGTAAACAAGATTAACGACGCTGCATCAGTAACAGGTGCACCTATAAGAGCATCTAATGAAAACGGACATCTCGTACTTCAGACGACAGAAGGTGAAACTATAGCTATAGAAGTAAAAGTAACAGGTGATCCTAATGCACAAGTAAACTTTGATCAGCTTATCCAGGGTGGAAAGCAGACCAAAATTGATTCTACGAATGACACTGCTTATGCTATAAAAGTAGGTAACTTAAACATTGCATCTTCTCAGAACTTCGTTGTTCAGTCTAAGGGAGTAAGTGGTGGTACTACTGATGCACCAGAAGGACTTGCATTGCTTAAATACGATCCAAGTGCCGGTGAATATAAAATAGTTGACGATAGTGGTGCAAACGGAGCTACATTTGACTCTCAGATGTTTAATCTTTACGCTATCAATGTAACTACAAATGCTGGTGCAGAAAAAGCAATGCTTATTGCACAGTTTGCTATGCAGAAAGTTGATACCGTAAGATCTCAAATTGGAGCTACTATGAACAACTTACAGTCTATCTATGATGCTCAGCAGACTGCTTATGATAACACCAAAGAGGCAGAATCCGTGATTAGGAATACTGACTACGCAAAAGAAATGAGCAACTTCACCACTTACCAGATCCGTATGCAGTCAACAATTGCAATGCTTGCTCAGGCAAACACCCTGCCCCAGCTCGTGCTTCAGCTTCTAAGATAAACTTAAAGGGGGGCTTACAAGCCCCCCTTAATTTTTTAGGGGGGTAAAAATGAAGGGTTTGTTTAGTGCTTTTAAAAGTGCAATAATTTTAGACGAAAAAGAACACAAAGACATAAAAGTAAAAATGCCAAAAGACATGAAGTTTATGGAAAAGGTTGAAGTCGTTCCCTTAGGACTTTCTG
The DNA here is from genome assembly GCA_013153525.1 of Thermodesulfobacteriota bacterium. Taxonomy (GTDB): domain Bacteria; phylum Desulfobacterota; class Thermodesulfobacteria; order Thermodesulfobacteriales; family Thermodesulfobacteriaceae; genus Thermodesulfobacterium. Next base: position 49,069 of record JAADEG010000033.1, read on the forward strand.
AAATAATTCCAGCTTCTTTGTTTTATCCTGTTATGTTTGGAAGACAAGAAGATGTAATATTTCCCTTTGCAGTGGTCGGAGCTTATAAAAAAAGCTTTTATCTTGCAGAAGATGGTAGCTGGAAAGTAAGTGTTATACCGAGAATGTGTAAAGTATATCCCTTTGGAGTATTTCAACATGGTGAGGAGTTTCTTATAGTGGTAGATGAACCTTACATTTCTCCTGATGGAGAAAGAATTTTTAACGAGCTTGGAGAAGAGACAGACTTCTTTAAAAACATAAGAAAAGAACTAACAGAACTCGTTAAAGACCTTCTTTCTGCCATGGAATTCGCTCAAGAACTTTACAAAAACGGTTGCCTTAAAAGTATAAATCTTGACATACAAACCTCTATAGGAAACTTTTCTTTTAAAAATGTATTAATAGGCAACATTGAAGCACTTTATAAAATACAGCCAGAAAAACTTTACTATCTTAATGTAAACGGATATCTTCCAGTACTTTATGCAGCGTACTACAGCGTTAGAAACTTTGAGCTTCTTAAGTTTATAGCAAGGGACTTTTTCTTGAATAAAGAAGAAAAAGACATTCCCGTAATTCAAAATCCAAAAGAAGAGTTAAAAAATCTTTACATTTAAAAGGTTAATGTTATATTAACTTCTTAATGGAATTTTTACATTCGGGTTTTAAAGAGCCTATAGTCTTAGATAGTGAAAACTTAAAGAACCAGAGAGTTCGTCTTCCTCAAGACTATTCGTTTGCCAAAAAGGTAGAGTTTATTCCTTTGTGTTTTGACGAAATAATTGCAGTTAGTCTTTATTATCCCGTAATTTTTGGAGTAGTAGAAGGAACAGTAATTCCTTATGCAATTCTCGGAATAAACAAAAAAAATGTTTTCGTTAGTGAAAACGGAGATTGGAAAACAGATATAATTCCTGAATTAATCAAGATTTATCCTTTTGGGTTCGTAAAAGAAGGAGAAGATTATGTCGTCTTTATAGACAAAACTATGTGTTCTGAAGAAGAAGGAGAGCTACTTTTTAACGAATTAGGAGAAGAAACAGAGTTTTTAAAAGAAAAAAAGAAAGAACTTACCAAAGTTGCTAAAGGACTTCACACATCTCTTAATTTTTGTGAAGAAATAGTGAAGTTAGGACTTCTTACTTCTGTAAATCTTGAAGTTAATACAGCTATTGGAAATTTTCGCATAAAAAACATGCTTACCCTCAACCTAAATAAGTTTAATTCTATTTCTCCAGAAAAGCTGTGGTTTTTGTCAAATAAGGGTTACATCGTTACTCTTATTGCTCATTACTTGAGTTTGAGAAATTTTAAACTTATGGAATTGTGGGCTTTAAAGCCTTAAAACTAATGCAAGATTTCTTTAAAGAAAAAAAGGTCTTAATTACAGGTCACACTGGGTTTAAAGGTTCTTGGCTTAGTTTGTGGCTTAATCTTTCTGGTGCAGAGGTAATAGGTTTTTCGTTATCTCCACCTACTGATCCAAATATCTTTAATGCTCTCAAACTTGGTGAAAGAATTACTCACATTGAAGGAGATGTAAGAGACCTTGAAAAGTTAAAAGAGGTCGTTAAAAGTTATCAGCCTGAAGTAGTATTTCACCTTTCTGCTCAATCTCTTGTTATAGATTCTTACGAGGATCCAGTACGAACTTTTTCAACCAATGTAATGGGTACTGTTAACTTGCTTGAGGCTTTAAGACTTATCAATTCAGTAAAAGCAGTAGTAATAATTACGAGTGACAAGTGTTACGAAAACAAAGAGTGGTTTTATTCTTATAGAGAAAACGATAGATTAGGAGGTATAGATCCTTACAGTTGTAGCAAAGCCTGTGCAGAATTAATAGTAAAAAGTTACAGAGAGAGTTTTTTTAAAGAAAAAAGAGTGGGTATTGCTACGGTAAGAGCTGGAAATGTAATAGGTGGAGGAGATTGGCAGAAAAATAGAATTATTCCTGATTGCGTAAGGGCTATTACTGAAAAAAAGGCTTTAAAACTCAGAAATCCAGAAGCTGTTAGACCTTGGCAACATGTTCTTGAACCTCTTTATGGATACATGCTTCTTGCTAAAAAGTTGTGGGAAAATCCAGAGAAATTTTCAGATGCCTGGAACTTTGGTCCTTTGCCTACAGAGGTGTGTAGCGTAAAAACCTTGGTTAAAAAGTTCTTTAAGTACTGGGGGGAAGACAATTTAAAAGTTGAATTTTTAAAAAGCTCTTATAAAGAATCTCACTTGCTTTTTTTGGACATTACGAAAACAGTGCACCTTCTTAATTGGAAACCCATGCTTTTCTTAGACGAAGCAATTAAACTTACTGTAGAGTGGTATAAAACATTTTACTTTAATCCAGAAAAACTGTGGGAAGTAACTAAAAAACAAATAAAGTTTTACGAAGAAAGGGTTACTTCTTTTACCCAGTCAGAATAATCAGGATTTTCTGAATTTACTTCAATAGTTATTATTTCTGGTACTTCGTACGAATGATTTTCTTTGATAAATTGGACGAGCTTTTCTTTTAAAGAAACCTGAGTTTTAAAAAGGATTATCCATTCTTTGTCTTTTTCTAACTTGTTTTTCCATGTGTAAATACTTGTAATTGGACCGATTATCTGAGCACATGCACACAGTTTGTTTTTAACGGAGAGCTCTGCAAGGTTTATTGCTTTTTCTTCTGAATCAATAGTGGTTATTACTTTTAAAAGTTTCATAATTATTATTTTAAACTTTTTAATTATTCTTGACAAGTAGGAAAGTAAATTTAAAATGGACTTAAATAAGCTCTACAAAAACAAAGGAGTGTAGCTATGGGACTCCAAACTATAATTTCAAAGTACATAGTTCAAGGAGTTTATGTAATAACTGCAAAGTGGGAGGACAAAATAAACGGAATGACTGCTGCTTGGGTTTCTCAGGTATCTTTTAAGCCAAGACTGCTTGCAGTAGCAATTGCTCCTCAGAGATACACATACGAATTAATAAAACAGTCAAAAATGTTTTGTATTAATGTTTTAGGTAAAGACGGAATTAACATTGCTAAGAAGTTTGGTTTTACGAGTGGTAAGGATACTAATAAGTTTGAAGGAATCCCTTACAAGGCTTCTTTAAACGGACTCCCAGTATTAAAAGATGCCCTTGCTTATTTTGAGTGCGAGGTATATGATAGTTGCAAAGCTGGTGATCATGTCATATTTTTAGGAGAGGTTAGTGATTATGAGGTTCTTCAAGAGGGAGAACCATTAATTTTTCGTTGGGAAGATTACTTTGGAGGGGTAGAGGGATAATGAATGAATCTCAAGATAAAATACTAACTTTTCACGAAAGGCTGTCAAACTTCGTTGAGAACAATTTGAGGTTAATTTTTATTGTACTTGTAGGTTTTTTAGTTTTAGGAATTTTGTGGCTTGGAATAAGTTATTACTTTGAAAAAAAGGAAAAAGAGGCAACTCTTGAACTTATTTCTGCAGCTAACTTGAAAAATCCAATTAAAGTCTATGAGGATGTAGTAAAAAGGTATTCTGGTACCCAAGCAGCTCTCCAAGCAGCTTTGTGGCTCTGGAATTATTATTACATGGCTCAGGATTATACCAAGTTAAAAGAACTTTATCCTAAGATTGAAAAAGAATATCCTTCTCAAATAAAAGGGGTACTTTTATACGGAAAAGCTAAGCTTGACGAAAATGAAAAAAAATACAACCAAGCTATTGAAGAGTACAAAAGAGCTCTCTCTCAAATGCCAGACCTTGGATTGCTCGTTTATCCAGACCTCGGAAGGATTTACGAGAGACTTGGTGATTATAAAAAGGCTTTAGCTTATTACAAAAGAGCAGAGAGCGTCCCTGAGCTTCAGGAAAATGGTTTTATAAAGTACAAAATTTGGAGCTTGGGGAGGAAAAAGTGAGTCTGCTTATATTTAAGCAGATTGCTGAGGAACGCATAAGAGAGGCAATGGAAAACGGAGAATTTGACAATCTTGAGTGTTCTGGCAAACCCGTTGACTTAAAAGAAGATCCTTTTGTTCCAGAAGACCTTAGGCTCGTTTATAAAATTTTAAAAAATGCAGGTTTTCTTCCTAAGGAAGTAGAACTTAGAAAAGAGATTCAAAGACTTGAGGACATGCTTGACGAAGAAGTGGGTAGTGCTTATTCTAAGGTTAGGAAACTTAATGCTTTAATATTTCACTTAAATCAAATAAGAAGGACGCCTTTTAACATTCAGGACGAGTATTATGCTAAGGTTGCAGCTAAAATAAAACTTGCAAGAGAAGAAAAAAAGTCTTCTGATAAAAAGATCAACTGGAGCAGACTTCAGACCTTCTTGTATGTTTCTGCCATAAGACCGAGAAAGAAGTAATGTCTCTTAAAACTCAAGACGAAGTTTTCATGAAACTTGCTTTAAAGGAAGGAGAAAAAGGGCTTGGATACACTTCACCCAATCCAGCTGTTGGAGCAGTAATAGTAAAAGATGGAAAAGTAATTGCTAAGGGATTTCACAGATTTTACGGAGGACCACACGCTGAAGTAGAAGCAATTCAAAAAGCAGGGAACCTTGCTAAGGGAGCAACGATCTATGTAACTCTTGAACCGTGTAATCACTACGGTAAGACCCCTCCTTGTACTCTTAAAATACTGGAGGCAGGAATAAAAAGAGTCGTTTGTGGAATAAGGGATCCCAATCCAGTAGCAGGAGGAGGTTTGGATTTTTTAAAAAGCAAGGGAATAAAAGTAAAATCAGGAGTTCTTGAATACGAAACGAGGATTCTCACGAGGTTTTTTTTGAGTAGAGTAATTAGAAAAAGACCCTGGGTAATTTCCAAAGTAGCAGCAAGCCTTGACGGAAAAACAGCAGTTTCTACTGGGGATTCTAAGTGGATTACCGGGCTTAAGGCAAGGAAAAGAGGACACTACCTTAGAAAGATATGTGACGCAATAATCGTGGGTAAAAACACGGTTATTGCAGACGATCCTGAACTTACATGTAGGTATGTCAAGGGAAAAAATCCTTTAAGAGTCGTTTTAGATACCAACTTAAGTCTTTCTACGAATTACAAAATTTTTGATACAAGAGAAACACCAACGATAGTCGTTTGTAAAAAAGGGATAAGCAAAACCAAGCTTAGAGATTTTGCAAAAAAAGGAGTTGAAGTCTGGGAACTAACTCTAAAAGACGGAAAACCAGATTTGAGTGAGCTTTTGTATAGACTTCTTGAAGTTGGTATAAACTCCGTGCTCGTAGAAGGGGGGGCAACGGTACACGGAAGTTTTCTAAAAGAAGGTCTTACAGACGAGGTTTGGTACTTCGTAGGTCCTATAATTATAGGAGACGAAAAAGGAACCCCGGCAATAAAACTCCCACCTCTTAAGTCCTTAAAAGAGAGTACCAAAATAAACGACTTAAAGGTAAAAAAACTCGGAGATACCTTTTTATTCCACGGTTATACCAACGAAGGATACAAGTTGTTAAAAACTTAATAAATTACGATTCCACCGTAACCAACTACCGAGTGATAGTCTTTTATAACATCTCCTGAGGTCATGTAATCTATTAAAATAGCCTTTTTTGCTCCTAGTCCTTTACAGGCTCTTATCACCACCGCAGTAGGTATAACCCCACACATACTTATTCCTTCTTCTACTACCACTTTTATAAGCTCTTCTTCTGAAAGCTTTAATATGGCTTCTATTGCAAGACTGTCTTTTTGTTTGGCGACTTCGTGAGGTACATAGTGACTAAAGTCAGTACTTGCAACGAGTAAAACTTTTCCTGGATACTGACTTACTGCAAAGTAAAGTGCATCTCCAAGTGTTAAAATTTCTTCAAAAGAAAGTCTTCCCAGACATATGGGTACTATTTTTACATCAGGATTTATGTATTGTAAAAAAGGAACCTGCACTTCTATAGAATGCTCGTGTATGTGAGCAGTGGGATCCGTTGAAAGAAACTCCACTTGGTTAACGAGAATCTCTACCAAGGATATCTCAACTTTTACCTCTCCAAGAGGAGTAATAAAACTTTCTCCTGCAAAAATAGAGGCTCTGTCACCAAGTCCGGTGTGATTTGGTCCCAAAATTATTGCTACTTGAGGAGGTTCAATAGCTCCATAGACTTTGCCAGCTACCCATCCAGAATACATGTAACCAGCATGAGGCACCACTACACCTTTAGCCTCTATTTTTTCTTTAGTAAACACGATAAGCTCTGAGAGATTGTGCCTAAGTTCAACCGGATTTTCACTGTAAAACATCCCTGCAACTGCTGGTGTTCTTTTAGTTACCCTCATTTTTTAAACTCCTTTTCGTAGTTTTGTATTATGTATTCCAGGTCTTCTGGAGTGTCAACCTCTGGAGGATTTTTGTCCACTACTTTAACCCCTATCTTGTAGCCAGCCTCCATTGCTCTTAGTTGCTCAAGTTTTTCAATTTCCTCAAGTCTGCCTTTTGGAAGGTTTACGAACTTTTTTAAAAAACCTTTGTAATAAGCATAAACTCCTATGTGTTTTAGGTAAAACTCGTGATAAAACTCGTCTCTTCCATAAGGTATAGGAGCTCTTGAAAAGTAAAGGGCATAACCTTTGTGATCAAGAACGACTTTTACTTTATTAGGATTCGTTACTTCTGAGGGATCTTTTATAGGAGTTGCAAGAGTACCAATTGCTATGTCTTTAAACTCTTCAAACAGTTGTACAAGCTTTGGTACATAGTCATAAGGAAGCAGTGGTTGATCAGCTTGTATGTTTATGATCAGGGTGTCTTCTGGGAGTCCAAGAACTTCTACTGCTTCAGCAATTCTATCCGTACCAGAGGGATGCTCAGGACTCGTCATTATTACAGTGGCTCCAAAAGCCTCAGCTACCTCTTTAACTTTCGTGCTATCCGTTGCTATAAAAACATCTTTAATTCCAGAGTTAATAGCTCTTTCATATACCCATTGAATAAGGGGTTTATCAAACAGACTAACGAGAACTTTACCAGGAAATCGGGTAGAACCATAACGAGCCGGTATAATTATAACCACCTTCATTAAGTTTAAGTTTAAACTAAATTTTTAAAAATAAAAGAAGGACTTGAATTTTGCGGGTTTAATATTAAACTTATCACAACTATTTTCTTGGGTAGGAGTTATTATGGGAAAAGGTAAAGTTAAACTTGCTCTTCTTGCAGAAGAGCTCAATGTAAGTGTTGACGAGTTGATTAAAAAGGCTCAAGAGGAAGGGATCCAAGTAAAAGGAGCAAATTCTGCTATTTCAGAAGAAGAGGCAGAGAAGATAAGGGCGCTTTACAAAAAGCCCAACATTATAATTATTAAAAGAGAGGAAGCCAAAAAACTTGAAGAGGAAAAACCAGCACCTAAGAGGAAAAAGTTAAAGATAAAAAAGGTTAGAAAAGTAGAGGTCGTTGAGGAGAAAAAAGAGGAAAAACCAGAGGAGAAAGAAGTAGCAAAAGAGGAGCCTAAACCAGAGGTAAAAGAAGAGGTTGAAGTAAAGCCTGAAGAAGTAAAAGAGGAAAAAAGAGAAGAAGCTGAAGCAAAACCAGAGGAAAAGCCTGAAGAAGAGGCAAAAGAAGAGGTTAAAACAGAGGAAAAACCTGCTGAAGAGAAAAAAGAGGTTAAAGAGGAACATCCTCCCAGGCGTAGGGAAGACAGGTTTAGAAAAAAGCCTTTTGGAAAAAGAAGGGTCGTTACTGAGTTTAAGCCAAGGAGAGAAAGATTTCATAAACCCAAGGAAGAAAAGCCTGCTGTAGAAGCAGTAGAAGAGGCAAAAGTTCCTAAGCCAGAAAAAGAAGAACCAAAGAAAAAGAAAAAAGAAAGGGAAAAAGAAAAAGAGTTTAAAGAAGAAAAGAAAAAAGGTAAAAAAAGACATCTTTCTGAGAAAAAGGCAAGGCGTGAGCTTGAGGATTACTACATAGAGGAAGAGCAGTTAACTGGTCTTTACGAAGAAGAGAAAGAACCTGAAGAAAAGGAAAAGGAAAAAGAGAAGGCAAAAGAGCAGAAGGCTCCAGAAAGACCACCTACGCTTCCCCCAAAGCAAAAGAAGATAAAGATCTACGAAACGATTCAAGTAAGTGAGCTTGCCAAGTTGATGGGAGTTAAGGTAAGTGAGCTTATCAAAAAGTCCATGCAAATGGGAATGCCTGTTACTGCCAATCAATCCATAGACGCAGACACAGCAGCAATTCTTGCAGACGAGTTTGGATACGAAGTAGAGAAAGCACCTGTTGAAGAAGAAATTTTACTTCAATACACTCCACCGTCTCCAGAAGAGCTTAAACCAAGACCTCCTGTTATTACGGTAATGGGACATGTTGATCATGGAAAAACTACGCTTCTTGACGCAATTAGAAAGACTGATGTTGCAAGCAGAGAGGCAGGCGGAATAACACAGCACATCGGAGCTTATACGGTAAAGCTTGAAGACGGAAGGGTAATTACTTTTATTGACACTCCTGGGCACGAAGCATTTACTACTATGAGAGCAAGAGGTGCTCAGGTAACAGACATCGTTATTTTGGTGGTTGCTGCAGACGACGGAGTAATGGAACAGACCAAAGAGGCAATAGAGCACGCTAAGGCTGCAGGAGTACCTATAGTCGTTGCTATAAACAAAATAGATAAACCTGATGCAAATCCTGAAAGAGTTAAGTCTCAGCTTGCAGAACTCGGGCTCGTGCCAGAGGACTGGGGTGGAGATGTCTTGATGGCAAACATTTCTGCCAGAAACAAAATAGGTATTGACGAGCTTTTAGAGCTGGTTCTTCTTCAGGCAGAGATGCTTGATCTTAAAGCAGCTTACGATAGACCAGCAAGAGGTAGGATTATAGAAAGCAGACTTGACAAAGGAAGAGGTCCTGTGGCAACTGTTCTCGTACAGGAAGGTACCCTTCGCGAAGGAGATCCTTTTGTTTCAGGGCTTACCTTTGGAAGAGTAAGAGCGATGTTTGATAGCTACGGAAAAAGGGTAAAAGAGGCTACACCATCTGTACCTGTGGAAGTACTTGGATTTGAGGAAGTTCCTCAGGCAGGTGACGACTTTATAGTGCTTGACAGCGAAGAAAAGGCAAGAAAGGTTGCAGAATACAGACAAAGAAAAGCAAGAGAGGCAAAGGTCGCTCAGGAAGCAAAAATTTCTCTTGAAAAACTCTTTGAAAAGCTAAAAGAAGGAGAGCTTAAAGAGCTTAACATCGTTTTAAAAGCCGATACTCAGGGAACCCTTGAAGCTCTTCAGGCATCTTTACAAAAGCTGTCAACGGACAAGGTGAAAGTAAACATAATAAGGTCTGGAATAGGTGCTATAACTGAAAGTGATGTAATGCTTGCGTCTGCATCAAACGGAATAGTAATAGGTTTTAATGTAAAACCAACTGCTCAGGCAAGAGACGCTGCCAAAAGAGAAGGAGTTGACATTAAGTTCTACGATGTAATTTACCAGGTAATAGACGATGTTAAGAAGGCAATGGCAGGACTTCTTGAGCCTAAAAAGGTTGAAGAAATCAAGGGAATTGCCGAAGTCAGAGCGACCTTTAAGATACCTAAGGTTGGAATCGTTGCAGGATGCTATGTAAAAGAAGGAGTTATAAATAGAAATCACAATGTTAGAGTCATAAGGGATGGGGTCGTGATTTATACCGGTAAGATAGCGTCTTTAAAGAGATTTAAAGACGATGTTAAAGAAGTTGCAGCAGGTTACGAGTGCGGACTCAGGATAGAAGGTTTTCAGGATGTAAAGGTTGGAGACATTATTGAGGCGTTTGAAATAAAAGAGGTGGCACCAGAGCTTTAAAGGTATATGGTTGTAGGGATAGCAAGAATAGAGCTCTTTTTTCCAGAACCCAATTCTCTTAAGGCTAAAAGGCAGATTTTAAACGCAGTTATGCAAAAACTTGAATCTCACTTTAAAAAGATTTCTTTTGCTGAGATAGACCATCACGATCTTTGGCAAAAGGCAACCATAGGAATAAGCGTAGTTGGAAGAGATCACGGATTCGTTGATAGAAAAATTACCTCAATAATCAATTTTATAGAAAAAGACGGCAGACTTGAGATAATCAGTGCAGAAGTAGATTTTATCAATTATTAAAAGCGTTATGAGATACAGGGCAGAAAAACTTGCAAGTTTAATTCAAAGAGAGATTACAGACATAATAATGAACGAGCTTAGAGATCCGGTTTTTAAGCAGTTTATTAGTATAACAGAAGTAAAGCTTGAAGCAGACTTGAGGAAGGCAATAGTGTATTTTAGGGTTTACGGAGGAGACGAAAAACAGGTTGAAAAGGCGCTTTCCAAGGCAAAAGGTTACATCAAAAAGCTTCTTGGAGAAAGAATAGTCGTTAAGTTTATGCCTGACATAGAGTTTCGCTTGGACGACAGGGTGGAAAAAGAAAAGAGACTTGAAGAGCTCTTTGCAAAGATTGCAAAGTCAAAGGAGAAGTAATGGAAGAAGACTTTCTTAAGCTACGGGAAATAATACACAAAGAAAAAAATTTTTTTCTTACCACTCACCTCAATCCAGATTTAGACGGAGTATCTGCTATAGTAGCTTTTTGCTGGTACTTAAGGAGTTTGGGAAAAGACTTTTGTGCCTGCATTGAAAGGCTTCCGAGAAATGCAAAGTTTTTACCGGGAAGAGAATTTTTAACAGAAGAAGGAAATTGTCCTGAGCTTAAAGGAGAAGAAGTCGTTTTAGTGTTTGACGCAAACACTCCTTCAAGAATTCCTGATAAAATCTTTAAAGCCACTAAAAAGGCAAAGTACTTCGTGGTAATAGATCACCATTACCTTGAAGAGGGAAAAGAGGTTTTTCCAAGGCAGGAACTTTCAATTATAGCTCCTGAGGTAGCCTCTACGACTCTTTTACTTCTAAAGTACTTTAAAACCATAGGTTTTGAGATAACTCCAGAGGTAGCTACTAATCTTATGGCAGGGCTTTACTTTGACACAGGTGGATTCAAGTTTGAAAATGCCAACAAGTGTGAGGTGTTTAAGTGTGCAGAGGAGCTCTGTCTTGCTGGAGCAAAACCATCTTTAATTGCAAGGGAAATTTTTGAAAACATACCATTTGACGAGGTGATTGCACTAAAAAAAGTAATTTCAAGAACCAAATTCGTTTGTAAGGATGTAGTTACTTCTTACTTAACTGCAGAAGACTTTAAAGAGCTATCCTCAAAAAACATAGAGTACCTTTCAAACTTTTTGAGGAGTATAGAAGGAGTTAATGTTTCGGCATTGGTAAAAGAGGTTGAACCAGGGTTTATAGCAGTTAGTTTAAGAAGTAGGGCACCTGTTGAGGTGCTTGAATTTGCTCAAAGCTGGGGTGGAGGAGGACACAAGTACGCAAGTGGTTTTAAGGTACAAAGCAAAAGTCTTGAGGACTTTTTATTAGAGCTTGAAAATAGACTCAGGAGTTATTATTGTGCAAAGTAGAAGTTTAAGCGGAATTTTGGTAATAGACAAACCAGAAGGACTGACATCTACAAAAGCTTTAGAAAAGGTTAAAAAAATTTTACGAGTTAAAAAGGCAGGACACGGTGGAACCCTTGATCCCATAGCAACAGGAGTATTGCCCGTTTTTTTGGGAAAAGCAACGAAAGTAGCTCAAATTTTCTTAGAAGGTGATAAAGTCTATGAAGGAGAGATGGAGCTTGGTATTACCACTACTACATACGACATCACAGGAGAGGTACTTGAGAAAAAAGAAGTTCCAAGGGATTTAAGTCTTGAAAAGTTACAGGAGCTTGCAGATAGTTTTAAAGGAGAACAAAAACAAACTCCACCTCCTTTTTCTGCTGCCAAGTTTAGAGGAAGACCACTTTATAAGTACGCAAGAGACGGGCTTTTTATTCCAAAAGAGCCAAAACCCATTAAAATATACGACTTTAGTATAAAGGAATTTGAGAGCAACAAGGTTAAGTTTTATCTACACTGTTCAAAAGGTACCTATGTAAGGTCTATAGTACACGGTTTTGGACAAAAGCTTGGTTGTGGAGCAGTACTCACCAAGTTAAGAAGACTTAAAAAGAGTATTTTTAGTATTGATCAGGCGATCACGATAGAAACTCTTAAAGAGCTCGTAGAAAAAAACGAGGTTGAAAAGGTAATAATTCCGATTAAGGATGCTCTTTCTTTCTTACCCAAGGTTATAGTAAGTGAGGAGTTTTCCAAGAGGATAATGGAAGGCAGACAGATGCATACGAGCTCTTTTCTTTCCTTTATTAAGTTTCAGAAGCTTACGATTACTCCTTCTGAAAAGTGGATAAGAATTATAAATACCAAAGGAAAACTTGTGGCAATAATAGAAAACCCACTTCTTAATCCTTCGTCTCCTTACATAAAATACTTTCGGGTGTTTAAGAATCAATAAAATGAAAAAACTCAAGGGATACTTTTTTCTTCTTTTAAGAATAGGGATTACAGCAGGTATTCTTTACTTCCTTTTAAAAAAGAGTGACTTTCAGAGACTTTGGGAGATATTTAAGCATGTTGCAGTAGGTTATTATTTAATAGCACTTGTCTGTTTTTTTGGGTTTCAGGCATTCGTTGCACTAAGGTGGAAGCTGATTTGTAAAATATGGGGATTTGAGTCAAACTACTCTTTTTACTTAAAGACCTATCTTATGAGTTTTTCCTTAAATACCGTGATGCCTGGAACAGTAGGGGGAGACTTTTTAAGAATCGTTCTTTTATCTAAGCGAGGATTGCAGTGGAAAAAAGCAAGTTTAAGTGTGTTTTACGACAGATTTTTTGGATTTTTGGGAATTTTCTTCTTACTTGCTGGTTTCGTACCTATATGGGGAAAGTTTCTGCCTCACAAACTTTACGAGTTTTTGTTGATTTTGAATTACGGAGTAATCGTAGGAGGATGTTTAATTCTTTTAATCTTTAAAAATTGGTTTAAAAACGAGTACTTCAAGCCTGTGGTTTTTCCTTACAATCTTAAACCACTTTTCTTAGGCATAGTAGTGCAAACCCTTCTCGTGTTTGAGTTCTTTTTTCTTGCCAAGGCTTTACACCTCAAGGTAAAACTTCTTCACTTTTTCGTGATAATACCGGTTATTAGTTTCCTTTCTGCATTACCTATAAGTATTTCAGGGCTTGGAGTAAGAGAAGGAGGCTTGAGTTACTTTTTGCACCTTCTTAATTACTCTATAGAATACGGAATTTCTATAGGATTTCTTGCTTATAGCTTAATTTTGATTTGCGCAATTCCTGGATTGGTAATTTACCTTAAAGAGAAAAAGTTGTGGAAGTAGCCCCTGATAGCCAAATAGCTATCAGGGGTGATTAAACCTTAGGCTTTAAACATAGGTGATAGTCCAGCCCACTCCCTCATTTTTTCGTAGGCAATTATTCTTGGTAAGTTGTGCATGTTTTCAGGACCAGGATTTTTCATGTAAAAAGCATTTACAGGATACACCGTACCAAACTCACCTTTGGATATCGCTATTTTTCCGAGTCTTACGAGATCCACAATCAATCCAGCAAGAGCAGGGCTATCGTTAATTCTTCCGTTAATGATAAGCTCGTCTATAGCCTGATTAAAACTTTCGTACTCTATGTGCATGGCTATAAACTTTCTATCACCAAGAGGTTTCATGTAACCTGTTGGTTTAATGTAATGAGGAGCATCGTATCCAAGTATGTCTTTTACTATACTTGACTTGGTGTATTCTTTACTTTTGTTTCTGTCTGTGTCTGTAAGTGCGAGAAAGTCCGTATTTCCACCAATGTTAAATTGAACTATGTCTTTTACTAATCTGTTCCTCTGAGCAAGGTGAGCAAGAAGGTCTGCTGTAAGAGGAGTTGCACCAGTTGCTCCGTCGTCTCCAAATATCACGAGTTTGTTCTCCTTAGCAAGCTCTACATAAGCAGGATCGTTTGCAATAAGGGTTGGAATTGCGTTTACGAATGCTGCTCCGTTGTTTTCTTTGGCGTAGTTTATTGCTGCTAAGGCGTAAATTTGAGTAGCAGTAAATCTTTCCTTTTCGTCTTTTTCCAGAGCTTCAAGTAGTTTTTCCTTTTCTCCAAACGGCTCAAATGCCTCAGTAGTGCACACATTTACGATAACATCAGGTTTTACCTCTTTCCACTCCTCAACGAGTTTTTCAATACAATCTTTTAGACTCATTTCGTCATCAAGTCCTTTAGCCTCTATAGGAAGGTTTCTTAAACTTTTTAGGTGTACACCTTTTTTAACTTTTACCTCTTTTAAGGTTTCGGGAATGTTTCCATCCCAATACTTAGAAGCAACATCAAACAGAGTTTTTCCTATTTTTGAACTATCTACATCGTAACTACCAACGATTTCAATCTCCTCAATTTTAATAGGCAATTCGTTTTTTAAAGGAACTCCCTGATATCCAAGCTCTCCTTTTTTAATTCTTTCAAGTCCTATTGCAAAAATACTTGCTACATACCCCTGTCCAAGAATTACTACTTTTACCATCTCCTCACCTCCTATTTATTAATTTTTTTCTTTATGAATACACGCCAAAATAAGCGTTAATAACACTCTTAAATTGGTAAGAACGGCTAAAAACACGAACATCCACTTTATTTTGTTAAATACGCAAAACCACATAATAGCAAAAATTCTTTCGTCTCTTTTTCCAGGTAAAAACTTAAGTGCAGGAACTTTTTGATACATGTCTTCAAAAAACGAAGCTTTGTATCTTTCTGTAGAATAACTAACCATAACAGAACCAAAAACTGCAAGAAGTATTACAAGCCACATGTTAAAACTTGGTTTTATTTTCCAGGCTAAGGAAAACAAAAAGGCAAAATCCACATACCTATCAAGTACTGAATCTATGTAACCTCCAAGTTTAGAGGTTCTCATTGAAGCCCTTGCAATTTCTCCGTCAACTCCGTCAATTATAGAACTTACTTGATAAAGAATACCTGCTATTGGAATACTCCACCACACTGCAACAGCTGAGAAAATTCCGAATAAAAAAGTAAATAGCGTGATTTGATTGGGAGTAAAGTGGTTTACTAAAAAATAACTAATTCTCGTTGAAATTTTTCTGTTGAGTAGTTTTGAAATCCAGCCGTCTCCTTTTGACTTTACTGAAAGTCTGATTAACAATTTCGTAGCCTTTTTTATGTCTTCAGGTGTGTCAACATCCATCCAGAAGTATCCACTTACTTCACAAACCTTAACTTTTGCTTCTTTTATTACTTCACTCAGCTCTACCACTGACTTTTTATTAACAAGAGCTTCTGCAAACTTAAAAATTTCAGGGGTTAGTACGAAAAGACCTGTATCAAATGCGTCGTATGTATTTAAGTGTTTCCCAATGTCTTCAACTCTTTCTCCTTTTATTTTTACCCTTGTTGCCTCTTCAGGAGAAATAAAAGCCCCAACTTTATCAACTATCAGTCCTTCGCAACAGATAGCTTTTTTTAAAAGTTCTTCTTCGTATATGTGATCACTCATAATAAGAACGAACTTATCGTTTACATGATCTTTAGCAAGATAAAGGGAATAACCGTTTCCTCTTTCAGGATGTTTGTTTAAAACGAGTTTGTAGTTTAATTTCCAGGAGTTTAAAAATTTTTTGTAAACATCTTCGTACTTGGGATTCGTAATTACGACGAATTCTTTTATTCCAAGGTCTTGAAGCACTTTTAAGTTTCTGTACAAAATTTCTCTACCAGCAACTTTTAACAAACCCTTAGGAAGATTTGAGGTTAAATTGCCCATACGGGTCCCAAGTCCAGCTGCAAGCACAACTGCCTGCACCTGGCTCCCCCTTTTAATTATTCAGTTTTAAAAAGCTTGTTTAATAAGACGAAACAGAAAAAAGAAGACAAAAATTTTATTTAAATATTTAAATAAGCACTCTTTTAAAAAAGACAAGGGAGCAAAGAGTAGAAATTACGGCTTAATTACTTTCCACTCACTAATTAAAAACTTGTCTATTACAAAGTGATTTTGTATTTCAAGTCTTAAGACCTTTTTAAGGCTTTTAAATCCCTCGCCTCCCACGAGAGTGGGAACATTCTCTCCACCTACTATTACGGGAAGGTGAATAATTCTAATTTCATCTACATAGCCTTTTCTTGCAAGTTCCCAGTTGATGGAGGCTCCACCTTCTACCATTAACTTTTTGATTCCTCTTTTATAAAGCTCTGGAAGCAATATGTCAAAATCCACGAGATCTTCGCCAGCAACTATTACTTCGGCTCCTTTTTCTTTTATCTTTTGAATTCTTTCTTCAGGAGCTCTTTTGGTGGTAACTATTATAGTAGGAGCATCTTTTGAGAAAATTGAAGCGTTTAATGGAACATTAGCAGTGGAACAGGGAATTATCCTGGTGGGACTTTTCCCTTCTACATATCTTACGGTAAGACTCGGATCGTCTGTTCTAACGGTTTCACAACCAACCATTATTCCGTCAACGCTTGCTCTTATTTGATGTAAGTACTTATAAACCTCTTTCGTCATTATACTCATTAATTCTTTACTTGAAGCACCTCTGTAAAGGGTGAGTTTGCCGTCAATAGTAACTTCTGAGGTAATGATAATGTAAGGTCTATTCATCGTACTCACTCCCATAGTTTTTGTATAAGTAAATTAGTCTTGTTCCAAGGGAAAGGATAGTAAGAATAGTAATAAACTTAATTCCATAAGAAAGTCCTATTGGAAAGTGTAACTTTTCAAGAATGGTAAATAGAATAAGACTTATGTGAGTTTCTGGTCTGCCAAAAAATCCTACATTTTCAAGAGGATCTTGGATTTTTCCTTTTATTTTTACCTTGTATCCAATTTCTGCATATACTACGGGTTTTATAAAGGAATGTATTAAAGAAGCCGTAACAGCTATGGTTGCCCAGAATACATTTCCGTAAGTGTATCCAACTATACCGAGAATTAAACCGTCAACCCACTTGTCTGCTATCCAGTCAAAAACTGCTCCAAACTTGGTAGGTTTACCAGAAAGTCTTGCAACTGTTCCGTCTGTCAAGTCAAGAATTCCTGATACCAATAAAAAAGAAGCTGCTGTAATGAGTTTTCCATTGTAATAAGCAATTGCTGCAAGGGTTCCAGTTAATAAAGACAAAAGTGTTATGAAATTAGCAGAAATGTTAAGTTTAAAAAGTACAACACCAACAGGTGTATAAATTTTTTTGAAAAAATCACGCTTTTCCGTAAGGTTCATAAGATAAAATTCTATTCTTAAAAAAATAAAAGTCAAGCTTTTACAAAAATTAAATTGACAAAGTGAGCCGTTATGGTAATTTGGATAAAAATCGTTAAAAATTAAAAAGTTTGAAGATGAAAAAGTCCTTTTTCTTTTTGTTAATCGCTTTACTAATTTTTTTAAATCAATCTTGGGCAAAAAATTCTGATAAAAGTAATAAATATTTTAGTTACGCAGATGTTTTTAATTCAACCAGTATAAGAATTGGATACGAGACAGGCGTTATTACGAGGAAAGAAGCAGTACTTGAAGGTTCGTCCTGGGGAATGAGTTTTCCCTTAAGCCCTACTTTAAGAACCGTTTTTACCTTAAATTGTCTAAAATCAAAAGACTCAACTGCTAAGTATTACACAGGAAGAGGTGGATTAACTTTACACTTTTCTCCTACTAAAAGAGCAGATCCTTATTTAGAAGTAGGATTATTAGGTGAAAGAAAGGAAGTTACTGGAAGCTCTCCAAAAGGTGGAATGGGATGGTACGGTGGAATGGGGATAAGACTTTTGTTAAGTAGATATGCATCTTTAATCGTATTTGGAGGTTATTTAAAAGACGGAGTTTTTAAAGACGACGCAATAACTGCAAGCATAACCGTAAATACCTGTTACAAACAATTGTGTGCGAGGTTTGAAGGGGCTTTTACCTCTAAAAGAAACTTTTGGGATTCTTCAGAAACTTTAACTTTTCAAGGTTTATTACAAGTTCAATTTAGCGTAATAAAAATTATTGAAGAAGTAAAAGAAATACTTGGTTCTGATAGCTGGTCTCTTTAAAAGGCTTGAGAAAAACTAAAAAAAGGCTAAAATTTAAAGGCTATGAAACAACCAGTTGCTAAAAAACCAGTATTATTCCAATTAAATACCGCTCTTTACTTAGGAATGGTGTGCTTTAATCCCGTATATGAAACACTTAAGTTCGTTCTTGAAAAAAGAGAGTTCTTTGAGGTAGAATGGCCTGCAATCGTTACTACTACAGAACAAGGATTAACTCCTATATTAATAGGAATTCCTTATTTTACAGTACAAAGAGCACAAATTTTGTGGTACACCCTTCAAATTCCAGATACCCTTTTACAACAATATCAAAGTTATGTGCCACACCTGTTTCAAAACCTTGTCGTTCAACCAGATCCTTCTATTAAACCAAACAGAATTATTAAAAAAGAAGAAAAACCTGAGACCAAGATAATTCCTTTTCCCTTTAAAAAAGGAGAAAGCGACGAAGATGAAAAGGCGTAAAGTTCTGATAGCACCTTCTATTCTTTCAGCAGACTTTGCTTGCCTTGAAAGAGAAATTATAGCAGTTGAAAAAGCAGGAGCAGATCTTATTCATCTTGATGTAATGGACGGAATGTTCGTACCTAACATAACTTTTGGTCCTCTGGTAATATCAGCTATAAGAAAAGTTACCAACCTTCCTTTTGATGTACACCTCATGATAGAAGCACCTGAGAGGTACTTAGAGGAGTTTGCAAAAGCAGGAGCAGATTGGATTTCGGTTCACGCAGAGGCTACTCCACATCTCCACAGAGCTGTTTCAAAAATAAAAGAACTTGGGAAAAAAGCAGGGGTTGCACTTAATCCCCATACGCCAATTGATACTATAAAGTACATTTTGGACGAGCTTGACTATGTAGTAATAATGAGTGTAAATCCTGGTTTTGGAGGGCAAAGCTTTATTCCGTCTTCGCTGAACAAAATAAGAGAGTTAAAAAAGCTTATAGAAAGCTTAGAGAAAGAAATACTGATTGAAATAGACGGAGGGGTAAACCAAAAAACCGTTTTGGATGTAGTAAAAGCTGGTGCTGATGTTTTGGTAGCCGGTTCTGCTGTTTTTAAGGCTGAGTCCTACGAAACAGCTATTAAAAACCTAAGAGTTTCCACATAAACTTCAAACTTTTAACCCCGTCTTTTACCACGCTTATACCTAAAAGAATCCAAAGAGAGTAATACACTTTGTTAAACAAAGTTTTTTCTAAGAGAATTCCTAAAATACTAAGAACTGCTCCTCCGGTTTCTTTAGCTGCAAAAGAAGGAGAACTTTTTGCAAGTCCTTTTTTAAAAAAGAAAAAGTCAAGAGCTACTATTATTATCCAAAAAAGCTTACCACTAAAAGGAAAAATAAGAAGCAGACACACTGGATAAAATAAAAACAACGCAGACTTTACGAAACCAGAAGGAATACTTTTGTGGGTTATCTTTGAAAGAGAATTTAAAAAATAAGAAGCACTGCTTAAGTAAGTGATAGCAACTACTAACCACACTCCAAACTTGACTAACTCTGAAATTTCGTATCTGGTTGCAAACAATAACACGAAAGCTGCAAAACTCATTTGAACGAAAGTCTTTAGTTTAGCAAACTTTTGAACCTTGGTTTCCTCTGGAAACCAAATTCTTAAAAAAGATACCAGTATTTCTCTTCCAATGATAAGAGCTACTGGCAAAAACGGTAAGTAAGACAGGTGTACGAGCACGAGGTAAATGGAGGTTACGAAAATTTTGTCTGCTATTGGATCAAGGAGAGTACCTATAGCAGAGACCTTTTTGTACCTTCTTGCAACTGCACCGTCTAAGTAGTCCGTAAATGCGAGAAAACTGAGAAGTACCAGAGCTGAGACTCTCGTAAGAGGGGAGTTTACTACGAGTAGTGCACACGGAAGAGGTAAGAGAAGTATCCTTAAAAGCGTAATTACATTAGGATTAAGCTTTTCAGTCATTAAAAAAAGTTTAAACCTCTTTTTATTTGTGTAAATAATATTATACTATTTTTACACCAAACTTAAAGGGAAATTTTATGGCAAGAGACAAGTTAATTTTTGGTCCTGTTAAGTCAAGAAGATTGGGAAGGTCTCTTGGACTTGAACTCGTTCCAAAAAAGGTATGCAGTATGGATTGCGTGTATTGTGAAGTTGGCAGAACGACCTTGCTTACCCTTGAAAGAAAACCTTATTATCCCTGGGAAAAAATAGAAGAAGCTATAATTACTGCTTCTAAAATTCAAGACAAGTTTGATGTTTTTACATTTACGGGAAGTGGAGAACCTACTCTTAACTCTTTTTTTGAAGACGCTGTTTTTCTTGCCAAAAAATTGATAAAAAAACCGATAGCACTTCTTACTAATAGCTCTCTTTTATGGATGAAATCCGTGAGAAGTGCAGTGTGTGAGTTTGACATAGTGCTTCCCTCCTTAGACGCAGGTACAGAAGAGGCGTTTTTAAAAGTTAATCAGCCTTGCAAAGGGCTTAAGCTTGAAGCTATAGTAGAAGGGCTCAAAGCACTTAGTAAAGAAAAAAAGGGTAAGGTGTGGGTTGAAGTTTTACTCGTTAAAGGATTAAACGACGACTTGGAAAACCTTAGTGCAATCAAAAAAGTACTAAACGAGGTATCACCTGATAAAGTACAACTAAATACCGTGGTAAGACCCGGTGCACTAAGTAACATCCTTCCACTTTCTTACGAAGAGTTAAAAAAGATTGCAGAATTTTTTGGAGACAAAGCTGAAGTAGTCGTAGATTCTACGAGTATAGACAGGTTTAAAAGACTCGTTGAAAAAGGAATAAGCAGAAAGAAACTTGAAGAAGAGCTTATAGCCTATGTAAAAAGACGCCCTGCAACTTTTGAAGAACTTCTGTCTGCTCTTGACGCAGAGGAAAAAGTCTTAAGCCTTGTTATAGATTCGTTACTTAAAGAAAATAAATTACAAAAAAAATTGCACGAAGACAAAATTTATTATATAGTATATTAATGGAGCAAAAGAAGTACAAAAAGGTAATAGAAGCTCTTTTAATTTGTGGAGGTAAGCCTTTAAAGTTAAAGGAAATTTCAAAGATATGCGACGACCTACCGTTAGAATTGGTAAGGAAGATAATAGAGGAGTTAAAAGAGGAATACAAAGACAGAGGGGTTCAGTTAGTAGAAGTTGCAGGTGGTTTTAGAATGGAGAGTAATCCGGAGGTTGCTTCGTACTTAAAAAGGTTGTTCAAGCCAAAGGGATTTAAGTGGACGAAACCACTTCTTGAAACTCTTGCGATAATTGCCTACTTTCAGCCTATTACGAGGGCAGAAATTTCTGCAAAAAGAGGGGGAGTAGATGTAAGTGGAAGTATAAAGGTGCTTCTTGAAAAGGGGTTTATTGAGGTAGCTGGTAGAAAAGAAGTTCCAGGAAGACCTATTCTTTATAGAACGAGCAAATTTTTTTTAGAGTACTTTGGACTTAAGTCCGTAAGTGATCTTCCTCCACTTGAAGAGCTTAAAAAACTCGTAAGGCAGGATTAAATGGCAAAGATAAGAAAAGATGTTAAACACGAAGTAGAAGTGATTATTTACGAAGGTGGAGAAATTCCAGAGATATGGTTTTGGAATTGCTACTTTCACCTTACCTCTCCTCCACCAGAAGGTAAGGGATTAACTCTTAGTGAAGGAGAAATAAAAGCGCTTCAAAAAGCAGTCGTTGAAAGATACTTAATTATTATTCAAAGAGATCTTACTTTTGAGTACATCAATAAGAGATTTTACAGAGGAATTGCAAGGGCTACTACGAACATAAGAAGGTTAAGGAAGTTTTTAGAAAAAACTGGTTTGTATTCTGAATACGAAGGAATACTAAGAAGGAAGATAAAAAGGTGGTTTAAGAGATTTAAGGATACCGCAGAGGCAAATGGGAAAAAACTTACTGACTTATTTTCTGAAGAAGAGATAAAAGAATTTAAGGAAGAGGTGAAGAAGCTATGATAGGAATAATAGACTACAACGCAGGAAATCTTACGAGTGTAGCAAGGGCATTGAGTGCCCTTGGTTATTCCTGGATAATTTCTTCGGATGTAAGTGAGCTTAAAAAGGCAGAAAGAATTATCTTTCCTGGAGTAGGTGCAGCAGGTTCTGCAATGGAGAGTTTAAAGAGTTTAAAATTGGACGAATTTTTAAAAGAGGCATTTGAAAAAGGTGTTCCTATTATGGGAATATGTCTTGGTACGCAGATAATTTTTGAAGAAAGTGAGGAGGACGGAGGGACGAAGACCTTAGGGCTTTTAAAAGGGAAGGTAAAGAGATTTCCAGAGCCACTCGTATATGAAGGAGAAAGGCTAAAAGTTCCTCACATGGGATGGAATAAAGTGTTTTGGAAGATGGAACACCCGGTTTTTAAAGGACTTGATCCAGAGTATGAGTATTATTTCGTGCATAGTTATTATGTTGAACCTGAAGACAGTTCAATAATAGCTGGAACGACCTTTTACGGAATAGAGTTTTGTTCTGCGATTGCTTATAAAAACATAGTAGCAGTACAATTTCATCCTGAAAAAAGTGGAAAACCTGGATTAAAAATCTTGGATAACTTTTGTAAATGGAAACCCTAAGGAGCTTAGTAGCAGAAGATCCAAAACTATGTAATTTAAAAACTTTTGTGTTAAAATATTACTTGAAGAAAAATGAGGTTTCAGGTGAAGCTAAGTTGTCAGATTATGGAAAATACATCTTTCCGCTTTTAAAAGGAGAACGGGTTCAAAACTTTCCAAAATTTGAAACCAAAGTAAAAAGACTCATAAAAAAGACTTTTAAAAATCATTTTACTCCAGAGATAGAGAAGCTCTTTCAAAAGTACTACGGAGATACTTACATAGAAGACATCTTTCAAGAATTTCTAATAAGACTCATTCAAACGAAGGATCTGATTCTCAACCTTGACTTTGTTCACGAAAAGTACTTAGTAAAAATTATAGAAAATCTTATTTATCGGCAACTTAGTTCAAACTTTAAGTTTTACAACAAAAAGGTCAGTTTAGAGAACTTTCCTTATGTTGAAGAGGATGTCGTAGCAACAGATGCCTTTCCTTCTTATACATACGATTATACCAAGAGACTAAAAATCGTTCACTGGACGAATGTACTTTCAAAAAGGCTTAAAAAACCAGAACAAGAAGTTTTGTGTTGTTATTTATACAAGTCTTTTTTAAATAAGGAATTTCCAACTGAGTTTTCTTCAAGTGCAGTATATAAAAGATGGGAAAGGCTTAAGAAAAAACTTAAAAATGTTTTGGGTAGGGAATTAAAAGACGAAGGTCTTGAAGAACTAAAAGACTTTTTTGAATTTTATGTGTCAGAAGTGTGTGAGAAGATGTATTATAAAAAAATAGGAATGAAGGAATGACTTCTGTACGAATAGATCTCATTAAGAGAAGTTACTTAAATTATAAAAAACTTTTGTTAAAAGAAAAAGGTCCTTTTTTGCTTGAAAAAAAGTCAGAGCCTGAGGAAGGGGACATCAGGGTTTTTGGAGTTTTCCCTCCGGTTTACTTACTAATTGCAGAAAAACTTAGCAGACTTCCTGACATATTTAAAGTTATACCTCTTTCTGAAGAAGTTAAACTTTCTTATCTTAACAAAACCACCCCGATGTTTATTTTTAGTGCTTTACCTCTTTGTTTGTGTGCCTTACCTTTGGAATTTTACGCTGAAAGAGCTCTACTTTTTAATTACTCAAAAAAGATAGGAAGTACTTGTAAAAACAGTATTTATAAGTGTAAGTCTTATGCCTTAAATACTATAATTCCTAAGTACAGTTATCAAGGTAAGTTTATAGCACTTGAAAGAGAAAGATTATTAAAGTACGGATTAAAACTTGATAAAAATCACCTGATAAAAGAACAGGTTTTAATTTTACCTGAAGAGGTTAAAGCAGAAATAAAAGAAAGTTACGAATTTTTCATGTCTGCTACGCCTAAAAGTCTTTTTAAAGGAAAAAACTTTTATGGAATCGTAGAGCCACAGGACAGAACGAGTGCCAAATTAACGGTTTATTTACCAGAAACTTATAAAGGGAGGGAGGTGGAGATAAAAATAGGGAATTTTGTCGTTTTTAAGGGGGTGCTTTATGCAGAAAAACTCGTAATAAAAAACTTTCCACTTTTTTACGACTATTCTTTTCTTGAGGAGGCATTAAGTGTTCAAGTACGAAAGCTTTGAACCCTCCCATTTTGTAGCATTTTTAAAGCAAGGTCTTTTTGACGAAGAAATAAATCGGGTTTTGTCTCGGTTTAACGCTTATGTTCCTCAGGTACAATACGAGCTAATAAAGTACATAAAACTTAAAAGTTTACCTCACCTTTCAATAAAAGTTCTCGGAGAAGCTCTTGAAGTCTCACAGGAGGATGCCCGAAGGCTTGTTTTAAATCCTTGTAAAGAATTTAAAGTAATCGTTACGGAAAATTGTAGAGCAAAACTCGTAAGAGGATTGGTGATTCCAGGAATTTCTAAAGTAATTACGAACAACGATTGTATTAAGAGATACCTTAATACGATTTATCGTTGGTACGGAGAAGGTTTTGCAGTATTTTTTGACGCCCATTTTAGAAGTTGCAGTTTCATGCTTCCTCTTGCAGTTGCTCTTTGCGTTAAAAGCATTCCTGAAGATGTAATCTTTACTGGAAAAATTGACGAACGGGGAAATCTATTAGAAATAGACGACCTTGAGATCAAGTGTAAGTTTGCCAGAGAAATAAATTGCAGACTCATAACTCCTTTACACTTTTCAAATGTTGCACACATTAAGAGTTTTTTAGAAAGACAAAAGTGGGACATCCCGTTTTACATAACTTGTGGAGAGCTTAAAGAATTAGACGCCTTTTGGGAAGCCACCCCTCTTAAACAAATTTACAAAGGACTCAGGTTTTTTGAGGCTTTAGAGTTGTTTTACAATCTTAAAAAGGAAGACTTTTGCATTATTACAGGTCAGTTAGAAGAAATGAAACACTGGAAACAACAGTGTGTTCGTTTTTGTAAGAAGGTTTGCGATATTAAAAATACCATATTTGGAGAAAAACTATTTCACTTTGGTATAAACGGTCCTGCAACTCTTGCTTTTTCCCTTGGAATTCTGTGGGGAAGTCAGGAACCCTTTTACATTTATCACTATCAATCTGGAAAGTATCACCAAATTTCCGTAAGTGATCCAAGAGAACTAAAAGAAAGAGTTAAACACAGAAAACTTATAGAATTTGAATTTTATCCAGGAGGAAGAGATCTTGCAGTGTTTTTACAACTTGCACATCACGAAATTCTCTTAGACGCTAAAAGTTACATAGAACACAAACTAAACTCTCCTTCGTACCTTCTTATTTCTCACATAACGAGTGAAAATGTTGGAATTTTTGAGTTTAAAGAGATCGTTAGAGAAATAGCAAGCTTGATTCAGGACATAAGAAGAGAATATACTTTTAATAACTTTCACTTTTTCTTTTCGTGCCCAGTACCTATAGCATTTATGCTTGGAGTTGCGTTTGGTCATTACGCTGATGGCGTGGTTTATAATTACCAAAAGCAAGATCATGTTTATATACCTGTAATGGAATTAAAGTTTTTAAGAAAGCTTAGAGAAGACAAAGATCAGGTAGAAGAGAGTTACGCTTATGGAATGGAAAACTGATTCTGTTGAAAAAGAATTTGTTCAAAGTGCCTTATACGAAGATGTACTGTTTTTCCAGGTAAAAGACCTTGTTAAGCGTATAAAGTCTCTTCTTGAAGGAAACTTTCCTGCAATATGGGTAGAAGGAGAAGTAAGTCATCTAAGGCACAGCCAGAGTGGAAATGTTTATTTCAACTTAATAGACGAAGACGCAGTGTTAAAAGCAATCGTTTTTAGTACTAACAAGTATCAGGTTACACCTTATTTAAGAGAAGGAATAAGAGTTCTTTGTTTTGGAAGACTTAACTTTTATCCCCGTTCTGGTGAGTGCTTTTTTATCGTTAGACGAATGGAAGCAGTTGGAAGAGGACTTCTCGCCTTAAAAAAAGAGGCTTTGATAAAAAAGTACAAAGAATTTTTTGATCCAAACAGAAAAAAAGAGATTCCGAGGTTTCCCAAGAAAATAGCCATAATTACTTCTCTTTTTGGAGCAGCTTTAAAAGACTTCTTAAAAGTGGTTGAAAACAGGTGGAGTCTTGAAGTGTTGATTTATCCAGTAAGGGTTCAGGGAGAAGGGGCTGAAAACGAGATAGTTGAGGCTATAAAGGACATAAATACCAAGTTTAACTTCGTTGATCTGATACTTATTACCAGAGGAGGTGGTTCAACAGAAGACCTTGCTCCGTTTTACACTGAAGAAATTTTGTTAGGTATAAAAGATTCCAAAATACCTGTGGTTTCTGCAGTTGGACACGAAATAGACTACACTATATGTGACTTGATAGCTGACAAGAGGTGTCCAACCCCATCTGCAGCAGCAAGAGAAATCGTACCAGATAAAGACGAATGGATAAAACACCTTGAGATTTACAGAAAAAAGTACGAAAGACAAATAGAAGCATATTTTAGAAATTTTGAAGCAAGGCTTTACTACTTAAAACTTCAGCTTCAAGAAAGAAGCCCTTTTTCAAAGCTTGAAAAAATAGAAACAAAGCTATCCAGATACTTTCAGGAAATTCCTTTTAGAATGGAAACTCTAATTTTGGAAAAAGAAAGAAGGCTTAAAGATGTTAAAGAGAGGTTTTTTAAAGAATTTGAGAGATTTTTTGAGAAAAAGGCGGAAATACTTAGCAAATTGAGGAGTTTGTTGAATAGTAATTCACCTTTAAGAATTTTACAAAAGGGGTATAGTATAGTAAAAAGCTGTAAATCTGGTAAAATTTTAAAGAGGGCAGGGGAGGCAGAAGAAGGAGAGCTTCTTGAGGTAATTCTTTCGCAAGGAAGGCTCGTTGTAGAGGTAAAGGAGATCAAAGATGAGTGAAAAAGAAGAGCTCGGTTTTGAAGAGGCTTTAAGAGAGGTTGAAGAAATTTTAAGAGAGCTTGAGAGAAGAGACATAGAGCTTGAGAGAGCAGTAGAGCTTTACGAAAGAGGATTAAAGCTTTTAAACTACTGTGAAGAAAAACTGAAAAACGCAAAGCTTAGAGTACAGGTAATAATGAAAGAAGGGCAGGGTTTTAGGCTTGAAACCTTGGAAAAGGCGTCAGAGTTGTTAAAAAATGGAAAAGTTTAACTTTACGGAATACTTTAAAGAAAAAATAGAGGCTGTAGAAGAGACCCTTATTCAATTTTTTCCTGAGTCAGAGGGATACGCCAAAAGGGTAATAGAGGCTGCAAAATACAGCGTTCACGCTGGTGGAAAGAGGCTAAGACCTATTTTGTGCTTGGTGAGTTGTGAGATAGTTGGTGGAGACTGGAGAGATGTTTTGTTATTTGCAGCAGGTATAGAATGCATTCACACCTATTCTTTGATTCACGATGACCTTCCAGCAATGGATGACGACGACTTTCGTAGAGGTAAACCCTCGTGTCACAAGGCTTTTGACGAGGCAACTGCAATCCTTGCTGGAGACGGGCTTCAGGCTCTTGCGTTTGAATTCTTTACTCATCCAAGTCAGGTTAAGAGAGTTAGCAAAACCCGTCTCATAAAGGCTATTTACAAAATAGCTAAGGCTATTGGTTTTGAAGGAATGGTTGGTGGACAGATGGCAGACTTACTTATGGAAGGACAAGAAGGTAATACAAAGATTTTAAAGTGGATTCACACGCACAAGACGGTAAAACTCATAGAAGCGTCTGTTGTAAGTGGGGCTCTTTTAGGTGGAGGAGATGTTAAGCAAGTAAAGGCTTTAACCTCCTATGGAAGGCATCTTGGGCTTGCCTTTCAGATAGTTGACGACCTTCTTGATGTTATTGGTGACGAAAAAAAACTCGGAAAAAGAGTAGGTTCAGATCAAAAAAAACAGAAGCTTACTTATCCTTCTCTTGTTGGTCTTGAAAAGACTCGTCAGCTTGCAGAAGAAAGCATAAAAAGAGCTATAAGTGCGCTGTCCTATTTTGGTAGTGAAGCTGAACCTCTGAGACTACTTGCAAATTTCGTGTTAAACAGAGTATATTAAAATTTTTACGGGTTTGATAATGTTTTGTCTATTTGTTAACTCTGTGCCTTGATTTTTAAAAAATTCAGTGGAGGAAGAAAAGAAATGGGGAAGTTTTTAAAAAAAGTAAATTCTCCAGCTGACATAAAGAAAATGAAAATCTCACACTTAAAAGCTCTTGCTCAAGAGATAAGGGAATACATAATAGATGTGGTTTCTAAAAACGGTGGTCACCTTGCCCCTAATCTTGGTACTGTAGAGCTTACCCTTGCACTTCACTATGTTTTTAACTCTCCTGAAGACAAAATCGTCTGGGATGTAGGGCATCAGTGTTATACTCACAAGATTATAACAGGTAGAAAAGACAAGTTTCCAACCTTAAGACAATACAAAGGTATAGCAGGCTTTCCCAAAAGAAGCGAAAGTCCTCACGATGTGCTGGATACCGGACACAGTAGCACCTCTATTTCGGCTGGACTTGGAATGGCAACCGCTCTTAGAATGAAAAAAAGCAAAAAAGGAAAAATAGTCGTAGTTATTGGAGACGGTTCTATCACTGCAGGACTTGCCTTTGAAGGTTTGAATAACGCAGGTTTTCAAAAAGAAGATCTGATAGTAATTTTAAACGATAACGAGATGTCAATAGCTCCAAATGTAGGAGCTTTATCCTCTTTCGTTTCAAAAAGACTTACTGGAACATTTACCAGGTTCATAAAAAGGGAGCTTGAATCAATAGCTCACAAACTACCAGGCGGAGAGGGTTTTATTAACTTTCTTAAAAAAGGAGAAGAGCTTTTAAAAGTGGCTATATCTCCTGGAGCACTTTTTACTGCATTAAACTTTGAATACATAGGACCTGTTAATGGACACGACATAGAAACCCTTATAGACATTTTAAAAAACATTAAAAAAATGCGCGGTCCTATTTTGTTTCATGTAATTACTAAAAAAGGAAAAGGTTACATCTATGCAGAAAAAGATCCTGAAACTTTTCACGGAGTAGGACCTTTTGATGTAAAAACAGGCAAAGTAAAAAAGTCAGAAAACGAACCTCCGTCTTATACTGAAATTTTTGGAAGAACCATGTTAAGACTTGCTGAAATTGAGCCAAGGTTAATAGCAATTACAGCTGCGATGAGGTCTGGAACAGGGCTTAAAGCCTTTTCTGAAAAGTATCCAGACAGGTTTTTTGATGTGGGGATATGTGAACAACACGCAGTAACTTTTGCAACGGGTTTGGCATTAGAGGGATTTATTCCGGTTTGTGCGATTTACTCAACCTTTTTACAGAGGGCTTACGATCAGATTATTCACGATGTGGCACTTAACAACGCAAAAGTAATTTTTGCAATAGACAGAGCAGGGCTCGTTGGTGAAGACGGTCCTACGCACCACGGTGCATTTGA
The DNA here is from genome assembly GCA_013153525.1 of Thermodesulfobacteriota bacterium. Lineage (GTDB taxonomy): Bacteria > Desulfobacterota > Thermodesulfobacteria > Thermodesulfobacteriales > Thermodesulfobacteriaceae > Thermodesulfobacterium. The sequence continues at coordinate 78,519 of JAADEG010000033.1, forward strand.
CCTGAGTTACTTAAGACCAGTGCCAGGACTTACTATTATGGCTCCAAAAGACGAAAACGAGCTTCAACACATGCTTTACAGTGCTCTCAAGTATCCAGGAGCAGTTGCAGTAAGATATCCAAGAGGAGCAGGACACGGCGTTAGCCTTGACTGGAATCTAAAAGAATTACCCTTTGGAAAAGGAGAGGTTTTAAAAGAGGGAAAGGACATTCTTATTCTCGGAATAGGACACATCGTTTACGAGGCATTAAAAGCAGCAGAGGAACTTGAAAAAAAAGGATACTCCGTAGCAGTTATAAATGCAAGATTTTTAAAACCTCTTGATTCTGAACTTATTTTGTCTTATGCCTCAAAAATTCCATTTATAATAACCGCTGAGGAAAACTCAATTAATGGAGGATTTGGTTCTGCTGTTGCAGAACTTTTAATGGATGCTGGAATAACTCCAAGAGGATTTAAAAGGATAGGTATTCCAGATCAGTTTATAGAACACGGTGATTTAAAAACCCTTAGAAAAATTTGCGGGCTTACCTGGGAAAACATTTATAACCAGGCTTTAAGCCTGATAGAGAGATAAAAATGGTTACTTTAAGCAAAATACTTGACCAAATTCAAAGTTACTTACCTGGTTGTAATACGAGGTTAGTAGAGAAGGCATACGAGTGGGCTGCTAAGCTCCACGATGGGCAGTTTAGGAAGTCAGGAGAGCCGTATCTTTCCCATCCAATGGAGGTTGCATACATTCTCGCTCAAATGAAACTTGACCTTCCAACCATAGCAGCTGGTCTTCTTCACGACGCAGTAGAAGACTGCGACATCACTATAGAGGACATAAAAAAAGAATTTGGAGAAGAAGTAGCCTTTATAGTTGACGGAGTTACCAAGTTAAAAACTCTTCCAGGTCCTATAAACAAAATCACTAAGCAAGCAGAAAACCTTAGAAAGATCATTCTTGCGATGTCAAAGGACTTAAGAGTTATTTTGGTCAAGCTTGCAGACAGATTGCACAACATGCGCACTCTTCAGTATCAACCAGAGCACAAAAGACAGAGAATTGCAAGGGAAACCCTTGAAATATACGCTCCTCTTGCAGCAAGACTTGGAATAGACTGGGTAAAAAGCGAGCTTGAAGACCTGTCTTTTAAGTATCTTTATCCAAGGGAATACGAAAGACTCAAAAAAGAAGTAGAAAAACGAATTTCAGCATCTCAAGAATATGTTGAAAAGGTAAAAAGAATCCTGAGTGACTTACTTAAAGAACACAACATTCAGGGAAGAGTTCTTGGAAGAGTTAAGCACCTTTACAGTATTTACAGAAAGTTGCAAAAGTACGGACTTACAATAGACGACCTTGATCAAATATACGACATAATTGGATTTAGAATAATAGTAAATACCGTTGAAGAATGTTACAAAACGCTTGGTCTCGTACACGCTCTGTGGACTCCTATTCCAAATAGGATAAAAGACTACATCAGCCTTCCTAAACCAAACATGTATCAGAGTCTTCATACAACTGTTATTGGACCAGAGGGTAAAAAGGTAGAGATTCAAATAAGAACAGAATACATGGATAAAGTAGCAAACGAGGGAATTGCAGCGCACTTTCTTTACAAAGAAGGATTTTTTACCACTGCAAACAAGCACACCCAATACAAGTATTTACAGTGGTTAAACAAGTTGATAGAGCTTCAAAAGGAACTTAAGCATCCAAGGGAATTTCTTGAGTCACTCAAACTTGACCTCTTTCCAGAGGAAATTTATGTGTTTACTCCAAAAGGAGATGTTATTACCCTTCCTGTAGGTGCAACCCCTCTTGACTTTGCATACACTATTCACACAGAGATTGGGCATCATTGCGTCAGGGCTTATGTAAACGACAAACTCGTTCCCCTTGACTACAAACTTGAAACAGGGGACATAGTAAAAATAGAAACCTCCCCTTATCAAAAGCCGAGTAGAGATTGGTTGAAGATAGTAGTTACAGGAAGAGCTAAGAGTAGAATTAAACAGTGGTTTAAACGGGAAGAAAAAGAGAAACTTATTTCTCTTGGTAAAGAGCTTATTTTAAAGGAATTTAAGAAAAAAGACATCCCTCACGCCTTTTTAATGAAGGAAGACTCTGAAGAAGTAAAAAAGATCGTGGAATACTTTGGAGCAAAGGACATAACGGAGTTATTTTATCTTGTAGGAAGTGCCAAGATAACTCCAAAACAGGTAGCAAGGTTCGTTGAAAAGGAAATTTTTGCCAGGGAAGAGAAAGAAGAAAAAAGGGTTCAAGAGACTAAACAAGTTATTACAGTAGAAAAAGAAAGACCTTTTATTCCAACTCCTCCTTCAGGAGACATAATCGTCGTAGATGGTACAGATAATGTGTTGTTTCACCTTGCTAAGTGTTGCAAACCCATTCCAGGTGACGAAATTATAGGTTACATTACTCGTGGAAAAGGAATTTCAGTACACAGAATAGACTGTCCAAATTTAAAAGATCTTGATCCAGACAGGTTTATAGATGTAAGGTGGGGTAAACTTGACAATCAAACCTATCCGGTGCACCTTTCAATAGTGTGTATAGACAGAAAAGGTCTTCTTGCCAACATATCTTCAGTTATTGCGTCTTCAGAAAGTAACATTTTAAAAGCAGAGGTCAAAACTACTACGGATAAAAAGGCGTTTTTTGACTTTTACATAGAGGTTACTAACAAGGATCACTTAGACAAAATAATTTCTAACATATTTAAAGTTGAAGGGGTTTTAAGCGTGGAAAGGAGGTTTTAACCCCTTTCCACGGATTTACCTTACTGCCTTTTGAACTTTTCCTGCTTTAAGGCACCTGGTGCAAACCTTCATGCGTTTAACCTGACCATTGGGAAGTTTTACCCTTACTCTTTGAATGTTAGGATACCACCATCTTCCAGCTCTTTTTCCAGAGTGACTTACTTTGTGTCCAGAATGGGGACCTCTTCCACAAATTTCACAAATTTTGGACATAGCTTTACCTCCTCAGGTTTTTGAGTAGGACTTTCCAAGCGTCCTAAAGTTTAAACTAATAAAAAATTTTTTCAAGATTTTCTTTATGTCTTAGGTGAATATTTTAATTTACCCTGTAAAAAAATAAAAAAATTAAGGTATAATTTCAAAAAGGGATTAAATTATGAAGTGCCCAAAGTGTAAGCAATCCGACACGAAAGTAATAGATTCAAGAATTATAGAAGATGGTTTTACTATAAGAAGAAGGAGAGAATGTGCAAACTGTGGCTACAGGTTTACTACTTACGAAAAAATAGAACTAAATGTAATGATAGTTAAAAAAGACGGAAGAAGAGAACCTTATAACAGAGAAAAACTTCTTGCTGGAATAAGAAAAGCGTGTCACAAAAGACCAATTAGTGAACACCTTATAAAAAAGTTTATAGACGAACTTGAGCTTGACCTTATTCAAAAAGGAGAAAAAGAGATTCCGTCTTCTTACATAGGGGAAAAGGTAATGAGTGCTTTGAAAGAATGGGATAAAGTTGCTTACATAAGATTTGCTTCTGTTTACAAAGAATTTAAAGGGGTTGACGAATTTATACTACAAATAAAGGAATTGGGAGATGAATCAGGAAGTAAAGAATAGGCTCGTATTTCCCTTGGATGTATCTACTGAAGACGAGGCTATTTTTTGGATAGACAAACTAAAGGACTATGTAGGAGTTTTTAAGATAGGGCTTGAACTTTTTACAGCCTGTGGACCGAGGATTATTGATAGAATAAAAGAAAAAACCCAGGCTAAAATTTTTCTTGATTTAAAGTTAAACGACATACCAAATACCATTCTTCGTACGATAAGAGTAATTTCAAACCTTGGGGTGGACTGGGTTACTGTTCACATTCTTTCTGGAGAAAAGGCTTTTAAAACTGCCGTAGATACTGCTTACAACAATCTAAAAATAATAGGCGTAACCATTCTTACTTCCTTGGATAGGGCTGAGCTTCTCGCATTAGGTTTTAACGGAGAGCTGGTAAGAGAGATAAAAGATCTCGTATTTCACCTTGCAAAGATAATATGGCTTGCTGGAGGAGATGGAATAGTTTGTTCTCCAAAAGAGGTATATCAAATAAAACAAGCTTTTCCAGAACTCATTACTGTTGTTCCAGGAATAAGGCTTAAAGAATCAGAAGACGATCAAATAAGAGTAGCTACACCTTACGAAGCAACCAAGGCAGGTGCAGATTACTTGGTAGTTGGCAGACCTATAAGGGATGCCTTTTCTCCAATAGAGGTTTGTAAAAAAGTGCTTGAAGAAATAGAAAAGGCTTTGAAAGAGAAAGAAAATGCTTAGAAGAGGAGCAGTTGACTTACCGCTTCACGGAGGAAGGTGCCCAAGATGGTTATTTGAAAAAATGGTAAGATTAAGTAGAGCTATCCTTCTTTTAATTGTAGAAGAATTTGGTAGAGAGGAGCTTTTAAAAAGACTTACTGATCCGATGTGGTTTCAGGCTCTTGGGTGTTTGCTTGGTTTTGATTGGCATTCTTCTGGTCTTACCACTACAGTAGGAGGAGCTATTAAACAGGCGTTAAAGCCGTGTTTTAAAGAAATAGGTATCTTTATATGTGGAGGAAAAGGAAAAACTGCTCTTTCAACTCCAAAAGAGATTGAATTTTGGGCAGAAAAGTGCGCACTTTCAAATAAAACACTTGAATTAACGAATTACAGCAGACTTGCAGCAAGAATAGATAACAACGCAATTCAGGATGGATTTTCCATTTATTATCACCTGTTTGTCTTTACTAAAGACGGTAGCTGGGGAGTAATTCAGCAAGGAATGGACGAAATTTCAGGATACGCAAGAAGGTATCACTGGTACAGTTGTTTTGTAAAGGATCCTTGTGTAGAACCTCATTCAGCGATTGTTTCACAACTTAAAAAACAGCTCGTTTTAAATCTTGTGGCTAAGGAAAGCTTTGATGTTCAGCAGTCAATGGTAAAGCTTTTACAGGAGGACTTATCTAAGGTAATGAAGGAGTTAAAGCTTTTTACTTATGGAGAGATTTTTAGGTTTAAAGAGGATCACAGGCTTGATATAAGGGATCTGAAACCAGAGTCTTTAAAAAAGGTTTGGGAGAAGACCTATAATAATCCTCCAGAAGACTTTAAAAGGCTAATTTTAACTCCTGGGCTTGGAGCTAAAAGTTTGAGAGCTCTTACTCTTGCAGCAGAGATCATTTACGATGTAAAGGCTTCAAGAAAAGATCCAGCTGTTTATAGTTATGCTCACGGTGGAAAAGACGGTCATCCTTATAAGGTTAACAAAAAAATTTATGAAAATACTATCGTAGAGCTTGAAGAAATTTTAAAGAGGATTAAAGTAGGGGAATATGAAAGGGCAAAGCTGTTTAAGAGGTTACCTCGGTTGTTTTATTCTTCCCAATTTTAAAGATTTAAAGAAAAATGTATAAAAATTTAAAAAAACCGAAAAAAATAATTTTGTAAAAGGGATATGCGGCTTCTAAAAGACGATTTTTAGTAAAATAGAGCTTGACATTTAGTGAGAATAGTTAAAATATAAAGGTAAACTAAGTATGGGGCAGAAAGGGAATCAATTTTCAAGAGAGATGCAAGAGTACTTAGAGGAGAGGGAAGGAAAAATTTTAAAAAAGTGGAAGCAGCTTTTTTGGGAGAGTTTTGGAGAGGAAGCAAAGAGGTTTTTCACGAGGGAGGTAGATCAATTCCAGAATCCTTTTGGGTATCGTGTTGACGAAAGTTTTGAGGGTTTATTAAGACAGATTTTTGGAGATTTTGATTGGGAGCAGATAGGGTATCATCTTGATCGGTTGGTTCAAATGAGAGCTGTTCAAGAGACAGAACCTTCAAAGGCGTTGTTTTTATTTTTCCAGTTAAAGAGGGTATTAAGGGAGGAGGTTGGAGAAAAGATAATAAAAAAGTTTGGAGCTGAGGAGTACTTAAAACTTGAAGATAGGGTTAATGCAATTTTAGTCAAGGCATTTGATTTTTACATGAAGTATCGGGAAAGATTGTATCAATTAAAGTACGAGGAATGGAAGAGAAACAACTTTTTGCTTTTGAAAAAAGCAGGGGTTGCTTTTGACATGTTAGAAGGGATGCCAGTTGAAAGTTTTGATAAGGAGGGTAAAGAAAAGAAGTATCAATAAAAATAAAAAGAGAGGGAGAGAGGTATGAATGTAGTGGGAAGTTTTCTAATTTTTGTTATTTTGCTTTTAATTCCGTGGATAGGTGTAGGGGCTTTACACTTAAATGCTTTGTTTGGAATAGTAATACCTTATTGTGCGTTTTTAATTTTTATGGTGGGGCTTATATGGCGAATGATTAATTGGGCAAGGTCGCCACAGCCATTTAAGATTCCCACCACATGTGGTCAGCAAAAGAGCCTCTCTTGGATTAAGTATAGTCGTTTAGAATCACCTTTTACTACATTTGATGTAATTTTAAGAATGTTTTTTGAAGTCGTATTTTTTAGAAGCCTTTTTAGAAACCTAAAAGCAGAGCTTCAAGGAAAAAGGCTTATTTATGGGTCTTCAAAGTGGCTTTGGCTTGGAGCTATTTTGTTTCATTGGAGCTTTTTTATAATTTTGATAAGACATCTTAGATTTTTTACTAATCCTGTACCAAGTATAGTTTCTGGACTTGATTTTATAGACAGTTTTGTTCACAGTTTTGGTGTTCCACCAGTATTTATTACTGACATTTTGATTCTCGCAGGGCTTACTTTTCTCCTTTTAAGAAGGCTTATAGATCCCAAGGTTTCTTATATTTCTCACGGATCTGACTACTTCCCTCTGTTTTTACTTCTTGGTATTGTTTCTACTGGTGTTTTAATGAGGTATGCTTTAAAAGTTGACATATACGGAATTAAGCACCTTACCTTAGGACTTATAAGTTTACATCCTACAATTCCTCAGGATGTAGGTACTATATTTTACATTCATCTCTTTTTAGTTTCTTGTCTTGCAGCGTACTTTCCGTTTAGTAAACTTGTGCACATGGTTGGAGTATTCTTTAGTCCAACCAGAAATATGGCAAACAACAATCGTGCAGTAAGACATGTTAATCCTTGGGATTACCCAGTTAAATATACTACTTACTGTGAGTGGCAGGAAAGGTTTAGAGATCTGCTTGAGCAGGCTGGTTTACCTATAGATGAGGAATGGTGTAAAGATCAACAAACTCAGAAAACTCAGGGATAAGGAGGTAAAGATATGGCTCTTCCCAAACCAGACGAACTGTTACAAGATGTAAACTTAAATAAGATGCCTGATAAGCATTGGATGGATATAAAAACAGAGTTTAAGCCTGGGCGTTATTGTTACGCAGTAGAACCCCAGGTAATGGAAGACTTAGGACTTCCTCACATGGGGAACTGGCAACCCCATGACGAAAAATGGCCACTTCCTGAAAATTGGAAACAGATAGTTTTTGATGCTTTAAAGACGAGACTTGATAGGTTTAGGTCTTTTAAACTTTTTATGGATATTTGTGTAAGATGTGGAGCTTGTGCTGATAAGTGCCACTTTTTCCTTGGAACGGGTGATCCTAAGAACATGCCTGTTTTGAGAGCAGAGCTCGTAAGGTCTATTTTAAAAGGCGAATTTTCCACATTTGGAAAGATATTTGGAAGACTTGCAGGAGCTCGTCAGCTTACAGAAGAAGTAATAAAAGAATGGTTTTATTACTTCTATCAGTGTACGGAATGTAGAAGGTGCTCTGTATTTTGTCCTTATGGAATTGACACCGCAGAAATTACGATACTTATGAGAGAAGTTCTTCACGAGCTTGGTATTGCGATTGACTGGGCAATGAAACCTGTTCGTTTTTCTCACTTCGTTGGTAACCACATTGGAATTCAACCTCACACGATGAAAGAAATTATTGAATACTTGGTAGCAGACATTGAAGAAATTACAGGAGTTAAAATAGAGGTTCCTTTTAATAAGAAAGGAGCAGAAATTCTCTTCGTTGCACCTTCTGGAGACTACTTTGCTGATCCAGGAATTTACAACTTTATGGGATACTTAATTCTTTTCCATCACATAGGACTTGATTATACTATAAGTACTTATGCTTCAGAGTCTGGAAACTTTGGATTCTTTAATAAACTTGAGCTTGCAAAGAAACTTCACGCAAAGATTTACGAAGAAGCAAAGAGACTTAAGGTTAAGTGGATTCTTGGTGGTGAATGTGGTCACATGTGGAGAGTTTGGCATCAGTATCACAACACTTGGTTTGGACCTGTTGACTTTCTTGAGGTACCAAAGTCACCAATTACTGGTACTGTATTTGAGCATGCAAAAGATAACAAGATCGTGCACATTTGTGAATTTACTGCAGACCTTATTGCTCACGGAAAGTTAAAGTTAGATCCGTCCAGAAACGATCACATAGTGGTAACATTTCACGATTCTTGTAACCCAACCCGTGGAATGGGAATAATGGAAGAACCAAGATTTATTTTAAAGCATGTATGTAATAACTTCGTTGAAATGCCAGAAAATACTATAAGAGAAAAGACTTTCTGTTGTGGAAGTGGAGCAGGATTAAATACAGACGAATACATGGAAATGCGTATGAGGGGAGGATTTCCGAGAGCAAATGCAGTAGAATATGTACACAAGAATTACGGAGTAAATCACCTTGCGTGTATATGTGCAATTGACAGAGCGGTATTTCCAGCTCTTATGGAATACTGGGTACCTGAAGTCTCTGTATGTGGAGTTCACGAGCTCGTAGGAAATGCTATAGTATTAGACGGAGAGAAGGAGAGAACAACGGATCTTAGATATCGTCCATTAAAAGGCAAGGAGGGGGTATAAAAAATGTATAATGCAGGTAAAGTAATAGCGGGAATTATAGTATTTATAGTATTTTTTACTACTCCTATTTGGTTAAACTTTGGAAAAGTAGAGGCGATACCTAAGATACCTGTACCAAAGAAAGGGCAATGTGTTGAACCAGCTGCTATTATGAGGGCGTATCACATGAAGATTTTAGATCACTGGAGAAAAATGGCTATAAGACATAATAAGTACATATACATCAATTCAGAAGGAAGAAAAATAAGAATAAGTCTTCAGAAAACATGTTTAAAGTGCCATGCTAATAAGGAACAGTTTTGTGATAAGTGCCACGAATTTGTAGTGGCACATCCTGATTGTTGGCATTGTCACTTTAGTAAGAAGGAGGCACAGAGATGGCAATAAAAAGAAGGGACTTTTTAAAGTTTGGTGGTTTAACCTTGCTTGGTACCGCAGTTTCTTCAGTAGTTAACGAAGTACTAAGTGGGGAGGTGAAAGCTGAAGAATACGAACCCTCCCCAAAACAATTAGTAGGTAAACATTGGGGAATAGCTATTGAAGTTAAGAAGTGTAAGGAAGCACAAAGTAAGTGTGGATTTAAGTGTATAGAGGTTTGTAATTATTTACATAACATTCCACAGATTCCTGATAAGAAAAAGGAGATTAAGTGGATTTGGCATGACGAATTTGAGCATGCATTTCCAGAGCAGGGAACTAATGAATACTTAAATGAGTACTTCAAGGGTGTCCCTTTTATTTTACTTTGTAATCATTGTGAACATCCTCCGTGTGTAAGAGTTTGTCCTACTCGTGCAACCTTTAAGCGTGAAGACGGAATAGTTATGATGGATTATCATAGATGTATAGGATGTCGTTTTTGTATGGCAGCATGTCCTTATGGAGCAAGGTCTTTTAACTGGTATGATCCGAGAAGATTTTTAAAGAAAGTGAATCCAGAATATCCAACCAGAACTAAGGGAGTCGTTGAGAAGTGTATGTTGTGTTACGAAAGACTTGCTGATGGTAAGATACCTGCATGTGTAGAAGCCTGTCCAGTAAAGGCACTGCATTTTGGAGACTTAAATGATCCAAATTCAGAGATCAACAAAGTTATTAAAGGTAGAATGGTAATTAGAAGAAAAGAAGAGCTTGGAACTGGACCATCAATTCTTTACATAGTTGACTAAAAATGACGACAAAAAATTTTAAAGGAGAGGTGTAGGTATGATAGAGAAGGCTCTACACGGAAGTAGAAAGTATTGGATATGGTTAGCGTTTTTAGGAGTATTTATTTTAATAGGATTTTTGTGTTACTTACATCAGTGGAAGATAGGTTTAGGTGTTACTGGAATGAGTCGTGATGTATCTTGGGGATTCTATATTGCTAACTTTACTTTTTTAGTTGGAGTTGCAGCTGGAGCGGTAATGATCGTTTTACCGTACTATTGGCACAATTATAAGGTTTATGGAAAGATAACTGTTCTTGGAGAATTTCTTGCAATAGCAGCAGTTATGATGTGTTTACTTTTTATTTTCGTGGACCTTGGTCAACCTATGAGAGCAATGAATGTTTTAAGGTATCCTACTCCTCACTCTGTATTCTTCTTTGATGCTTGCGTCTTAAACGGCTATCTTTTATTAAACCTCATTTGTGGATGGACGGTATTACATTCTTATTACAAAGGAACTAAGTATCCTTCTTGGCTAAAGCCTATAATTTACATTGCAATTCTTTGGGCACCAAGCATTCACATCGTTACGGCATTTATCTACCAAGGTTTACCTGGTCGTGAATTCTGGTTAACTGCAATTATGGCACCAAGATTTCTTGCATCTGCATTTTGTGCAGGACCTGCATTTATTATAGTAGCTGCTTTACTTTTAAAGAAAGTTGCAAACTTTGATCCTGGTAAACAGGCAATTGATTCCTTAGCTAAAACAGTAGCTTATGCATTCATAGCTAACTTACTTATGTTCTTTTTTGAAGTTTTTACTGCTTTTTACAGTAACATTCCAGGACACAAAGCACCACTTAAGTATTTATTTGTAGGACTTAATGGACACTCTGAATGGGTTCCTTTTATGTGGGCAGGAGCTATTATGGCAGCTATAGCTATTATTCTTTTGGTCATTCCTAAGACCCGTAAGAACGAGGCAACTCTCACGATTGCGTGTATTTGCGTATTCTTTGCGTGCTGGATTGACAAGGGAATTGGATTACTCGTAGGAGGATATACTCCTACTCCATTTGATACGATTACACCCTATGTTCCAACACTTCCAGAGATTGGTATTGTATTAGGTGTATGGGCTGTAGGATTTTTCGTACTTACTATTCTTTACAAGATCTTCCTTGGTGTGTATAGATCAAAAGAACTCGTAGTTAAGTATAACGGGGTACTTTACAAGAAATAAAAATGAAAGAGGAGTTTTAGAAAAATAGAAGGGGGCTTTTATGCCCCCTTTTTTTATTTGTTATGGATATGAATTATCAAATTCCACGCATTTTAATTTCTTCGCACAAGGGAGGAGCTGGAAAAACCCTGTTCACTGTAGGTCTTATAGCCCTATTAAAAGATCAAGGACTTAAAGTTTCTGCGTTTAAAAAAGGTCCTGATTACATAGATGCAGGATGGCTTTCAAGGGTCTCTGGAGTTCCTTGTAGAAATCTTGACTTGTTTTTATTTGGGGAAGAAGAAAACCTTTATTCTTTTTTTCTTGGATCAAGAAATAAAGACATAGCAATAATTGAAGGAAATAGGGGACTTTTTGATGGTATGGACGAGCACGGTAGTTGTAGTACTGCAAAACTTGCTAAGCTTTTAAAAGCACCGATTATTCTTGTACTTGATTGTACCAAAGTTACTCGTAGTCTTGCTGCACTTGTTAAAGGTTTTCTTGAATTTGAGCAAGGGGTAGAAATAAAAGGGGTGATTCTTAATAAAATTGCAAGACCCAGGCATCAAAAAGTTATTACTAAGGCTATAGAAACATATACAGACGCAAAGGTTATTGGAGCTGTACCCAAGCTTAAAAAGTTACCTCCAGAAAGACATTTAGGACTTGTAACATCGTGTGAGTATAAAGAATGGGAATTTTTAGAAGAATTAAAAGAACACATAAAAAATAGCGTAAATCTTGAAGAAGTTTTGAAAATAGCGAAAAGCGCAGTTCCAATAAAAATTTTAAAAAAAGTTGAGTTTGAAGTAAAAAAAAGAAATGAGTTTAGGATAGGAGTATTTAAAGACGAGGCTTTCCAATTTTATTATCCTGAGAACTTGGAAGTACTTGAGGTATTAGGAGCTGAGATAATGTGGATTAATTCCATAAATACTAAAAGGCTTCCAGAAGTAGATGGATTGTACTTAGGAGGTGGATTTCCTGAAGTAAAAGGAGAAGAGCTTGCAGAAAATAGAGATCTTGCTAAGGATGTTAAAGATGCTGTTTTAAGTGGGATGCCGGTTTATGCTGAGTGTGGAGGATTTATGTACTTAGGAAAAGAAGTTAGGTGGAGAGGACACAATTATCCAATGACTGGAGTGTTACCTATTATTTTTGAGGTAAAGAAAAGACCTCAGGGGCACGGATACATAATTGCAAAAGTGAAAAAGGAAAATCCTTACTTTAAAGTAGGAAGTATTATAAAAGGGCATGAGTTTCATTATTCTAAACCACTAAGTATTGACGAAAATAAAGAGATGGAGTATATATTTGAGTTGGAAAAAGGATTTGGAATTGATGGAAAGAGGGATGGAATTTTGTACAAGAATTTATTTGCAAGTTATACCCATATTCACATTTTTAGTGTAAAATGTTGGGCAGAAAATTTTGTAAGGAAAATAGAGGAGTTTAAATCTAAAAAAACATAAAGGAGGTGTAGTATGTTTGAGATTACAGTAAACTTGGACACTTGCGAAGCATGTGGAACCTGCGTAGAGTCTTGCCCTGGACAGGTTTATGACAAAGGAGATGATGGAAAGCCCATCGTTGCAAGACCAGAAGATTGTCTTGGATGTATGACCTGTGTAGAAGTATGCCCAACAGGTTCTATTACTGTAAATGAAGTGTAAAAAATAAGGGAGGGGGCTTTTTGCCCCCTTTTAACTTGAAAATTTTTCTTTTAACTTTTTAGCTACTATAGAAGGGACTAAGTCTTCTACATTTCCTCCGAGTTTAGCTGCTTCTTTTATAATAGAAGAACTTAAAAATATCCACTTTAAGCTCGGTAATAAGAAAACTGTATCTATGTTATTTGATAGCTTTCTATTCATTAAAGCAAGTTGCATTTCGTATTCAAAGTCAGATACAGCTCTTAAACCCCTTACGATTACATTAGCTCCACACTTTTTAGCAAATTCTACGAGTAAACCCGAAAATATTGCGACTTCAACTCTATCTCCGTCTGAAAGCTCTTTTATAGCCTCTTTTACGAGATTTAATCTTTCTTCTTTAGTAAAAAGTGGCTTTTTAGCTGGATTTTCTCCAATTGCTACGATGACCTTGTCAAAAAGTTTTAAAGCTCTTTTTATTATGTCTAAGTGCCCATTGGTAATAGGATCAAATGTTCCTGGATATATAGCTACTTTTCCCATACATCCTCCTTTATTTACAAAAGTTTATAAAGAGGACTTTACACACTTTGTGATTGTCAATTTTACCAAATCCTAAAAGACCATCCAAAATTTCAAAGTAATTAGTATTATGCTCAGGATCTTTAACTCTTCTAAACAAAAAAGCAACTTCAAAAACACTTCTTTTACCGATAGTTTCTTTAGTAATAAAACCCCATAAAATACTTAAATTACTTTTGTCACCTTTTTTTTGAAACTCTATCAATTTTAAAAAAGGAAGGTAATTTTCTTCTACACCTCTGTTTCTAATAGGAATGATGTATGGAAAGTACCAATGTTTTTCAGAGGTACCATTAAAATTGCTTCGCTCTTCCCAATAAATAAAAGGCCAAAGCTTTATTTGTTTCTTTACATAATTATTTGCGTAAATTTTGGTAAACTTAGAAAGTATCAAAAATCTAAAGTCTTTTTTTATAAAAAAGCTGTGTTTTTCTTTTATATAATCTCTGTTATAACATATAAAAGGCCACAAAATACAATAATCCTTAGAATAAGGAGTGCGAGTATAAGTGTAAATAGGCCAAAACCTTATTGAGTTTATTTCTTCGCCTTTTATTCTTACGAAAATCGGCCAAGGAGCATCTATTTCTTCAGAATAAGGCTCTTTTTTCTTTATAAACTTAAAAAAAGGCCACAAAAATATCTGTTTTTCACAAAATCTACTCCTTTCTTTTGCGTAAAAAGGAAAAATTATTATTTTGTCAAAGGCGTTTTCTTCTTTACCTTTAGTATATTCTCTTATGTAAAAAGGCCACAAAAAAAATTCTTTTCTAACGCTTCCTAACTGTATTTTTTCGTAAAAAGGGAAAAACTTAAATCCACTATAATTGGGATTAGAAGAGTGAATTATTCTTATTAAAGGCCACAAAATACTTGTAGCGTTGTAGTTTGGATATTCAACTTTAGTATAAATAGGCCACAAAAAAAATGTTATTTGTTTGGTTGCAAATTTTTCTTTAAATACTCCGTAAATTGGAAAAAGTCCTCCATAAGAACTACCTGATGAAGTGTGTCCCCAGAAAATTAAAAGTATGTTGTTGTAACTTTCGCTTTTTCCACCAAATGGATCAAACCTTTCGTGAAAAAATATTATAGGAACTATTCCAAAAAATCTTCTAAAAGGAGATACTTCGTACTTTCCAAGGGGGGACAAAAAAAATGCTTGTTTTTTGTTTGGATAAGTAATGGAAGTATATATAGGTCTTAAACTTAGTTTTTTAAACTTAGGTGTTTTTTTGTAAAGTACAAAAGGACCAAGAACTCTTAATTGAGTAGAACTTTTGCTCTTTGTGTAAACGAAAAAAGGCCAGAGATTTATTCTCGTTTCAAATTTATCCGAATACCCATATGCATTAGTTGAAACACTACATAAAAAAACAAAAATAACGAATCTGAAGAACAGAGCTTTCATGACACCAAAAATTATAGATTAATAATGTCATTGTGTCAAGGAGTACAGGGGGGTTTTAAAAACCTGAAGGACTTAACCAAATTGGTTAATCAAAGTGGTTAAAAACCAAAGTGATTATTTTTATTCCCTTGATGTTTATTAGGTTTAATTTTGGCACAATAGTTGCTTAAAAAAACAAAAAAAATTAAGGTTGAGGGTATAATATGAAGAAAAAGTACATCGTCCCCCCAGGATTAAAATATAAAGTACAAGAATTTATCGCTCATTATAAAGCATCAAAAGGATATCCTATAATTATATGCGGTGCTTCAGGAGTAGGTAAGTCTTTATTTTTACACATTTTTAAAAGACTTTACAGAAAAGAATATGGAGAAGATGTCCCAATTATTCAAGTTAATTGTGCTCATTTTGAAGGAGACTTAGCAAGGTCAGAACTTTTTGGTCACGAAAAAGGAGCTTTTACTCATGCAATAAGAACTAAGGAAGGCTGGATAAAACAAGCCGATGGAGGGGTTTTAATTCTTGAAGAAATAGGAGAATTACCTTATTCTACACAAGCTAAACTTTTGACCTTTATAGAAAACGGAGAGTTTCACAAAGTAGGTTCAACCTTTATTGAAAAGGCAAATGTACAAATAGTAGCAGCTACCAATAACGAAAAGTCCTTGAGAAAAGACTTTTTTTACAGATTTTTTCCTTTTTATGTACCTCCTATTTATCAAAGAAGAGAAGATGTTCTTTATTACTTAGCTTTTAAAGCTCCAGATGTAGTGAAAGAGCTTATGCCCTGGGAATTACTTATTTTGTTATCGTATAACTGGCCTGGAAATGTAAGAGAAATAGAAAGAATTGCAAAGATTTTAAAAAGACACAAAATACTTCAAAAAGAAATCTCTATAGATTCACTTGTAAAAGTTAAAACTTTCGTAAAAACTGATGTAGGTGATTTAAAAACTAATCTTGCATTTTTTAAAGCTTTTGTAAGAAGTGGTTTGAGTTTTATAGATAAAAGAGATTCTGAATTAAAACCTCACAAAATTTGTTCTCTTTATTCAGAGCTTAAAAAGTTTGGAATAAAAATTGAGTACTTAGAAACTTTATTAAATTCTTTTGGTTTAGGATTTTCCTTTTTTAATAATGACAAAGTTCTTAAAAAGTTTGAAAGTATTAATAAGTACCTTGAATATGACGAAGAACTTGATGTATTTTTCGTAAAAAAAGTTCCAATGTTTGAAAAGATTTACAAAGGATTTCAAAAATTTTGTGAAATATTTTCACAAGACGAGAAAACTTCTAAAGATGTTTTAGAAGTTTTAGAAAAAAACAACAACGGATTTAATTACACTAAAAGAAATTACGAAGAACTTCAGCTCGTAGAAGATATCAAAAATTGGCAAAAGCAAAAGGCTTTAGAGAGTGAATTTTTTAACAACGGAAATGGAAACGGAAACGGGAATGGTAATGGGAATGGTAACGGAAATGGAAAGTCTTCGTTTCCTTGGACATCGTTTACTAAGGACGAACTTTTAAAGAGATACTATCAAGAAATTTTAAAAGCAACTAATGGTAATCAAAAGGAAGCCTCAAAAATAGCAGGTATGAATTACTCAACTTTTAGGGATCACTTAAAAAAATATTGTTTATTTCAAGGTTAACCCCTTTTTAGTTTTTCAAGTAAGTAATAAAATAAAGGTACATAAACCAAAGTTAAAAATGTTCCTACTATAAGTCCACCTATTGCTACTACTGCAAGTGGAGAGAGTCTTTCAAGCCCAATTGCGTATTCTGCTGCAATAGGAATCATACCCGTAATCGTAGCAAAAGCAGTCATTAAAATTGGTCTTGTCCTTGCTCTTATTGAGCTTTCTATAGCAGTAATTATGTCTTCACCCTTAGCTCTTGCCTTTTCAATAAAATCTATTAGCAATATAGAGTTGTTTACCACCACTCCAGATAACAGAATCATTCCCATCATAGCAGGCATACAAAAGTGCTTGTCAGCTATTAAAATTCCCCAAATTGCTCCTATAAGTGCAAGGGGAATTGCTATCATAATAGTAAGAGGATGTTTAAAGGACTTAAATGTAGGAACGAGAGAAAAGTACAGTAAAATTAAAGAAATGATTAGAGCATTTTTTAACCTACCAAAAGACTCTTTCATGTGCTTTGCTTCACCTTCAAAAGAAAGCTTAACTCCAGGAGGAAGGTGTACACTTTTAAGCACCTCTTTGATCTGTGAATTGATGTGACTTATAGCTGCAGTTCTTCTGTAGGCAAGTACATCTATAACAGGTGAAAGGTTTTGTCTCACGATTAAGCTTCTAACGAACTTAATTTTTATTTCTGCTAACCTGTTTAAAGGAACCTCTCCTTTTTTGGTAAGAACCGGAAAGTTGTAAAGGTCTTTTTCGTAAGCCCTTTGATAAATTGGAAGCCTTACTTTAATCAAGTAAGGAGTTTCTTCTGGTACATACCAGAAGGATGCTGGAATACCTGAAAATGCTGCTGAAAGCTGTTTACTTAATGCCTCAGGAGTTAATCCGTAATTTAACAATTGAACGAGTTTTGGTTTGATAATTAGCTCCTCCCTATCAAAGTCCCAGCTGTGAGTTATACCTACGAGACCAGGAACTTTGTAAAGCACTTTTTCTACTTTTAAAGCAAAGTGGTGTAAAACTTTTGGATTTTTTCCTGAAAGCATCAAGTCTATAGGTGCAGTAATAGACGATAAAGGCGTTGCTCCGAATTCAAAGATGTTTATGCTTTTTAAACCAGGAATTTTTGCAAGTTTTTGATAAAGCTCGTCTTCTATTTGCCAGATCGTCTTTTTTCTGTGAAATCTATCAACTATGTGAACCGTAATAATTCCTTGATAAGGACTTCTATCCACTCCAAAACTTATAACTCCAGGCTCTGAACCAAGTACTGTATCCATGTATTTAAAACCTTTTTCTTTTTTGATGATGTTCTCCATAAGACGAATTACCTTTTCAGCCTTTTCTACAGGTGTATTAGGAGTTATTTCAAAAGAAACCTTTATTATTCCCGTGTCCATAGGTGGCATTAGGTCTCTACCTACGAGTGGCATGATAACTTTGATACTTATCATAAGAAGTAGAAACGCTGAAATCAACAAAACAGGAGTGTACCTCGTGCCAAACTTAAACAAAGATACATAAAAGTCCTGAAACCTTTTCAGAAACTTTTCGGTAAAGTTAAACAGAATTTTTTCAAAACGATTTGATTCCTCAGACTTTATAACATAAGGAGCAAGTAAAGGGATAACAGTAATAGAAACTACATAAGACGCACACAGAGCAAAAATTAAAGTCGTTCCAAGAGGGCGGAGAATCTTTTGCGTATAACCTCCAATAAACAAAATAGGAATTAAAACTATAACAGTGGTAAGAGTGCCTGATAGGTCTGCAAGCATTATTTCTTCTGTTCCTGTTATACCAGCTCTTTTAGGAGGAATTCCAAGGACTCTGATGTGTCTTTCTATGTTTTCTGCAACCACTATAGAATCGTCAACGAGAAGCCCTACTGCAAGAATTACCGCTGTCATAGTGACTATGTCAAGCTCCATGTTAAAAAGCTTCATAAGGAAAAAGGTTAAAAAGTAAGTAAAAGGGATAGATATTGCAGCAAGAAGAGTTGCCCGAATTCTTGCGAGAAAAACGAAAATTACCAATACAGTAAGAATAATAGCATCTCTAAGAGCTCCTATAAGGTTAGAAACAGAGGTTTTTATTATGTTTTCCTGAGTATCAACTATTTGAAATTTTAGCTGAGGATACTCTTTTTTAAGTCTTTTAAGAATTTGTTTAGCAGAAGAAATCGCAGACATTACGCTTTCTGTTGGACTTCTAAGAATGTTTATTGCAATAGCAGGAATTCCGTTTCCGTGAAAAAGACTTACTCTGTCTTGATGAGAAACTCTTATTTTTGCTATGTCACCAAGGTGAATAATTTCTCCAGACTTTAAAGGAATCACGAGATTTTTTAGTTCTTCAGGATGTATAATTTCTCCTTTTATTTTTATAAAAAGCTCGTTTTTACTTGATCTTATAACTCCTGAAGGAAGATCCTTATTTTCTGCGTAAATTATACTTGCCACCTCTGGAAAAGATAAGTGATACCTGGTAAGAGCATCCTTACTTATTTCTATTAGTACTTCTGGAGTATATCCTCCAAATACTTCTGCATCTCCAATTTTAGGAGACTTTAAAAATTCAGTTTTAATGTATTGTGAAGCTATTCTTCTTACCTGAGAAAGGGTTAAATTTGAGCCTGGTTTTGGGCTTATTGCAATCGTCATAACCGGGTTCGTGGCATCGCTCACCTTAAATATTCTTGGAGGCAGAAGCCCTTTGGGAAGCGAACTCCTTATCTTGTCTATAGCAGAAGAAACATCTATTTCCGCCTCTGAAAGCTTTTTACCGTAATCAAATTCCACAGAGACTACGGTTACTCCGTCTCTTGAGGCACTTTTTATCTTTCTTACCATTGAAAGAGTGGAAAGCTCTTTTTCAACGGGAATAGCCACTTCTCTTTGCATGTCTTCTGCAGATGCTCCAGGAAGCTGAAATACTACGACTATTTTTGGATAATTTGCGTCTGGAAAAAAGTTTAAAGGTAATTCTTTAAAACTTATAATCCCAAGTACCACTCCAAGTAGTATTAAAGAAATTATAAGATGAGGTTGTCTTAGGTATCTTTCTACTAAACTCATAGGCTTTTTCCTTTATCGTTAAATATTTCTACCTTTTCTCCTGAGTAAAGCCTCAGCAAAAGCCCTGGATCTCCTATGACCACTTTATCTCCGACTCTCAAGTTTCCTTTTGCTACGAATAAATCTTTGTTTATACCAAGGACCTTTAAAGGAACGAATTTAAGGATTTTATTGCAGACCACGAATACACCAGGTACTTTGCCTCTTATTAGGGCTTTTACAGGAATTATAAATCCCTTAAGTTTTTTTATAACTATGTCCAAACCTATTATAGTGCCTGAAGGCAGGTTAAAGGGTGACTTTTTACACAGGATTTCTACTTGAGAAAGTCCACTTTTGTCAACAGAAGGATAAACTTTTGAAACTTTTAACTTGAGTTTTTCACCTTTAAATACAGCAAAAACCTCTGTACCAGGATGTATAAATACTAACTTTTCTTGGGGTATGCTTGCGATTATTTTGTATCCTTTGGAAGGATTTTCAACTTTTAAAATGGGCATCCCTGGAGCAACGAAGTCTCCTTTTTGCTTAAACTTTTTGGTTATTATTCCTGAAAAAGGAGCTCTTATGTTTGCGTATATAAGGTCGTTGACGAGTTGACTTAACTTTGCCTTTAAGCCTTCAAGTCTTGCTTTTGCCATTTCGTAAGCGAGTTTTGAGTTGTCAAAGGCTTCTTGAGAAATTACCTCGTGCTTTAACAAAAATTCGTTTCTCTCCATTATCTTTTTCTTTACTTCTACTTCCTCCTGTACTGCAAATATTTGAGCCTTTATAGAGTCTATTTCGTTACGAATGCGACTGTCGTCAATTTTAACTATCACTTCTCCTTCTTTAACTTTATCACCTTCTGACTTTGGCAAATAAGTGATGTAACCTGAGAGCTTCGTTGAGATTACAACTTCATCTCTTGGAAGAATTATCCCTGAATAGTGCTCGGTTATAGTTAATGTTCCTTTTTTAACAGGAGCTACTCTTACCATTACCTTGGGTTTTTCAGGAAGGGGAATTTTTTGTAACTCCTGTTTCTTTTTCTTAACGAGAAAAATACCGGTAATTACCAAGGTTATTATTACGATAGCTCCTAAAAGTAGTTTTAATTTTTTCATGGCTTTAACCCTTGTGTATTTAGTATTTGGGCTGTTTGTAGTTGATAATTTATTAAAGCCTTTTTAAGTTCAAACTCTGCTTTCAAAAGTGCAAGTTCAGCCTTAAGCCACCTTTGATGCGAATCTGTAACATCCATCACAGAACCTACACCTTTGTTGTACTTTAAAACCTCTTTTAAGTAAGCTTCTTTTGCAAACCTAATCTCGGATTCGTAAAGCTTTATGTTAGACATAGCAGTTTTTATTTCTGTAATAGCAGACATAACAGACTGTTTAGCCTTAAGCATAACTGCGTTTAAATAGCTTTTTGCTGATAAAAGCTCTTCTTTTTTCTGAAGGAGGGTGTAGATTCTTTCTCCTGAAGAAAATATGTTAAACTTTAAACCAATTCCAAAGCTCCACATCTCTTTTTGATCGTGAAAACCAGAGTCAAATCTTTGTCCATAGGAACCGAATATGTACAATCTGGGTAGAAAAGCGCTTTTTGCAAGCTTTATTTCTGTTTCTGACTTTTTAATCCTTAAAAAAGCAAGTTTAACATCGGGTCTTTTTAGTAAAAAGAGATTATTATTTTTGAAATTAGTGTTTAAGTTCGTCTTAAGAGAGCCTTTAACTTTGAAATCCAAAGAGTTAAGACCTATTATAATGGCAAGGAGCTTTTTAGAAAGTTCTAACTGGTAAGAGACTTTGTTTACCAAAGCCTCTTCTTCTTTAAGTAAAGTATCAAAGTGTAACAAGTCTAAGTAGGGTGCTTTGCCAGCTTTATACCTTAAAAAAGCAAGATCTCTTTCTTTCTTAAGTTCTTTCAGGAGAGTAATTTCTTTAGCTTTGGTGCTTTCTAAGTAAATTATCTGGAAGTACAAGGTTTTAACCGTGGCTACGAGGTCTTCCTTGGTTTTGAATAATTCGGTCTTCGTGAGAAGGCTTTCTAAATTGCTCAACTTTACTTTTTCTGAAAGGCTTCCGCCTTGATAAACAGGAAAAGAAAAAATTAAGTTCCAAGAATAAAGATCTTGAGTAAAAGGTGGAAACTTACCAGGCTGAGAGATGGGATAAAGGGTTATAGGTTCGCTATACCTCTGAGCCTGGGCTTCAAAGTCTATTTTTATCCATCTTTTAGTTTTTATAGCTTTCTTTTTATAAGACAGAGAAATAAGCTTGTATTGTAGGGACTTTAAGGCAGGATAATTTTTCAAAGCAAGCTTAACAGCCTCTGAAAGGGTTAAAATTCTTGCTTTAGCATGGGAAAAAATGCAAAAGTAAATAAAAATCGTTAAACAAATTATTTTTAAGTGTCTCCTTTGCATCCTTCAAGTCCTTTTAAAGAGAAATTTATTATGTGTTGAATTATTTTTTCTTTTGTTTTTTCGTCGTACTTAGAAAAACTTACTGCGTTTCTTACCCATCTTGAGAAAAAGTTGAAAAAGATTATCTGAGAAATAATACTAAGTACGGTAAGGATTAAGTTTTCTTTTTGTGTTTTGATAAATTTGTTTAATTCTTTTGCTACATCTTCAACAAGGGGAAGGAGTGCGTGTTTAGCAATTATAGGAAAGGCTTCTGAAGGATCCGTAAGTTCTCTAACGAGTAAAGAAAATACGACTTTTCTTTCAGTTTCAGGAAGTTTGCTCAAAAGGACAGCCTTTGAAAGGGCTGAAATTACACATTCGGGATTGTTTTTAGGAGAATTTTTTATGTTGGAATTGAATTCTTTTCTGATTTTTTCAGCGTGGGACAGGAAGACTTTTTGAATTACTTCAAGGTAAAGTCTCTTTTTTGAACCAAAGTGATAATTAATTGCAGCTACATTAACTTTTGCATTTTTTGCGATGTCTCTAATGCTCGTACCGTAGAATCCTTTTTCTGCGAATAGTTTAGCAGAAACTTTAAGAATTTTTTCTTTGGTAGTTATTTTATTTTTCATAATTATTATTTTAATCAAACATTTGTTTAAGTCAAGCGTTTGTTTTAAAATTTAAGAAACTTTAAAATTTAATAACATAAACTTGTAATAAACACTCTGCTTATTTTGAGAACTAAAGCAAATAGACCTTGTTACTTAAACTAAAACCTTTAAATTGATAATCCTCTTTAAGATCAGGAATTTTTCCCTGTAAAAGAACCCAATGGGAACTGCCAAGTCCCTGGGGAAAGACTAAAAACTTTAGAGCTTCTATGTCCCTCCAATTTTTTTCTGACACCTCAACGAGAATTCTTTCTATACCAAGTCCAACGAGGTAGCTTCCCTGCTGAGTAAAACCGAATGTCTTTAATCCGTGCTTTTCTCCTGCTTCTTTCAAGCTCGTGAAATCCACATGAGCAGTAATGTCTGTGTCTCCAGGTTTTAAGTAAGGTGATTCTATCACTTTGTGCTTGTAATAACACAATAGAGTTCCTTTTGTTCTTTCAGGGCTGTAATAATCCCTTCTTGGATAACCGTAATCAATAGTAAGAATTGCTCCTGCTTCAAGTTTTTTACAAAGGACTTCGTAAAAATCAAAAGTTTTAAGGCAAACCTCTGTTCTGTAGCCGTTTATCCATTTTTTAAAAAAGGGAGTTATAATTTCAAGAATCTTTGAGTTTGATAGGTCTCTTAATACTTCTTTTATCTCTCCGCTATCATCTACTTCAACCCAAATCTCTTTCAAACTACTATTTCTTTTTTCAACGAGGTGTACTGGGAAACAGTCAAAGAGCTCGTTAGAGATAAAAATTCCGATAAAGCAGGGTAATTCCTCAAGCGAATTAAACCACTTAACCTGAGAAGAAAACAAAGCCAATGTTTGTTCTTGAATGGATTTTATACTTTTAAGGGGTTCTATAATATAATAATTAAATTTATATCCTTTTTCAGAAAGGTAAGAAAGGATGTCAAGTGCGAGGTATCCTTGACCAGCTCCAGCCTCTACTATAACGAAGTTGTTGGGTTTGCCGAGGAGTTCGTAAATCTCTAAAACCTGTATAGCAATGGTTGCTCCAAAAACCTTGTGAACACAAGGTGAAGTTATGTAATCCCCAGACTTTCCAGGAAGATTTCCTTTTGAATAATAACCGTATTCAGGATGAAAAAGGCACACCTCCATAAACTTCTCAAATGGCATAGGAGAAAGTGACTTAAGCACATCTTTTAACATGCTTAGCTCCTTTACACTCTTTCCCACTCAAAATTTATGATGTTTCTTTTTTCTTTTGAGAATTCTATACCGATGAGATAGACCTCTTTGCACTGACTTAAGTACTTTTCGTGATAGCGCTTTTCTTTGAGTTGTGAGAGGGCTTTTCTCTGGGTTTTGTCAATCTCAACGACTTTAAACTCAAAAATATAGCACCTGTTTTCAAAAATTACAGCCATGTCAAGCCTTCCAGCACTTGTTGCATTCTCCACTCTTACATCAACCCCAAGCGCAGAGAAGTAGGCATAAACTACAGATGCGTAAAACCCCTCGTACTCACTTATGTTATTTTTTCTGTACCAATCGTAAGGAATGCTTGCAAAAAGTGAGTATAGGGTGTTTTTCAAAGCAT
>JAADEG010000049.1 GCA_013153525.1 Thermodesulfobacteriota bacterium
TTTTAAAGCACTTGCTCCTTTTTGAAGGCTACTAAGGTCTGGATAAAGCTCAACTTTGTTCGTTCCAAACTTTTTAATCAGCACCTCTCCTATACCAAAGTAAAAAGGATCTCCAGAAGCAACCACGATCACGCTTCCTTTTTCCAAGTGCTTACTTATGTTCCTCAGTACTTCTTCTAATTTTTCAAAAAATTCGCACTTACTTTTTATGCTTTCGTAAAAAGGTAAAGACTCAACGAGTTTTCTACTGCCCTTAAAACCCGTAACGAAAACTGCTTTTAAAAACAACTCCTTTACCTTTGATTCAACAGGCTTAAAACCAAGTCCTACCACGCAAATTTTGTTAATCTTAAACCTCCTTTTTTAAAAAGTAGAGTTCCATAATCCAGCCAAACTTCTTCCTGAGCTCTCTCCTAAGATTCGTGATTTTTTCTTTTACCTCAGACAACTTACCTGAAAGCACGACCTGTCTTTGAGTACCTAAATAGGCTCCCCAGTAAATAGTTACCTCTTCTTTAATTCGTCTGTAACTCTCGTAGTTATCAAGAAAAACCAATACCGAATTGTAGTCTTTTAAAGCCTTTTTAATTCCTCTTGGGGTGGTAAAAATCAAGCTTTCTGCAACATCGGTAAAAGCCACTTTGTGAGCAGAACTTAATACTTGAAAAGCAGAAATACCTGGTATCACCTCAAAATCCACCTTTACCTCTTTACACAATTCTCTAAAAATAAATATGTGCCCGTCGTAAATACTCGGATCACCCCACACGAGAAACCCAGCCTCTTTTTCCTCTTCTCTTAAAATTACATCCTTTAAAACCTCAAGCTTTTTAAGCCTCCACTCTATCACGCTTTCCTCGTACTTGGTACTGCGCTTTCTTTCTGGAAACGCAAGCTCAATAACTCTGTATTCTTCATCTCCTTTTACTGCGCTAAGTATATCTTTTCTTATCTTGCTAAGTTCTTTTTTTCTTCCTTTTTTACCAGGAATGAGAAAGAGCTTTAGCCTTTTTATAAGTTCAACTGCTTCAAGAGTTAGGTACTTTTTGTCTCCTGGACCCATACCTATTAAATAAACCTTTTTTATCACTCTTTTCCTCCTGCTATTTTTAAAAGTGCGTTTATTATTGCTGCAGCTACTGGAGAGCCTCCTCTTCTGTCAAGGTTGGTGATAAACGGAAAGTCCTGCTTTGAAAGAAGTAGCTTTGCCTCAAGTGCTTTTACGAATCCAACTGGTGTTCCAATTACCAAAACATCCCTTATGTTTAGCTCATTTAAAAGCTCTATCGTCTTTAAAAGTGCAGTAGGAGCATTACCTATTGCAATAATTCCAAGGTCTTTTTCCTCTTTTATTCCTTTTTCTATACCAGCAGAAGCCCTGGTACCTTCTTTTACATCCTTAACCTCAGATATGTAACACTTTACTTTAATTCCTCTTGCAAGCCTTTTTGAAACTCCAGCTTTTAGCATTTCCACATCTACGAGTATGGTCTTCCTTTTTTTTATAGCCTCTATTCCTGTTTTTATAGCCTCTGGATGAAAAATCACCGTTTTTGCTATTTCTGGTTCTGCAGTTGCGTGAACGATTCTCTTAAGTATCTCTGCTTTTTCGTCCTCTTTAAAACTAAAAAATCGCGAAATAACTTTCATGCTCTCCTTTTCTACTTCTTCTCCAGACAAAGGTGCTTTTTCTCCGTTAGTTTCAACTTCTTGATCTACGAAGTGAACATAAGTGGCAATAACTCCTTTGATGTTAAAACCTTCGTTAAAAACTCTTCCTTCGTCGTCTTCACACCTAAATACCCGTTTTACATCTCTTTTTATTTTGAGTTTACTGTAGTGAAACTCGTGTCCACGAAAAGCAGTATCTTTATCAAAAAACAACCCCTGAACCTGATGTGATACCCTTCTATAACCTATGGTTAGTCTATTAAAGTTGACTTCAAAAGGTAAAATTCCTGCCATGTCGTAGGTTTTGTCTTGGTAGTGAAGTTTTTCACACAGGTAAATAAGTCCTCCGCACTCTGCATAAACTCTGCCTCCAGCTTCTACGAAGTCCTTCAACCATTTTTTTAATTCCTCGTTTTTCTCAAGCTCCTCTGCAAAAAGCTCTGGATATCCCCCTCCAAAATAAACCACATCAGGATTTGAAGAAGGTACTTCTTTGTTTATCGGACTAAAAAACTCTACCTCACAGGCTCTTTGCATCTCGTCAAGTACATGGGTGTAGTAAAAAGAAAAGGCTTTGTCTTTTGCTACAGAGACCTTTTTTACCCATTCTGGAAACTTTATCTCGCACTCCCGCGTGTCAAGTTCTTCGTCTGAACCAAGATTTAACAGCTCTTCAGTATTAATCAACTCTGGTAGTCTTGACGCAACCTCGTCAAGTACTGACTCAAACTCGCTTATGTGCTCAGGAAGATATAAACCAAGGTGTCTTGAAGGAATACTCAGTTCTTTTTCGTAAAAAATAAAACCAAGCACTTTTTGTCCTTTAAGTGCCTTTAAAACCCTGGTTAAGTGTCTTTCCGTGTGTACACCGTTTACGACTACATAAAAGTCAAGGTTTTCTTTTTCAACGAAAAGTCTAAAACCTTGAACTATTGGCTCAACGCTTTCTGCCATTTTTTCCACATTAACCACGAGTATCACAGGTAGTTTTAAAACCTTGGCTACCTCAAGTGTTGAAAAGTTTCCGTCGCAAAGTCCCATTACTCCTTCTACCAGAGCAAAGTCTGCGTTTTTAGCGTACTTTGAAAACCAAGAAAAAAGACGCTTTTTACCCATTGAAAACAGATCAAGATTAACGCTTGGTGTTTTGCAAATTGCAAAGTGCCAGGACGAGTCAATGTAGTCAGGACCTACTTTAAACGGCTGAACCTTTATACCCTGTTTGTATAGCCAGCGTAAAATTAAAAGACTTACTAAAGTTTTTCCACAACCACTTTCCACACCCGCTATTACACAGCCTTTAACCACTTTTCAAGCTCCTTTAAAAACCTTTCGTTCTCCTCTGTCTGCTTTAAAGAAACCCTTATGTAATCCCATCCAAGCCCAAAAAAGTTAAAACAGCTCCTTAAAAGAATTCCCCTTTTTAAAAAGTCTTCCCATAACTTTTTACCCCTATTTTTAAAGTAAAGAAGGTAAAAATTGGTGACACTCGGAAAAAACTTTACCTTTAACCTCTTTAATGCCTCTTCAAACCTGTTTTTTTCTTTTAAAAAGTAGCTTTTGGTTCTTTGGTAAAACTCTTCGTCCAATATTAACACTTTTGCTATTTTTTCAGCAAGTGTATTAATCCTCCAAGGTGGCATAATTTGTTTTATTCTCTTTATCACTCCTTTTTCTCCAATACCAAAGCCTATTCTCAAACCAGCAAGTCCGTAAAACTTGGTAAGAGACCTCAAAACCAATAAGTTCTTTCTAAAAACCGCTTCTTTTACTACGCTTTCCTCTTCTATAAACTCAACGAATGCCTCGTCTATTACGAAAAAAACCTCTTCAAACTCCTTAACCACACTTAAAACTTCTTCTTTTTTTATGTACGAACCCGTGGGATTGTTAGGATTACACAAAAACACCAGATCAGCTTTTCGTTTTTTTAAAACAGTTTTTATTGCGTCAATCTGAGAGTCTTGGTTTAAGATAAAAACTCTTTCAACTTCTGCTTCAACGGTATTACAAGCCCTTAAGTATTCAACGAAACTCGGCTCAAAAATAACGACTCTTTTTGGTCTTAAACTCCAAAGAACGAAGTACATTAGCTCTACAGAACCACTTGAGGGAAGAATGTTTTCTTCACAAACCCCCAACTTTTTGGAAATTGCTTTTTTAAGCTCTGTTGCCTCTGGATCTGGATATTGATAAACATTTTCTAAGAGCTCTTCAACGAGTTTTTTGCGTTGTTTTAACCACTCAGACACGAGTGGATTAGTGGAAGAGCTTAAGTCAACGAGGGTCTTATTTGGCAAGGAGTAAAGCTTTGAGACTGCGTATATGTTTGCACCGTGAGCAAACTCTCCAAAAACGAGCTCTTTTAACTCAGACTCCAATTGCACTCTTTATACCTCCTGCAAAAATCAAAAAGAGAAAACTCGCAGTAACTACGATTTTTTCGGCTTCTCTTATTTTTTTAATGCTAAATTTTTCACAACCACTTCCTATAAAAGGTCTGTCTATGAGTTTTCCAAAGTAAACAGCAGGACCACCGAGTTTTAGGTTTAAAACTCCAGCAACTGCAGACTCTGGAAATCCTGAATTTGGACTTGAGTGCTTTCGTGCGTCTTTTAAAACCGTTTTTAATCCGTTTTTTGCTGAATTTACCCCTTTTAAAACTAATCCTGCAAGGATTACGAATATTGCACTTATTCTTGCAGGAATAAAGTTAAGCAAGTCGTCAGTTCTTGCAGAAGCCCAGCCAAAGTAAAAATACCTTTCGTTTTTGTAACCAACCATTGAATCAAGAGTATTTACTGCTTTGTAAACTGCGAGAAGTGGAAGCCCTCCTAAAAGTGCGTAAAAAAGTGGAGCAATAACTGCGTCGTTCAGATTTTCTGCAAGACTCTCTATAACTGCTTTTTTTATCTCGTTTTCGTCAAGCTGAGATGTGTCTCTACCTACAAGTGCCTTTAGCTCTTTTCTTGCTCTTACTATGTCCCCTTTTTTTAAGAGCTTGATTACCCTTTCTCCTGCTAAAATCAATCCCTTTAACGCAAGAAAAAGAGAAATGTTAAAGATTAAAATTGCTTCTGAAGCAAATTCAAAAACTCCACCCTTTTTCTTAAGAATTCTTAAAAAAAGCGTCAAACCCGAATAAGAAGTAAATACAATCCCTACTACCGTCAACAAAAGAAAAATTCCTTTAGTTTTTTCAGAAAAAAAACGAAGTTTTCTTAAAAAGCCTTCAAGTGTAGTTATAGTGTATCCAATGACTACTACAGGATGGGGTAGCAAACAAAAGTCCCCGATAATCAAGTCAAGAGCAAACGCACTCATTACCTCCCAGGTCTTTATCTCAAAAATGAGTTTTATTAATTGAATACCAAGCTCCATAATTCTTTAACATCCACGAATTTTTTAACTTGTCTTGCAAGTGCATCTATGGTACTTTCAAGTTCTTTAAAGTAGTTAATCTGAGTTGAAGCAGGTTTAAGTCCTTTTTTCTCTCTTAATCTATTAAGAAAACCCCTTCTAAAATCGTCGTTAGTAAAAATTCCGTGGAAGTATGTTCCCCATACACTTTTCTTTTTTGAGCCGTCTATTACTTCTTCTCCTGTAGCAAGTCTTTTTGCTTTAAATAAAAATAAATCTCCGTAAGTTCTACCCATGTGGATTTCGTATCCCCATAGGTTTTCGTAACTTCCGAGTTGATCGGTTTCTGCAAGCACCTGGGTGGTAACTTTTTCTCCCACGAAAATGGTCTCAGCCTCTAAAAGCCCCAGTGCTTTTACTTCTTTTTCCTCACTTTCTACGCAATCAGGATCTCTTATCACCTCTCCGAGCATTTGAAAACCACCACATATTCCCACGAGCTCTACGCCTTTTTTAACTGCCTGCTTTAAAACTTCGTCTAAGCCAAGCTTTCTTAAAAACTTAAGATCTGCCACGGTGTTTTTGCTTCCGGGAATTATAACTGCGTCTGCATTAAGAATGTCCTCGTGTCTTAAAGAATAAACGAGTTCCACATCTGGTTCAAGAACGAGTGGATCAAAGTCCCAGAAGTTTGCAATAAACTTAAGTCTTAAAACTACTACTTTAACTTTTTCAAAAGGATTTTCTTTAAAGTAATATCGTCTTAAGGGTAGTCCTGCTCCGTCTTCTTCGGCAATTTTTAAGTCTTCAAAAAAAGGAATAATTCCATAGCACTTAAGTCCTGTTAGGTCTTCAATTGCAATTATTCCTGGTTGTAATATGTCTGGATCTCCTCTAAACTTGTTAATTACGAAACCTTTTAATGCCTTGTGTTGAGAAGGAGCAAAAATTTTAAGGAGTTTTTCTGTTCCGTAGATTGAGGCAAAGACTCCACCTTTGTCTATGTCAGCAACGAGTATTGCAGGAGCTTTAAGCTCTGACGCAATCCTCAGGTTTACTATGTCAGAGTCAAGAAGGTTGATTTCTGCAGGACTTCCTGCTCCTTCAACCACTATTAGTTCGTATTCTTCTTTTAACACTTCAAGTGCAGACCTGACCTTTTCCCAGAAAAAACCCTTTTTTTCGTAGTACTCCTTAGGGCTTAAAGTTCCGTAAACCTTTCCCATTAACATAACCTGAGAGCCTTTACCCGTTGCCTTTAATAAAATTGGATTAAACTCTCTTCTTGGTTCTAACTTACTTGCAAAAGCCTGAAGAGCTTGAGCAAGTCCTATTTCTCCTCCGTCTCTGGTTACATAACTCTGAAGACTCATGTTTTGAGCCTTAAAAGGGCACACTTTTATTCCTGAGTTTACAGCTATCCTACACAGAGCACTCACGATCAGAGATTTTCCTGCTCCTGAGCTCGTTCCTACTACAACGAGTGCCTTTGCCCCAGACTTACCCATATCAAAAAACTCAACACCTCTGTTATTTCTATGCTTGCCCCAAGTGTATCTCCAGTAATTCCACCAAAGTTTTTTTCAAAAAAAACTTTTAAAGTTAAAACGAGCAAAAACACTAATACAAAAAGTAAAAAACTAATAAAAAAGTTAATCTTCGCGAGACAACACGCACTAAGCACGATTAAAAAAGCGAAAATACTTGCAAAAATCAGGTGAAAACTTTTTATGTTTTTCATTAAGAGATATCCCAATCCTTCCTTTTTAGCTGGTTTAGACACCTTCATAAGCCCAACTGCAACCCACCTTGAAATAGCAAAACTCGTTACGATTGCAGGAAAAAACAGGTTTAATTCAATCGCACTTTTAAACAATATAAACTTTGACAAAATGAGCATTACCACTGCAAAAACTCCTCCAACTCCTACAGTACTGTCTTTCATAATTCTTAGTCTTTTTTCTATGTCCTTTTTTGCGTCCCCTGAAGGTTTTATAGAAAGTGCGTCACAGGTATCTGAAAGTCCATCTAAGTGAAAAATTCCTCTTATAAAAAAGACTACGAGCAATGCAAAAATAGCTAATATGTCTGAAGAAAAAAGCCTTTTTAAAAGTAAAACTCCTGTACCCGTAATTAGTCCTTCTATAGCTCCTACCACTGGAAAAAACGACACGCAATTTGAGAGGTCTTTTTCAGAAACTTCAATGTAAGGTAAAGGAATTCGCGTAAGAAACAAAATCGCTACTAAAAAACCCTTCATTTTACTCTATAGCCTTTGACACACCGGCTTCTTCAAAGGTTAACATTTCTTTGTAAATTTTAAGCCCTGCTTCTATGATAAACATTGCAAGAGCAGCTCCTGTTCCCTCTCCGAGTCTAAGGTTTAGATCAAGGAGTGCCTTTTCTCCTATGTAATCTAATATAGCAATGTGTCCCTTTTCCTGAGACTTGTGTCCAAAAAACATGTAGTCCTTCGTCAGAGGATTTAGAGCGTAAGCAATAAGTGCTCCTGCTGAGGTAATAAAGCCATCCACTACGACTGGTATTTTCTTTGAGGCACAAGCAAGAACAACTCCTGCACAAGCTCCAATTTCTGCCCCTCCTACTTTTGCAAGAACATCTAAAGGATTCTTTGGATCTGGTTTGTTCACCTCTATTCCTTTTTTAATAACCTCTATCTTGCGTTTGTAGGTTTCGTCGTTTACTCCAGTACCTCTTCCCGTAACCTCTTCAACTGACTTTCCGGTGATAACAGCAGTAATTGCAGAAGAAGGTGTAGTATTACCTATTCCCATGTCACCTATTGCGATAAGATCGTATCCTTCTTCTATTGCCATGTTGGCAACATCTATGCCTACTTTTACGCACTTTTCAGCCTCTTCTCTCGTCATAGCAGGACCTTTAGTAAAGTTTCTCGTACCTTTTACTACTTTTTTCTTAATAAGACCTGGTGTTTCTTCAAAGTCGTAATCTACGCCTACATCCGTTACCCAGACATCAGCTCCTGCGTGTCTTGCAAGGACATTAATTCCTGCTGAGCCCCTTAAAAAGTTAAAAACCATTTGAGGAGTAACCTCTTTTGGATAGGCTGAGACTCCTTCTTCAGTTACTCCATGATCTCCTGCAAAAACGAGTACTACTTTTTTGTTAATTTCTGGGAAGTCTTTTCTGTAAATTCCTACGAGCTTTGCTGCAATTTCCTCAAGTCTTCCAAGACTTTTAAGAGGTTTTATAAGGGAATCAAGCCTTTTCCAAGCTTTTTCAACGAAGCCCTGATCAATCGGCTCTATGTTATTAATCAATTCTGTTATTTCTTTCATAACTTCCTCCTCTTACCAATTTATTACCCTAAGAAAGTTACAATTCTAAAGAATTGCAGAAAAAATTGGATTGTCAAGCTAAAGAAAAATTTTTACCACTTTTTTACTTTAACCTTTTTCTTTTAAAATTTTACGAGTTTTAAGAAACTTGAAGTTAAAAGGGAAGCTTAAGTGACATCAAGGTGAAGAGTAAAGAAAAAAAGGGGCTTTGCTAACGAGCAAAGCCCCTTTTTAGTTATTTTTTAAAGTGCTCTTACTCTTTTTATTTCTTTTCCTTTTGCGTCAAGAATGTGAACTGCACACGCAATACAAGGATCAAAGGAGTGAATAGTTCTTAAAACCTCAAGAGGTCTTTCAGGATCTACTATTGGATTACCTATAAGACTTGCCTCGTAAGGTCCTCTCTGCCCTTTTTCGTCTCTTGGACTCACATTCCAAGTAGAAGGCACTACGCACTGATAATTAGCAATCTTTCCGTTGTCAATTACCACCCAGTGAGAAAGAGCACCTCTTGGTGCTTCGTGAAAGCCAAAACCTCTTATCGTCTTCTTAGGAAATTCAAATTCGTTCCAAATAGAATAATCTCCTTTAGCAATGTTTTTCTCAAGAAGTTCAAGGTGTTTAAATGCAAGATCTGCAAGAACAGCTGCTCTTATTGCTCTTGCAAGGTGTCTTCCCATCGTAGAGTGAAAGTCTTTTACTCCAAGATTTACCTTTAAAGACCTTGCCTTCTTAATTGCATACTTTACCCACTTCATAGTCGGTCCGTGTTTGGACGCAATTCCCATAAGTACTTGTGCAAGAGGACCAACCTGCATGGGTTTTCCTTTAAACCTTGGTGCCTTTGCCCAAGAATACTTTTTGTCAGGATTAAAGTCAGTATATTCAGGTATAGTATCTTCTTCCCATGGATGTTTTGGTTTGCTGTATTCGTACCAGGAGTGTGCTACACTTTCAGTTACATTGTCTCTAAAGTAAGGATCGTTAAAACTCTTAATAGGATGATATGTAGCCAAGTTACCGTTAAATATGGTTCCACCTGGAATGTCAAATTGGGTTCCTTTGGTATCAAGTGGAAGATCAGGAACCGCAAGATAATTCGTAACTCCTCTTCCAATCTTAAACCAATCTTTGTAAAGACATCCAATAGCTATTACATCGTTAAGATAGACTTTTTGAACGAAGTCTCTTACTTTAATCAAACACTCTCTTATAAGATCAATCCTTTCCATGTTAAAGGTTGCTTCGTTGTCAGGATTGATGGCAAGAGCAATTCCTCCTACTATTACAGTTTGAATGTGAGGGTTCTTACCTCCGAGAACCGCAACGACTTTACAAGCTTCTCTCTGGTAATCAAGAGCAGTAAGATAGTGTGCTACAGCTAAAAGATTAACCTCTGGAGGTAACTTCATCTGGGGGTGTCCCCAGTATCCATTACTAAAAGGTCCAATTTGTCCACTATTTACGAAAGCCTTAAGTCTTTCCTGAACTTCTTTAAAGTAGGTTACGCTGTTTCCATCCCAATCAGATAAACTCTGAGCAAGTTCTGCAGTTTTCTTTGGATCTGCTTTAAGTGCTGAAATTATGTCAACCCAATCAAGAGCAGAAAGGTGATAAAAGTGTACTATGTGATCCTGCAGGGCGTGTGCACAAAGAATAATGTTTCTAACATATTGAGCGTTAAGAGGAACTTCCAAACCAAGAGCATTTTCAACTGCTCTTACAGACGCAATTGCGTGAACAGTCGTACAAACACCACATATTCTTTGGGTAAACATCCAAGCAACCTTAGGATCCCTTCCTTTTAGTATTACTTCTATACCTCTCCACATCTGAGCAGAGGACCAGGCGTCCCTTACCTTACCACCTGATACCTCTACATCAATCCTTAAGTGACCTTCTATCCTCGTAAGAGGATCTACTGTTATTCTCTTTCCCATATTTGTCCCTCCTTTTTATATTCCTTTGTTTTATTCTTCTTCCATTATAGGCTTGTAAAACTTCATTTCGTCCCAGAAGTCAGGCATAGTACAACCCATACAAGGATGACCAGCACTTACGGGCCACACATTTACATCACAGAACCTCATAACTGAGCAGTTAGCGTATGTAACTGGTCCTTTACATCCAAGTTTGTAAAGGCAGTATCCCTTTCTGTGTCCTTCGTCTCCAAATTTTTCTGCGAATCTTCCTTCATCAAAGTGAGGTCTTCTTTCACACTGGTCGTGAATGAGTCTTCCATAAGCAAACTTGGGTCTTCTAAGTTCGTCCAATTCTGGAAGCTTACCAAAGGTTAAAATGTAGCTTACTGCTGCAAGGAAATTATACGGATTAGGTGGGCATCCAGGTATGTTTATAAGTTTGTCTGTTCCTATGACTTCTCCTACACCAACTGCTCCAGTTGGATTTGGTTTAGCTGCCTGGACACCACCAAAGCTTGCACAGGTTCCATAGGCTATTACAAGGCTTGCTCCTCTGGTCACCTCTTTAAGAATGTCAATTGCAGGTTTTCCACCTATCTTACAGTATATTCCTCCGTCTTTCGTAGAAACAGCTCCTTCTACTACGCAAATGTACTTTCCGTAATACTTCTTCATAGCATTTTTTAAAACTTCCTCTGCTTGTTTACCTGCAGCTGGCATGAGAGTTTCGTGATACTCAAGGTCTATTATTTCAA
Organism: Thermodesulfobacteriota bacterium; assembly: GCA_013153525.1. Classification (GTDB taxonomy): domain Bacteria; phylum Desulfobacterota; class Thermodesulfobacteria; order Thermodesulfobacteriales; family Thermodesulfobacteriaceae; genus Thermodesulfobacterium. The sequence goes on from JAADEG010000049.1 coordinate 11,029, forward strand.
GAATAAACCTCGCAAGTGGTGGATGAGATGCCCTTAAAAGAGATTCCGTACATCCCGTACACTCCATGAAGTTAAGCCATATTACAGGTGGTCTGGGTCCCTTTTTAAGGGCTGCACTTACTTTATCTACCATGGAAAAGGGAAGCCCCATGCTTGCCGTTACTATCGTACACAACTTTAAAAAGTCTCTTCTGCTAAGCTCTTTAAGCTTAAGCATATTTGCCCTCCTTGAGATTATGATTTGTTAATATTTATCTTATACCTTTTTGCGAAAAAAACCAAATTTCAAAAAGAAAAAAATTTGCCCGAAAAGAGGAATTAGCGGGAAAAAGAGCCTTTTTTCAAATAGCTTTCACAATTTTTCACGCAAAAATTTAGTTTTTTACTCGTTTTAGCATCTACTGACTTTAGCACTTATCCACATCTAATCCTATGTATCCAAGGTATGTTAAGTAAAATCTCTCAAACCATTCCAGATAAGCTCTTCTTTTATTCTTCTGAAACCTCGGTATCCACTCGTGAGCATTCAATTCCTCTGCAAGAAGCACAAACAAGTCTATTGCTTTTTCACCCTCAAGAGGCTGAGGTATTGCACCTGACTTAATACCATAACAAGCTATTTTGTTGTAAATTTTGTGTAAAGACGCCTCGTAATCACTTATCCCTAAAACTTCGTAAAACCTGTCTAAGAGGTTTTCTATCCATCCTCTGTGAAATCTGCAAATTCCACTATTTGAAAGACCAAGTTCCTTCATTATTCTTTCAAAAACATGCTTTACGAATTCTTCTGGATTTTCAAACATAAGTGAGTATTCAGTCCAATACTTTCCGTTTATAAAAAGCGGTATTATGAATCCTTTAGTCCAGTAGTAATTCGGCGTCATGTAACCCCATTCTCCATAAGGTTGATATATAGCTACATCTTTAAAGGATATCCCTGCTCTTTCCACTCTGTCTTCGTATTTTTCACTTAAAATCTCACATGTCTTTCTAATTCCTCGCTCTGCAATAAGTTTTAATACATCCGTCTTTTTGTTAAGTAAACCGTCAATTATTTCCATTGCAAGGTGTCCGTTTACCTCCCAAACCTGAGGATTTAAAACGAATGGATTGAGCTCTGGTCTTTGGGAAATACCAGCTTCTTCCATAGTTAAAAGCCCTTTATCCACGCTTTCTAAAATAAAAATAACTACATGACCCGTAGCAATTGCGTCAAGCCCCGCTGAATCTATCTTATCTACTATTTCTGACGCAAGGTCTAAGTTAAAAACTCCTATAAGAGGACCTATCCCCTGAAAAGGTTCGTAGTCAACCTTTTTCTTCTTCCAGAGCTTTTTACACGCTACCGGACAAGGTTCACCACAGGTCTTCCAGGGTTTTTCTTTGTCAAAAACCTTTTCTTTAAAAGGCTTCCAATAGTGTTCTAAAATAATTTCAGTAATTCTCTTTCTAAACTCCTTTTTTAAGTAGATACTGTTGTAACAAAAAGTAAGGAGCCACTCCCTGTAGTGAGGATAATTACACCCAAAAGTTCCACCAGCTCCTATTTTAGGATTAAAACGATACTTGTATGTGCTTGAAGTAACTGCTTTTACGAAGTCTCTACCACTTATTTTCTTAAAAAATTGATGAAACTTTCTGGTATCAGAAAGTTCCTCTGGAAGTTCGGGCTTCCACTTTCCTCCCATAACTATTCCTACGACATTGTGAGCCTGAACAAGAACACTCCCGCCCCCTCCTCTTCCTGCAAAGTCTTCACTTCCTTCAACGAGTTTTCCTTCCTTAGGATTAACATCTATAGAAACCAAAGATCCCATTCTCGTTGTCCAAGCCCCTTTTCCAACCACCACTGCTCTTGCATTGTACTTTAAAAAAAAGTCCCTGTGCTCGTCTAACAAGTACTTCGTGAGAGCATATACTCCTTTTAGTCCTGCGTATCCCCTGTAAACCTCTTCAATAAGTTCCCTTTCTACCTCTAAAAACTTTACCTTAGGCTCAGAATCTTTCTCACAGGAAATAAACACGATTAAAGGCTTTGCACTTCTTCCTTTTACAGCAACTGCGTGAACACCTGAACCAATAGTTTTGTAACCAGCTCCTCCAAGCTCTGATACATGAAGCCCTCCTGTCTCAGGACTTCTGAA
>JAADEG010000064.1 GCA_013153525.1 Thermodesulfobacteriota bacterium
GTGTTCGGTTATAGGCTTATCGTATTCGTCAACAAGCACGACTATTCCTTTTTTAAATTTTTTATAAAGCTTTTCAATAAGAAGCCTGAATTTTCTTTCGGGGTTTTCATCTTCAAGGGGCACTCCGTATTCCTCAGCGATTTTACTGAGTTCCTTTTTTAGTTCCTCTTCAAGCACATCTGGAGTCTTGCTTCTAATCCCGTTAAAGTCAAACAGGATAACAGGATGCTTTTCAAAGTGCCACTTATCGTAGATGTAAAGCCCTTCAAATAGTTTTTTATTTCCAGAGAAGAGCTCCTTTAGAGTGCTAACTGTAAGAGACTTTCCAAATCTTCTTGGGCGAGCAAGAAAGTAGAAGCTTCCTTCAGTAATCATTTTATAAATCCACGGAGTTTTGTCTATGTAAAGGAAACCATTTTCTCTAATCCTTTTAAAGGAAGAAGTATCTGGCAATCTTTTCTTATGCATTTATTAACTCCTTGTGTTAATGTGATATATTGTACATTTTAACATTTTTACAAAAAATTTGTAAGACGAAAATTCCTTAAGGGTTTTTAACATAACGAGTGAAAATAATTTAAAATGTGATACAATAATTTAACATCCGTTTTTTTAAATTTTACATTTTGTCTTCTAAAGAGGTGTGGGAATGATTCACAAAGATGGTCTGCCTTGGATTATAACTCCAGCTATTGCCGGGGTTACGGCACTGATTAGTAAAAAGAAAAGACTTGCTCTCTCTTTCATGGGGTTAGCAGCATTTAATACATACTTTTTTAGAGATCCACCAAGAGAGGCTGTCCTTAATCCAGAGCTTATAATTTCTCCTGCTGACGGAAAGGTCGTAAAGTGCGAGGTTGAAGAAAGGAGAGACTGGTATCAGGGACCTTTGTGGAGAATAGGTATATTTATGAGACTCTGGGATGTTCACATAAACAGAAGCCCTGTAATAGGAAAAATTTTGAAAATGAGCTACTTTAAGGGTGAAAAACAACCTGTATTTAGAGAAGAAGCCTTCTCAAAAAACGAAAAACAGGTTTATCTCATAGAAAGAGAGGACGGAATTCCCGTTTGGGTAATTCAAATAGCAGGAGCCATTGCAAGAAGGATTAAAACTTTCGTCTTACCAGGAGACGACCTCGTTGCAGGAGATCCCATAGGTATTATAAGATTTGGTTCAAGAGTGGAGGTGTTTTTTCCGGCAGAAGACGCAGAAGTGTATGTAAAAGAAGGACACAGGGTTTTTGCTGGGGAAACGGTTATAGCAAGGCTTCCTCTTAAAACGAAAAAATGATTTATCTGCTTCCTAACATCTTTACCACTTTAAACATTTTCTGTGGATTTTTTGCAATTATTTCTATAATAAATAAAAATTTGTGGCATGCAGGTTGGGCTATTTTGTTTTCCATTATGTTTGACATATTTGACGGTAGGATTGCAAGACACTTTCAGGCTTTTTCAAAATTTGGGATGGAGTACGATTCATTGTGTGACTTGGTATCCTTTGGAGTTGCTCCCTCTCTTTTAGCTTACGAATTCGTTCTCAAAGACCTTGGAAATGTGGGCTGGATTGCGTGTTTTCTTTATACTACCTGCGTTGCATTAAGACTCGCAAGGTTTAATGTTACTACAGATAGTGGAAAAACCTACTTTGAAGGGCTTCCCTCTCCTGCAGGTGCAGCACTCATTGCTACTGCTGTTCTGTTTTTTATCAAAAGCTCTATAAACCTGCCTTACAAAAAGTACTTTTTCTTAACTTTTCTAACTCTCATAGCCTACCTCCTCGTGTCTTCAATAGAGTATCCAAGTTTTAAAGAAATCCAAATTAAAAAAGGACAAACTTTTTACTTTTTGCTGTTTTTCGTTTTAGGACTGAGTTTAGCCTCTATAGATCCTCCGCTTTCAATACTAATCATAATTGGAACTTATACCCTTATAGGACCGTTTTTATTCGTTAAGACCAATTTAAAAGGTATAAGGAAAAAGAAAAAGAATTTTAAAGAAAATTTGACAAAATAGAGTTTTGAATTAAAATATTTTTGCCAGATCCATAAAAACTTAGGTTAATTTTGTTCAGGAGGGAAAGAGATGCCTTGTAGTTGTAAACTTTTAAACATTGGGTTTGGAAATTTTGTGGTGGCAGACAGGATTATAGCTATAGTTAATCCAAATTCTGCACCAATGAAGAGGCTTAAAGAGGAGGCTAAGGAGACAAAAAGACTTATAGACGCAACACAAGGAAGAAAAACTCGTTCCATAATCATTACTGACAGCAATCATGTGATTCTCTCTGCGATTCAGGCTGAAACAGTTGCTCAAAGACTTATGAGTGATACTCTGGAGAAGTTTGACAGAGAAGATGAAGAATAATAAACTCGTTATCGTAGTTAGTGGACCTTCTGGAGCAGGAAAAAGTACCATTTTGAAGTCTCTTCCAGAAGAGGAGTTTTACTTTTCCGTATCACACACGACTCGCAGTCCAAGACCAGGGGAGGTACACGGAAAACACTATTACTTCGTGTCTGAAGCAGAATTTTTGAAAATGATAGAAAACCACGAGTTTCTTGAATGGGTTAAGGTATATGACACCTATTACGGCACTGCTAAATCTGAAGTTGAAAAGGCTTTTTCTCAAAATAAACACCTCGTGCTTGACATAGAAGTAGTTGGAGCAACGAGGTTAAAAAGCTTTTTCGGAAAAAACGCAGTTTTCATTTTTATTGCTCCTCCAGACTTAGACACTCTTAAACACAGACTCGTTTCAAGGGGTACTGAAGACGAAGAAAAGATAAAAAAACGCCTTGAAAGAGCAAAAACAGAGCTCTTGTTTGCCTCCTGGTTTGATTATGTCATCGTAAATAAAGAAATAGACGAAAGTATTAAAGAATTTTTTTCTATTATAAAGGCTGAGTCGTTAAAGCCTTTTAGAAATCCTGACTTTGCGTCTATACTGGAGACTCTGTAAATGTCAAAACCAGTAATTGGAGTAAATCCTGTTATTGAGCTTTTGAAGTCTGATCCTTCTATTATTGAGGAAGTCTGGATTCACAAAAAGTCTCTGTCTGGAAAAAAGCACAGAATTCTTGAGCTTGCAAAAAAACACGGGGTTAAAGTAAAGTTAATTTCTGGAGAAAACTTTAATCCTCCAAAAGTTGCCAAAGGTGTTAATACTCAAGGGGTAGTAGCTTACATAAGCGAGTTTCCTTACGCAGATCTTGAGGACATAATTAAAAACTGGGAAAACAAAGGAGAAATTCCACTTGTTTTGTTTCTTGACGAGCTTGAAGATCCGAGAAACATAGGTGCAATAATAAGAACAGCAGACGCGGTCGGGGTTCACGGAGTGGTAATTCCCAAACTCAGAAGCTGTGACATAACTGAAACCGTTATTAAAGCCTCTTCAGGAGCAGTATTTAACCTACCAATTGCAAAGGTAACCAACCTTGGAAAAGCAATAGAATTTTTTAAGGAAAATGGTTTGTGGATACTTGGTTTAACTCACAAAACAGAACACACGATTTATTCTGTTGACTGTAAGTTACCCCTTGGAATTGTGGTTGGAAACGAGGGTAGGGGAATAAGAAAAGGAATTCTTAAAAAGTGTGACTTCGTGGCTAAACTCCCTATGATAGGAAAAGTTGAAAGCTTAAATGTATCCGTAGCTACAGGAGTTGCTCTATACGAAGTTTTAAGACAAAGGTTTTTCTCTTAAGTTTCTTTAAATACCTTTAAAAATTTCTTAAAAAGCTCCTCTACATCAAGGCACTTTCTATTATTACATACCTTAGGAAAACAGGGTCTGCAATCAAGATCAAGGCTGATAATTTTAAAATCTTTTCCAATGGGTCTCCAAACCACCTCGTCTGTTGGACCAAAAAAGACATAAGACTTTATTCCAAGATAACACGCAAGGTGAGATATACCACTGTCCAGACCCACGAAAAGTTTGGCGGTTTTTAAGTGTTTTGCTATTTTCAAAGGCTCAAAGCACTCCCAAAAGTTTTTAACTTTGTCTTTTATCCATTCGTCTGCCTCACCAACTAAGTAAATTACCTCGTAACCCTTGGACTTAAGAAAGCTTTCCACTTTTTCAAATAAGCTAAAGTCTGGGATTTTTTTAAAAGAACCGCTTCCAGCGTGAATTACAGCCTTTTCCTTTAAAACTGAGTCCTCTTCTGGTTTTAAAGGTAATACTTGGGAAAACTCTTTTTTAAGCTTGAGAATAGAAAAGTAATAATCAACGATCCACACTCTGTCTTTTGGAAAAGGAGGAATTCCGTCTTTTGAAAAGATTACTTTTTTAGAAAATTCTCTTTGGATAACTTGTGGATACCCTTCTGAATAACACTCATCCACAAAACCTACTGTTTTTGCAATTTTAAGATAGTCAGTATTGCCAATTGCAACGATGTAAAATCCTTGTTTTTTAAGTGCCTCAAGCAGTGGAAATGTAAGAAGGGTATCTCCAAGCCCTCCTCTTCTGTAAAACAAAAGCGTTTTTTTCATAAAAATTTGGACCTCAGGATAGAGTTTCCAGAAAATTAAAGTATAATAAAAGGGGCTTTTTTGAAAAGGTGTTTAAAGGAGGGATTTTTTTGGAGATAAAGTTTATTGACCTAAAGCGAAGTTACGCTAAGTACGGAAAAGAATTGGAAGAAGCGGTTATACAGGTTTTAAGAAGCGGTATTTACTTAAACGGACCTTTTACTAAACAGATTGAAGACACCTTGGCAGACTTTATTGGAGTTAAGCAGGCAATAGGAGTCTCCTCAGGAACAGAAGCACTTTACCTCATATTAAAGGCTCTGGAACTACCTCCTAACTCGTATGTCCTCGTGCCTTCTTTTACTTTTATAGCCACTTCTGAGGTAGTAATAAGGGCAGGGCTCGTGCCCTGGTTCGTGGATGTTGAAGAAGATACCTTTGGGTTAAGTCTTGAGAATATTAAAAAAGCCTGGGATACTTTAAACTTAAAAGGAAAAAAAGTAAGTGCTATTATAGTAGTAAGTCTTTTTGGTATTCCTGCAAGACTTGAGGAGATTTCAGAATTTTGTAAAGAAAAGGGCATTTTTTTAATAGAAGACATCTGTCAAGCACTTGGAGCAGAGCTTAAAGAAAAAAAGGTTGGGAGCTTTGGAATCGCCTCTGCAACCTCGTTTTATCCTACTAAACCCCTTTCTACTTGCGGAGACGCTGGAATGGTTTTTACCAATTCAGAAAAACTCGCAGGAAAAATAAGATTTCTTAAAGAACACGGACAAACCAGACCTTATTATTACGAATACCACGGAGTTAACGGAAGGATTGACGAAATTCACAGTGCGATTTTGTCAGTTAAGTTTAAATACTTTAAAGACGAACTTAAAGAAAGAAGAGCTATTGCAAATACTTATTACGAATTGCTTAAGGATGTGAAAGAATTAACTTTACCTAAACCTTGTGAAGGTGCAATGCCGTGTTGGTCTTTATTTACGGTAAGAGCTAAAAATAGGGACGAATTAAGGAGCTTTCTTAATGAAAACGGTATAGGTACAGGGATTTATTACTCCTATCCTTTACACCTTCAGCCAGTTTATTCAAACTTGGGATTTAAAAAAGGAGACCTACCTGTTACAGAAAGGCTGGCAGAAGAAGTAATAAGTTTTCCTCTTTATCCTGGGTTAAAACCAGAAGAAATAGACTATGTAGTTAACAAAGTAAAGGAGTTTTACAGTAGGAAAAAATGATCTTCGTTTCAATACCTTTTACACTACTAAAAGAAAAGTACTTAGACTTGGTATTGAAACACGGGTTAAATGTAGAAGTAGCCTTGCACGCAGATGCTCTTGATAGGTACAGATACAAAGACTTTAGAGAAGTTGCCAAAAAGTTAAAACAGGCTCAATTAAAAACCACCGTTCACCTACCTTTTATAGACCTTAGTCCAGGTGCTATAGATCCTTGGATTAAAGAAGTTAGTTTAAAGAGGTTTTCAGTTGCAATGCAAGTAGCAGAGCTTTTTGAGCCGTTAAACATGGTGTTTCACTCAGGTTATCACTCTGACTATTATAGAGAAAAGCAAGAAGAATGGTTAGCAAGTGTTAAAGACGGTATAAGCTATCTTCTTAAGTTAGCTGAAGAAGTGGAGTCAAGTTTATCAGTAGAAAATACATTTGAACCAGAACCAGAGCTTTTAATGGAAGTTTTAAGAGAATTTGAAGGTAAGCTTTATTGGTGTTTTGATCCAGCTCACGCAAGGGTCTTTTCTAAAAAACACGAGCTTTATTGGCTTGAAAAATTACATCCCTATTTAAAAGAGATTCACTGCCACGATAATTCTGGAGAGGTGGACGAACACCTTGCTATTGGAAAAGGGGTAATAGAGTTTAAGAAAATTTTTGAGTTTTTTAAAACGAAAAAATTAAAACCAATTCTTACTTCAGAAGCACACACAGAAGAAGACACTTACCTCAATTTAAAGGCATTAGAGCACTTGTATCAGGATCTAAAAGATGCATAAAAAGTTGTTTTTGTGCTTAATAGGGTTGTTGTGTTTTATTGGTATTGCTATAGCTGCAAGCATAACTTCTTCTCCAGACATTTACTTACAGCAGACGCTTTCTTACGAAAACGAAACCTTTGAGACCTTTCAAGAGCTTCCACCAGAGGTTATAAAAAATCTTCCTCCTGACATAAACGCTCAGGTAGCGTACTTTATTCGTTATTACACTACTTCTGGAAAAAAGGGACTTCAAAAGTGGTTTGACAGGTGTGGACCTTACTTTCCTTACTTTAAAGCTATTTTTAAAGAATTTGGAATTCCTGAGGACTTGATTTACCTTGCGGTTATAGAAAGTGGTTGTAGTCCATTTGCAGTGTCTCATGCTGGAGCAGTAGGGATATGGCAGTTTATAAGGGGAACCGCAAGAAAGTACGGTTTAAAGATAAATTATTGGGTTGACGAAAGAAAAGACTTTATAAAGTCAACCTATGCAGCAGCAAGATACTTAAAAAGACTTTACGAAATTTTTGGAGACTGGAGAGAAGCTGTTGCAAGTTACAACCTTGGAGAAGCCAAGTTAATGAGGATTTTAAGAGCGAGAAACTTCGTTGATTACTGGCAATTAATGAGAACGAGAAGGCTTCCTCTTGAAACGATTGCTTATCTGCCTCAGTGGATGGCAGTAACGCTTATTGCTAAAAATCCAAGAAGATACGGATTTAAGCCTATAAAAGAAAAACCTTTTAACTTTGAAACCATTGAGGTGAACGGAGGTGTTGACCTAAGAGTTTTTGCTATTGCAGGAAATATAGATTACAAGCTCCTACTTACTCTTAATGCCGAACTTAGAAGAAGAATCACACCTCCTGGTAGGACTTACTTACTTAGAATACCCTACGGAAAAAAGCAAGAAATACTTAAAAATTTACAAAGACTTAGGCTTATAATTATAAAAAGGCGTTTTCATAGAAAGATTTATAGAATTACCACTGCACTCGTAGAATATTAAATTAATTAAAAAAAACAAAAACTTTTTGAAAATTTTTACAAATAGTGCTATAATTATAGCACTTGGTTTGTAGGGGTAAAAATGAGAAAAAGATTAATAATTTTTTCTTTGGTTATTTGGATCTTTTACATTGGACACGCACTTGCGTTTGAGTTCGTAACTTCGGTATCTCCATTAAAAAAATTAGTTAAAGAGCTTTTTCCAGAATATTCAGTAAAAGTGATCCTTCCTCCTGGAAGAGACTTTCACACTTATGAACCCACGCTTTATCAATGGCAAGAAATTAAAAAAGCAGATGTAGTAGTAATAGTAGGCACAGAACCCTGGGCAGAAAGGGTTTTTAATATAAGAGAGCACAAGTCTGTATTTAGCTTGCTTGGATCTAACGAAGTCGTAAAGGATCCTCACCTCTGGTTTGACCTTGACAGAATTAAAAAACTTGCTATTTCACTCGTAAACTTTATGACGAACAGGTTTAAAGACAAAAAAAGGGAGTTTGCCCAGAGATTAAAAACCTTTTTAAAAGAGATTAATGAGATCAAAAAAGAGTATCAAGACCTTGGTAAGTGCAAAGTGAAGAAGTTTTTTTTACTTGGACACCCTGTATTTGATTACCTTTTAAGAGGTACAGGTGTAAAAGAAGTTACTTTAGTAAAAGGTTACCACAGAGAAGAAACTCCTGGAATGAGAAGTTTTTATCACATGCTTGAAGAAATAAAAAAGCTTAGAATTAATTTAGTCTTTATAAGTGATCCTGAGTTTTTAAGGTACAAGGACTTTTTTGAAAACAAAGGCATAAAAGTAGAGACTTTGTGGTCTGGAGCAGGATTTCCTGAAAAAGGAGGTTTTGTAAAGTTATTAAAAGAAAACTTGGAAAAGATAAAAAAGGCTTTAAATTGCAAATAATAAAATACTGCGGGGTGAGGAATTGTCTGCCAAGCTCAAACTTAAAATAGGATTATTAATATTTTTGATAATTTTTGCAGGATTTTTACTACTTCCTACATTCGTTCCCAACTTACCACCTTGGTTTAAGAAGTATGTGTATCGTGGAGAGCTAAAGCTTGGTCTTGACTTAAAAGGTGGTGTCCATTTAATCCTTCAACCAGACATAAAAAAGGCTCTTGAAACCCAGTTTGAGGACTATATTCAAGATGTCAAAATGGACCTGAGTAAAGCTGAAATAAACTTTGAACTTTCTTTAAAGGGTATTAAAGCAGTTTTTAAGTTTTTCAATCCCAAAGATGCAAACTACTTTAAGAATCAAGTTTTACCAAATTACAAAGAGCTAAAACTCGTAAAAGAAAGGGCTAAAGAAGGAGTTTTTACTTTTGTAGTAACTCTTTCTCCAGACAGAATAGCTTACATAAAGAAAAACATATTAAACCAGGTCGTAGAGGTTATTAGAAACAGAATTGACCAGTTTGGAGTAGCAGAAGCAGTCGTTACTACAGAGGGTTCGGACAAGGTAGTAGTACAGCTTCCAGGATTAAAAAATCCCAAAAGAGCAATAAGAGTAATTGGACAAACTGCACAGCTTGAATTTCACCTGGTTGACGAAGATGCAATGCGAAACATTGACAAAATAAAACTTGCAATGGAAGCCCTTATAAAAGAAGGGAAAATAAAACCGAATGCTCCTCTTAAAAAGTGGAGAGAGCTTTTAAGTCAATACATTCCAGAAGGGGATGCTCTTTACTTTTTGGTTAAAAAAGACAGGCGTACAGGAAGAATAATAAGAGAACCGATTATTTTGAAAAAACAGGCTGTTCTTACGGGAAGTTACTTAAAAGACGCAAGAGTAAGAATTGATCCCAGAACGAATCAGCCTTATGTATGGCTTGAGTTTGACTCAAGAGGAGCAAAGATATTTGAGCACATAACAGCTGAAAATGTAGGAAGAAGACTTGCAATAGTACTTGACAATGTAGTTAAGTCTGCACCTGTTATTAGGGAGAAGATTTCAGGTGGAGAGGCTCAGATTACAGGTGATTTTACTATGCAGGAGGCTTCTGACCTTGCTCTTGTTTTAAGAGCTGGAGCACTTCCTGCTCCTGTTAAAATCGTCCAAAACATAACTATAGGTCCTTCTCTTGGAAAAGACTCTATTAAAAAAGGTATTATAGCAGGTCTTATCGGTGCTGCAGCAGTTATTATTTTTACGAGTATTTATTACAGGGTTTCTGGTGTTATTGCAGTTTTTGCTCTTATTTTAAATGTTTACTTCCTTCTTGCTCTTCTTTCTGCATTTCAAGCAACTCTTACTCTTCCAGGTATAGCTGGAATAATTTTAAGTATAGGTATGGGTGTTGACTCAAATGTTCTTATCTTTGAAAGAATTAGAGAGGAATTAAAACTGGGAAGAACAGGATATTCTGCAATCTTTCAAGGTTATTCTCAGGCATTTTGGACTATATTTGACGCACACATTACTGTTCTCATTACATCTTTGATTTTGTTTATATTTGGAACAGGACCTATTAGAGGTTTTGCAGTAACCCTTTCTATTTCAATCGTGGTTAACTTGTTTACTGCTATCTTCGTGACCAAGATCTTTTACGAATACATGTACGAAAAAGGTAAAGAGTTTAAGATAAAGTTCTTTGAGTTAATCAAAAATCCTAACTTTGACTTCATGAAGTACAAAAAGGTATGTGCAATTATTTCTGCTGGGTTGTGTATGCTTGGAATTATTGGAACTATTCAAGCTTTCAGAGGAAAAGCTAATCTTGGAATAGACTTTACTGGTGGAACCTTACTTTACCTTAAAACGAGCGTACCTCCAAAGCTTGACAAAATAAGAAAAGTGCTTGCAGATAATGGAGTAAAAGACTTTACTTTACAGGATGTAAAAGGCGAAAACATGGTACTCTTAAAGATAAAAAGCTCTAAGGAAACTCTTACCAAAGATGTAGAAAGGGTCGTAAGTATTCTTAAAAAGAACTTTCCTGAGTACAAGTTTAAAGTACTTGCAAAAGAGGAAATAGGAGCAGTTATAAGTAAAGAACTTAGGAACAAAGCTATTTTTGCTATTATAGGTGCTTTAATTGGAATTATACTTTACCTTAGCTTTAGATTTAACTTTAACTTTGGAGTTTCTGCAGGAATTGCAACTTTTCACGATGTTCTCGTTACCATAGGAATTTTTTACATACTTGGAAAAGAGATAAACCTGCTGTTTATTACTGCACTTTTAACGCTTGCTGGATATTCTCTTACGGATACAGTCGTTATTTTTGACAGAATTAGAGAAAACATTATTAAGAAGAGGTTTAAAGACTTTGACAAGTTGATAAACGCAAGTATAAATGAGATGCTTGCAAGAACTCTTATAACCAGCTTAACGACTCTTTTTGGATCCGTGAGCTTGCTTCTTTTTGGTGGAATAGTTATAAGGGACTTTGCTCTTGCTCTTACTATAGGTTTTATCGTAGGAACCTACAGCTCTATATTTATTGCATCTCCAATATTAAAGATTTTACACAAAGGAAAGATTCCAACTCTTACTGCAAGAGAGTCCCTTTTTTAAGTCTCTGCCCGCAGGCAAACTGGTGGGCAGAGAGCCTTTTTTTTCCTTCAAGTTGGAGCTCTTGAATTAAAATACAATCTTCTTTACACTTTACGAGAATTCCTTCTTCAGAAATTTTAAGAATCGTGGCTGGTTTTTCCTGAGATTCGCACTTTACTTTTTTTGCCTTAAAGACTTTTAGTCTTTTTCCTTTAAAAAAAGTATATGCAACAGGCCAGGGTAAAAAAGCCCTTACTTTTCTTTCAATCAGGTCTGCAGAATCCTTTTCAAACTCAAAAAAGGCGTCTTCTTTTTTTATAATAGGAGCATAACTTATACCGTGTTCAGGTTGAGGGGTAGGGGAGAGCTCTCCTTTTTTGTGAAGCTCTATGGCTTCACATATAGCCTCTTTTCCAAGATTACTTAGTCTTTTTGCGAGGTCTTCTGCTGTTTCTTCAGGATAAATAGGTGTCTTTTTTTGAAGTAATATAGGTCCTGTGTCCATTCCTTCGTCCATAAGCATTATAGTTATCCCTGTTTCTTTTTCTCCTTCAAGAATTGCCCAGTTTATAGGAGAGGCTCCACGATACTTTGGTAAAAGTGAAGCGTGAATGTTCCAACAGCCAAACTTAGGGATTTCAAGAACCTGTTTTGGAAGAATTTTACCATAGGCACAAACCACTACGAGATCAGGAGCAAATTCTTTAAGTTTATTTAAAAATTCTTCGTCTTTTAACTTGTTTGGAGTTAAAACTTCTATACCTTTACTTAAAGCAAACTTTTTTACTGCACAAGGCTCAAGTTTTAATCCACGACCTTTTGGTTTGTCAGGTTGGGTAATTACAGCTATCACTTCTTCAGAATCAATAAGTGCTTCAAGAGGTGGAATTGCAAATTCTGGACTTCCCATATATACGATTCTATACTTTTTTTCCATCTAAACCTCCCTTTTACTTAGACGCTTTATAGTATTTTCCTTGATAATATCCACGCTCTTTCATATACTTACGCAATTTTTCTATAACTTCCATTTTTTTCGTAACCCAAATAGGTGCGATTATGTCACTTTCTTTTGCTTCTGAACAAACTCTGTGAATAACCGTTTCTGGTGGGAGCATACTTATTGCTTTAGCAACGAGTTCTATGTATTTGTTAAGCTCTATAGGTTTATACAATCCCTTTTCGTAAAGTTCGGCAAGTTTTGAGCCTTTAACTATGTAAAGTGCGTGAAACTTCACGCCGTCTATTTTTAAATCTGCAAGTGTTTTTACGGTTTCAAGCATCATTTCGTCTGTTTCTTCAGGAAGACCAAAGATAATGTGCACAACAACAGGTATGTCGTTTTTTTTAAGAAGTTCGTAAGCGTCAAGAAAGTCTTTAAAAGTGTGTCCACGATTGATGAGTTTTAAAGTTTTGTCGTGTTTACTTTGAAGTCCAAGTTCTATCCACAAGTATAGCCCTTTTTTTTGATAGTACTTTAAAAGTTCAACTACTTCAGGATTTATACAATCAGGGCGAGTTCCAATAGCAAGTCCAACAATTCTGTCGTCTATAAATGCTGTGTCGTAAAGTTCTTTTAACTTTGAAACAGGTGCATAGGTGTTTGAATAGGATTGAAAGTAAAGAATAAATTTTTTAACTTTGGGATTTTTTTCAAACTTTTTTAAGTACAATTCAACTTGTTCTTTAACACTCAAACCTTTAAAAGAAAGCCCTGTACCAGAACCGTACTTATCACAGTAAATACAACCTCCATAGCCTTTTGTTCCGTCTCTATTAGGGCAACCAAGACCTGCGTCAACAGGAATTCTTCTTATCCTTTCTCCAAACTTTTCTTTAAAAAACCTACTTAAACTGTAATAAAGTATGGGTTCAGCCATAATTAAAAGTTAACTTTTTCCCACTCAAAGTTTGTGATGTTTCTTTTTTCTTTTGAGAATTCTATACCAATGAGATAGACTTCTTTACACTGACTTAAGTACTTTTCGTGATAGTGCTTTTCTTTGAGTTGAGACAAGGCTCTTCCTTTTGACTCGTCAAGCTCAATCACCTTGAACTCAAATATGTAACACCTGCCTTCAAAAAT
>JAADEG010000014.1 GCA_013153525.1 Thermodesulfobacteriota bacterium
CCCATACATGGGAATTTATTCTTGCTACATCTGCTCCAGGCACTAACCTCAAAAGTTGAGGTATACTCGTTGCGCCTGATCTTTCTATATCTTTACTTGTTATAACATAAATAGCAGCTGGAGCATTAAGTAATTTCTCAGGCTTTTTAGACACCGAAGTTATTTCTATGTTCATTAATTGTTCAAGGCTCAGTTGCGTAAGATTAATTATAGGCATTTCTTTTGCCAATAAATTCACAGGAATAGAAACGAGTATTAAAAGCAAGAATAAAAAATACTTTTTAACATCTTTCATCTTTAACTCCCTATTCAAATTTTTTATTTCCATTTTTTAACAAATATCGTGCCAGAAAAAAACTTTTTTTAATTTCCTTTAAATCACAAATCATTGCTAAAACTTCAAGTTACTGTTAAAATAATTTTAATGAAAAAAAGTGGATAATTTAGCCATTTTGGCTAAAAATGGTTAAACAACCAATGATTTTAATTGCTGATGACGATCCTAATATAAGGAAACTTCTTGGAGAAATTTTAGAAGAAGAAGGTTATCGAGTAGACTTTGCTGTAGATGGTGTAGAAGCTAAAAATAAATTAACTAAAAATGTTTATCATGTAATACTTGCAGACATAAAAATGCCGGGTATCTCAGGAATAGAATTGTTAGAATTTAGAAATAAAATTTGTCCTGGAACTGCTTTTATTATTATTACTGCTTATGGGACTATAAAATCAGCAGTAAGTGCCGTAAAAAATGGAGCTTTTAATTACATTACAAAACCTTTTGAGCCTGAAGAGCTAATTTCCGTAGTAAAAAGTGCTTTGGAGGAATTTCAAAGTTTCTCAGTAGACTTTGAAAAATTGAATAATTTATTTATAGGAACCTCTAAAATTACTAAAGAGGTTATTGAGCAGATAAAAATTGCGTCTGCCTCGGATGTAACAGTGCTTATAACTGGTGAAAGCGGTACAGGCAAAAGTCTTGTAGCAGAAATTATACACAAGTTAAGTCCAAGAAATAAATTTCCTTTTGTAAAAATTAACTGTTCAGCTATTCCTGATACCCTGATAGAAGCAGAGCTATTTGGATACGAAAAAGGTGCCTTTACAGGAGCAATAAAGCGTAAACCTGGAAAGTTTGAACTTGCAAACAAAGGCACTGTATTCCTTGACGAAGTAGGAGATGCTTCTCCTCAATTTCAGGCAAAATTACTAAGTGTTATTGAAGAAAAAACCATAGAAACCATAGGAGGAACATCTAAAAAAGAATTAAATATTAGATTCATAGCAGCTACTAATAAAAACCTTAAAAAACTTATAGAACAAGGGGTCTTTCGTCAGGATCTTTACTATAGACTAAATGTATTCTCTATTCACCTTCCCCCTTTACGGGAAAGAAAAGAAGACATTCCTTTGCTTGCGTCACACTTCGTAAATTTATTTTCTAAAAAGTTTAACAAACCAATAAAAAACATAAGTTCTAAAGTAATGGAGCTCTTCTTTAAGTATCCATGGCCTGGTAATATAAGAGAATTAAGAAATGTTATAGAAAGAGCTGTTGTTTTAAGCAAAGGGCAAACAATTACTTTGGAAAGTTTAAGTCATGAGTTTTTAGAATTCACTAATAATAAGGATTTTAAAAAAAGACAAATTCTTATTGAAGAAAAACAGAAAATTATTTTAGCTCTTGAAAAAGCTCGTTGGAACAAAACTAAAGCTGCTCAAATTCTCGGAATGACGAGAAGTCAATTAAGATATCGATTAAAAAAATTAGGCCTTGAATAAAGTTTTACCAATCACAGCTTTTAATAATACTTCCGTCAAGTAAAGGAGATAAAACTATCGTTCTTATATTTTCTTCTTTAGACTGATTACAAAGTTGTTTGAAAGCAGTTTGATTGTTCACATAAATTTTATCGTATTCTACATTAAACACAGGTTTATCCTCTTCTATAAAAGGCTTTAACTTGTCACATTCGTGATATTGATGACACTGTTCATTTATAGCAAAATCAAAATAATCAACGAGATCTTTTATCTGTTCTAAATCATTTTTCAAACCTACGAGCAGACCTAACTTCTTTGCTTCTATCGCAAGAAATCTATTGTAATCAAATTGATCTTTGTATGTTAAATTAAATCCTGTATTGTGAAGATATGCATCAACATTATCGGGTTCAACCCCATCACAACCTTTGTTTTTAGCAAGTTCAAGTCTTTCTTTCATTATTTTTCTAACAAGTGAACTTCTGATGTCTAACCAATATTCTCCTTCCCAATCAGTTAAAGGATTCCCTATCACATCTTTGGTAAACTTATCTGCATCTGGCCTCCAATTTTCAAAAGTTCCCGCACTAAAATAGCAAATTACTATTTTTCCCTCTTTTTTAAGTTGCTGAATTTCCTCTACAGAGGTATCAAACAAGTCTACATCGTAAACTTTAGCAGGTAAATTAAGATTTAAAGTTCCTTGAAGTTGATAATACCATGTCGTGTTTAAACTAAGCTTAGGGAAGTCCATAAAAGTAACCGGAGTCGTTGTAATTATTTGTTTCCAAGGTCCTGGAGGTACCTGATCAAAATCTACAAATTGCCAGTCTACATAATCAACATCTTTTAATCCTAAGTAATCTCTAACTGCTGGGCTAACATCCAGCCCGGCCCCGTTTATTGGATTAGAAGGTGAGGCATTTCCGAATACATATTCGTAATCGTCTTCCCCAAACGGCCCTACATCTTCCCATTGTGCATATGCAACTTTATCTCCTTTTATTATTTTTATCCATCTATTTTTCAAAATAGAGCCATTCTTTTTTAAAAGTTCTTCACTATACCAAGGAATATTTTTAGCTATTGGTTTGAAATGTCCACTTTCGTCAAGATCGTTAAATGGTAAGGCAAAGTAAAAAGGATTTTCTGCAGGTATAAACTTGGCTGGATAGTAACCAGTTCTGTTATAAGGTGAATCAACTCCTCCATAATGCCACAACCAAATATCATCCCAAGCACTTGCAACATTAGGTATATAGGAATTATTTTCACTCGCTCTTTCTCCAACATAAAACCAAGTAACTTTTATGTGATGATGTATTGGATATACTACTTTTGAAGAAGAATTTGAAGCTAAATTGTTCCTTGAGTTTAAACAACTACACAAAATAATTACTGCTAAAAATATAAAAATCCAATAATATTTTTTCAATTTCATTTTTGTTCATTTTTGTTTTTTTACTTCATTAACAGCCTGCTCGTTTTCTTTAACTCTTTTACCTCTTTTTACCTCGGTTTTCTTTGTCTCAATCTTAACCTGGCTTTTGCAGTAATCAATAATCTCCAAAAAGTTAGGCACGAAAAACCTAAGGCTATCTTTTAGCTTAAAAAAAATTTTACATGCCTTTTTTTCGTCTCCAAGTCTTAGTAAGCACAAAGCTTGATTAAAAAGGTATTCTGGATCTTTTTTTTGAAGATAAGCCATCTTAAAGGCAACCAGCGCCTCTTCAAACTTTCCCAACTGGTAAAGACAAACTCCATAATTATTCCAAACTCCAGGAGCATCTCCCTTTTCTCTTAAAAAGCTTCTGTAAAAGTATGTGGCTTTCAAACAATCTCCCTTGCTTCTTGCAACCTCTGCGTTGACTAAAAGATTTTTTAGCATAAAGGTTTCGTCCTTTACTCCAGGGTTTAAGTTCGTAAAGTTGCCCACCTGCTCTGTTGAATTAGTATTCGCTAAACCCGTGGTAAAGGTTGAATTTGCGTTAAAAGCGTTAGTTTGAGCCCTCAAACATCCTAAGGATAACAAAAGCAAAGCTGCGGTTAAAAAACTAAGAAACTTCTTCATGTTGCCTCCTCTAATCAACTCTAACCCTTATTAGTATTACGAGCTCCGTTTTGGAAGAAGTCAACTGGTTACTTCTGAATATTCTGTCAAGCAAAGGAATTTCGAGCCTGTTTTCGTTATTTCCTTTCTTTTCGAGAATCAATCCTCCTATTATTACCAAGTCACCTGGTTTCGTTTTAATCAAAGTCGTCATTTCCCTCAGGTTTACCTTTGGTAATGTTACGAAGTAATCTCCGTTTTCAAACTCTGCTTTGTCAAGAGAAAGTATGTCACTCTTTATCGGTACTACCTGAAGTATAACCGTGTCGTTAGCAGTAACATGAGGGGTAATTCCTAATAAAATTCCCTGAAAAAGAGAACTCGTGTCTATAGTCATAGAAGTGGAAGTGGCTCCCCCTTCTGAAGTGGTTTGTTTCTCTATCTTCTTTATGTAAGCAATGGATGTACCCACGCTTATCAAGGCCGGTTGATTGTTAAGGACTCTCACTATAGGATTAGAAACTATCCTGAGCTTTCCGTACTGAGCCAAGAAGTTTAAAACTGCATTTATACTTGGAGTTCCAGAAATAGTTATTTGAACGGGATTTTGACTCGTTGGTTGAGTGGAGAAAAAGGCACTTAAGCTCTTTAAAGATATGTGGTTGTTACCCATCAAGTAATTGGTAAGTTGAAGCCAATCAATACCCCGATTAACATTTTTTGAAAGATTGACTTCCACTATCTTAACATCCAAAATAACCTGTTTTAGGTACTCCTTCCGTAACTTACTTATGTATTCCTCTACTGCTCTTACCCGAGAGGGCCTGTCTTTTACATACAGCAATCCAAGGCTTCTGTTAATTATATATATGCCATTTTTGCTAAGCATGCTCTTAACGGCTGTTGCAATTTGTGAGTAGATGTCACTCACTCCTTTTTCTATACTTCCAGTTATAGTAAACTGCCCGGTTAAAGGGTTGTTTATACCCTCTTGGCTTCCTCCACCTCCGAGAACATCTCCACCTATGTTTAAAGAACTACTCTTGGTAAAGGGAAGAAAGTCAAGGGCTATAAACTTTTCAGCAAAGGGTTTTACCCACAGAACTCCGTTTTTAACTTGATAAGTAATGTCAAGCACCCTGCAAATTTCGTCTAATATGTCTTTTATTGTCATGTCTTTAAAAGTGAAAGTAATCTTAGAATCCTCAGAGGGTATAACCTCGTTTAAAGCCGGATCCAGAACCAGATTTAGGCCGGCTTTAACTGCCAAAAAGTAAAACACCTTTTCGTAGCTAAGCCCTCTAAAAGACATCGTTATCCTTTGATTCAAAGGATTAACCTGAGGGCTAACTATTGGTTTTAACAGTGACAGTAACCTCCTTTTCCTCTGCATCATCATTAACTTCTGTCTTTCTCGGTTGGTCAACTCTACTTGAGACTTTAAAAGCTTTTTTATTCCAGCAGCTTCTTTTTCGTAAGAGGTATCTTTTATCTCTGCTCCACAGCTAATCAAAATTAAGCTAAAAGTAATAACTATCACCCACTTTAATCCGTACCACCTTCTTGCCAATCCTAACCTCCACATAGTAGTCCCCTATTTTTAGTATTTTTATTCCTTTTTTTACGACTGAACCTTCCTGATAAAACTTTCCATTTATAACGCAAACTTTCTGGTGCTTGGTTGGATTTTTTAAAATTAGCTCGAGGTGTAACGCCCTTCTAAACCTGTTGAAAGAAGTTTGAGGAACACCTTTTTTAGAACCTTTGCCACTTGTCTTTCCTGAAGATTCAAAAAAAGGATTGTAAACGATCCTTAACTCCTTTCCTTTTTCAGAACTTTTTGCCTTCAGTAAAAGCTTCTTTAAGGTTTCGTAGTTCTGAGACAGAGCTATAATTTCGCTGTAAGTCTTTGGTAGGGATACATACCAACTTTCTTCTGCTACGAATCTACCTTTCAAAAACCAGATAACGCACGCAGCACTAACTACCACTGGCAAAAAAAGAACTAACCAGACTTTTACCTTCCAGCTCTTTCTTAAGGAACTCACTTAACTACCTCTTTTATGTAAACTTTTTCGCCTGCAAACCTTAAAGTATTCTTGTCTTTTATGGCAGCTTTTAGAACGAAAAATTCTTCTCTATTGATGTCGTACATGCTTTTAAAAAAGCTAACGACTTTTCCCAGGTCCGTAAGTTCAAGCTGTCCTTTAACTTCGACTTTCTTTAGTTCTTTTTTACTAAGCTCTTTAAAAGTCTTCTTAAACTTCTCAATTTTTGGAGCCTGTGAGAGAATACTGCTTTCGTAAGCCAAAATTTGAGTCTCGACATTTTTAAGTTGCCAAAACCTTAACCCCTCAAACATAGCAAAACCTAAGGAAAACACGAACAAAAAGGTGCTAACCACCCAAAAAACGAATTCTTTTTTGTAGTTTTTCAAAAGCAACTCAAAAATTGCCTTGAAGTCGTCAAGGTACTTCATACAGCGTCCCTTTAAACTTTATTTCCCCCTCTTGCTTACTTCCAGTGTATTCGAGCTGTTTTTGTTCCAAAGTTAGCGCTTCTGAAAGTCTTTTTAAGATTTTCGACGATACTGAGGCAAATTCCCCAGGTTTTGCAGGGAAAATCAAGGAACCACTTACAGAATACCCACCGTCTTTTTTAAGCTTTACCGAGATAGTTTTAAACTTTGTACCGTAAGGAAGTTTCCTTGCACACCAGATTAAAAACTCGTAAAATCTTGGCAAACGCAAAATCTTTTGCTCTTCTGATATAAGTTCGTTAACTCTTTGCACCTCTCCTGGAGGAAAGTAAGAAGTAACGCCGTGGACATAAGCTTCCACCTTAGAAAGACTGTCTTTAATCCGAGATTCCGTTACGCTTGCTTGCCACTTCAAAAAAACTCCTGCTCCTGTCCAAATCACGGACAGAAGTAAAAGATATACGGAAGCTTTTTTGACGAATTCTACGATGTTAGAGGTTACGAGCTCCTGAGCAGGCAAAAAGTTTAATTCGTCGTCTACAAACAAAATTCCCAAAAGGCCTGCAAAGTCAATCCAATCTTTGTTAGGCATTTTTAACCCGAAACAGGATTCCAATTCAAAACCTTCTATTAAAGGCTTTGAAGATAGAATACAAATTTTTTGCACTTCTTCCTGATAAGTTCTAAAAGCAAACTCTTTTACCCTGGCTATGTTGTCGTTAACCTCAGCTTCGTTTAGTCCGAGAAATTCGTCAACTTCTTGATACAGTGCATAAAGTAAGCCCTTTTCGTTTCCTAAAAGATACCACACGACATCGTCAAAGGGACTTACTACCAATGTCGTTCCTTCTACCTTACAAAAGGAAAAACTGGTGAACATTATGTGAGACATTCCCTTTAGCTTCGCACCTACTTTTAGAATGTCCTGTTTTGCTTTTCTCACTTCCTTTTGAGGTAAAGCCAAGTAAGCTACTTGATAGGTTTTGTCTTCCCTGCCGAGGACTTTGTAAAAAATTTCGTATCCCCCTTCAAAGAAGCCTATACCTTCTACTTGCTGCTTAAGCTTAAACTTTAAGACTTCTTCGTTGTAAACCGGTAAAACCACATTAATTACATCGTAAAGGTAGTTCGTAACATTAAGAACCAAGTAAACATCCTTACCTTTAAGCTGAGCTCCTTCTATACCGTCTAAAAATTCCAAACTCGAAAAGTCCCGGGACACTTTTATTCCTTTGTAAAACCCCATATCCTTCGGAACCACTACGAAAAAGAAGGATTCTTCTATGAACTTTGAAAGGTACCTTTTTACTTTATCAATCTTAAATCTTTTTAGTAGTTTTAACCTGCTTATCATTTACCCTTCACCTACATACCCATTTTTGAAACGAGTTGATACACCGGGGCAAGCAAAGACACTATAATAACTAAAAATATCAACCCTGCTGAAGTTATCAAAACCGGTTCTATAACCTTTGGAAGTTTTTCCACGAGCTCTTTTACTTCCTTGTAGTAAAAGTCTGAAAGAAGCTGAAGCTGTTCCGGTAGCCTACCAGTAGCTTCTCCAACGGAAACTATTCTAATGTCAAGCCGTTTAAATACTGGAACTTTTGCCATACTTTCAGAAATTGTGTTCCCTTCGAGCAGCATTTTTTCCAAGTCTTTAACTACTTTTTTTGGATATTGAGTGTAAAAAGAAGATTCCATTATGCTTAAGCTCTTCAACAAGTCCACTCCACTGTTTAGAAGCAACGAAAAAAATTCGAAAAAAAAGGCAAGAAAACTGGTTCGTTTAATTCTTCCTATAATAGGCAATTTTAAGACAACTTTTTCCACATAAATCTGAGTTTTTCCGTTTTTGTATAGTAAAAAAGTTACAAATCCCACGATCCCTATAAGTACGAGAAATTGTAAGATGTACGCTTTTAACATGTGCGAAAAGTCGAGAAGGTATTGAGTCATAGCAGGTAACTTAAGGTTCATACTTTTAAACATCTCGGTAAGTTGGGGTAACACATAGAAAAACCATATAGAAAAAGCACCAGTCATTGCAAACATCACGAAAGTAGGGTATGTAAGAGCTTTTTTGGTATCAGATATTATTTCGTCTATTCTGTAAAGGTGTTCACTTGCCTGCTCCAAGGTTTTGTCAAGTCTTCCACTCTCTTCTCCAACTCTTATGAGAGCTATGACTATAGGTGGAAATAATTTTACCCGTTCCACTGCTTCAGAAAAAGCCATCCCTGAGTTTATGTCACTTAAAACCTTTCTAACCTTCCTAACGAGTTCTGGATTTTTTACTTCGGATACCAGTTCTTCCATGGCAGAAAGCAAAGGAATTCCACTTTTTACCATAAAAGCAAGGTTGTGCAAAAATTCAGCGAGTTCTTTTCTGGTGACTTTTTTCTTAAAGAGGCTAAAACTCGTTTTTTTAGTAGAATACTTAACGAGGTAAAGCCCTTTTCTATCTAAGGTTTCTAAAAATTCTTCAAAAGTGCTTGCTTCAATCTCGTCCTTAACGACATTCCCTAAGGAATCTATAGCCTCAAACTTGTAAATCATTTAGCCAACTACTCGTCTAATTTCTTCTACGGTGGTTATCCCCTCGAGAACTTTTCGTTTAGCATCTTCAATTAAAGGTTTAAAGCCTCTACTCTTTACGGTGTCAAGGATTTCTCTAAATGTATGCTCTTCAGCAAGGAACTTCGTCAGCTCCTCGTCTACATAGAGTATCTCAGCAACCACGGTTCTTCCAACATATCCCTTTCCTCTGCACTGAGGACAACCCTTGCCCCTGTAATATTCTGCATCTTCTGGTAAATCGTAGTAGTTCAACAATTCCTTAGGAGGATCGTATCTTTCTTTACAGTTTGGACAAATTTTTCTAACGAGCCTCTGAGCAACGACGCCTTTTAAAGTAGAAGCAAGCAAGTCAACCGAGACACCCATTTCTTTTAAACGAAATATCGTTGATACCGCATCGTTAGTGTGGAGGGTAGACAAAAACAGGTGTCCAGTAAGTGCAGCTCTTACTGCCATACTTGCTGTCTCTTCGTCTCTAACCTCTCCAACGAGAATCACATCTGGATCCTGTCTGAGAAAAGTCCTTATTGCTCTTGCAAAAGTATAACCTATTTCTTCGTTGAGCTGAGTTTGTCTTATTAATGCGATTTTGTATTCTATTGGATCTTCTACGGTTAAAACATTTTTTTCAAGCAGGTTAAGTAACCTTAAGCAAGAAAAAAGAGTGGTAGTCTTTCCCGAACCAGTAGGCCCTGTTATCAAAAACATTCCGTACGGTTTGAGACTAATTTCTCTCAGAAGAGAAGCCTGCTCTTCGCTAAAACCAAGATAAGCCAGATTCTGAACATGGGCTCCCGTTGGTAAAAACCTTATAACCACATTTTCTCCAAAAGCTGCCCTTACCGTAGAAACTCTCAAGTCGTACTTTTCCTCCAAAAATTCAAAGGAAAACCTGCCGTCTTGAGGAAGCCTCGTCTCACTTATGTCGAGGTTAGACTTAATTTTTATGATGTTTATCAACTTTCTGTAAATTGACTGTGGAAAAATAACCAGTGGCTCGAGAAGTCCGTCTATTCGTAAAAATACCTGCAAACTCTTTTCCGTAGGAGTAAAGTGAATGTCCGTAGCCCTTTTGTAAATTCCAAGGCTTAAAAGGTTAAAAAGTACTTCTTCCACATCAAAGTCAAGGTTTGGATTTAAACGAAGCCTTTCTACGAGCTCTTCAACCTGTTTGTCAATAGGATTTTCTACGAAGTAAAGGTATCTTTCTATGAACTTGTTTATAACAGTTGGAGCAGCAACGAAAAACTTTACTTTCCCTGGAATAGTTCTCTCTATTAAGGATATAAGCTGATTGTTAAATGGATCGGAAATTGCTACATATATTTCTCCGTCTTTTAAGGCAAAGGGTAGTATGTGATGGGTTTGTATAATACGAGAAGGAACTTTTTTAAAGGCATCTGGATCAGGGAATATCGTCTCCAAGTCAACGAAAGGTATCCCAGACTGTTCTGAAATGCAATAAGCAATTTCAGCATCCGTAACAATTCCCCACCTTACGAGGACTTCTCCTAACTTTTCCCCGGTTGCCTTTTGCTCACGAACGGCAAAGTCTATGTACTCTTCTGTAATGTAGCCCTTTTCTTTTAAAAGCTGCCCAATAGGTTTCCGCTGATTAGCCATTTACTTTACCGCAAGGCCAAAGTTAGCTATTTCCGTATTAGAGTTTGCTCCTCCTGTACCCTCTGTAAATCCCACATAAAAGCCATTAGGAAAAGTAACATCTACGCACTTTTGAAGAGTGGGAGTAGCTGTGTAAAGATTGTTCAAGTCCTTACAGGCTGTGGCCGTACAGTCCATCCACACTTTAAAACAGGTTTTAGTACCGTTTTGATAAGCTTCTATTCTTACCGGATGCCACTGCCCATTTTCCATCCAGTTCACTGACGAGCTATCGTAGTATCCACTAAACGGAACCGAATGGGTTACAGATCCGTCTGCATCTATGTCCATGTGATCTCTCTCTGGATCGTGAAGCGAGCTGTTAGGATAATAGTCAAACTCAACTGCTGCACTTGGAGAACCTATACCAGAAAATCCCAATCCACCTCCAGCTCCACCACAAGCAGAAGTTCCAATGGACTTACCAATTAAGGCAAATGTAAAACCGTCTGCATAAGCAGTCGAGTTAGAAGAAGTGTCCACATACAAGGTTTTAAATTCAAAGTAAGCCCTTAAAGTCCCATTTGAAAAGCTGTAAACTGAAGGATACCAAAAGCAAGCATTGGTATTACCTTCGTTAGTTCCTAAAAACAAAGTCCCTGTGTTTGAATCAACATTTATTCCGTTTGTAGTAGTCTGAACGAAGTCATTTATGTCGTTAGCAAAGCTAACCTGTGCTCCCTCTGGAGCAGAAGAACTCGACGAAGACTGTTTAGGATTTATAACTATTACGAAGGACTTTTCTGCTATGTTATCGTTAGAGCCATTTGGATCTGCATTATCTCTTACGAAAACTTTTACATCGTAAGTTCCGTAATCTTTGGGAGTTCCGTTAAAAGTAAGAGACTTAGCCTCTCCCCAAAGACTTTCGTCGAGATCGCTACAATTGCTGGAAGTAGAATTGGGGGAGACACTTATCCCCGCAGGAAGACTTCCCTCTACGCACCACTTATAACTTCCGTCTGAAAAGGGTATCCCTCCTTCTGCGTAGACTTCTGCACGATAGTTTGAGTCTACGAAACCATAAGGAAGGGTTGGCGTTATAATGGTTAACCTGCCCTTGGTCCCCGTTTGACATTGGAGCTTTGCTTGAAGCTCGTAAAGAGTAACCCACTTAACGATGTCGTCGTAAGGTTCTTTCCTGTCAAAGTCGTAAGGGTAATCGTCTACATCAGGTGTTCCGTAAGGATAAACCGTTATAGGAGAGCTATTGGAAGTTTGAACATTGTAGTTTGCTCCTCCACTCAAGACTACGAAAGCCACATTGTTTATGAGATCGTAGTTTTTACAATCCGGATCTTTACAGTACTTTACGGTTAAGTTGGTATTTTTTATTCCGCAGATGTTGGTCGTGTTGTCGATTCCAGAAGCAGGAATGTAAATCAAGTCCTTATTCCAAGGATCTCTTGGAACCCTAACCACCGTAGGAAATTCCGAAGGAGTGGGGAGTCTATTGTTAAAAGCTGCAAAGTTGGTTATGCTCTCTACTGCCCCAGAAAGAACATCCTTTGCCTGATTGTACTTAACTCTCTTGGTAAGTATGTTTAAAACTTTTATCCCTATACCTAAAAGTATGCCTATTATAGCAAGTACTATTGCGAGCTCTATTAAAGTGAACGCTCTTTTTTTCACTTTTGATTCCATTTTTTAAAAAAGCTATTTACATTTTTTATAAACGGAGTTATAATTTACTCTACTTCAAATGTAAAATATGTCAAGGAGGTGTGATTATGAGAACGAAGGACAGGGTTAAAAGAAGAGGTTTTACCCTGATTGAGCTTGCAATCGTGTTAGTAATTATTGGTTTGATTTTAGGAATGGTATTTAAAGGTAGACAATTGATTGATTCAGCCAAGGTTGACAATGTAATAGCTCAAAAAAATAAAATTCTCGCTGCAGTTAATACTTTTTACGAGAGATACGGGTTTTATCCTGGAGATGGATGTACTACTTCTACTCCTGCAAGTCCTTATGATTGTACAGGGACTAAAAACGGGGTTGTTGACTCTACAACTGAAAATAATGCTTTTTGGTATCTTTTAATCAATGTAACTCATTTGCTATCTCAAGCTGATAGAGATAGCGTATTTGGGCAGCCTTGGAATATTTACTATAAAGATGGAGGTGACTGGCTTGACTTACCGGGAGGAGCTCAGATACCTACTAAACTTATGTGTGCAATCGATAAAAAAATAGACGACGGTGAGTACAATACTGGTCATGTTCAGGCTACGGTTCCTTACCATAAAAATACAGATTGCTGGAGCTTAAGTGGAAATACTGACGGTTGGATTTACCTATTTCCGTAAAAATAAAAAAAGGGGCATCTCGCCCCCCTTTTTATTTTCTTTTTTTCTAACCTTTTTTCTCTTTTATTTTTTCAAACTTCTAACAATTTTTGTTTTTTAACTTTTTGTTGTCAGGTTTGTCTGCCTTGACAAAATTTTCTGTTCTTATAAAATTTTATACTTAAAA
>JAADEG010000008.1 GCA_013153525.1 Thermodesulfobacteriota bacterium
TAAAACCTTCTATCTTTAACCATTCTTCTACCTGCTCCTTCTTCAAATGATCTATTTTGTAAAACGATGAGGTCTTTTTTAGCCTCGCATCGTTATATATCCTCTCTATAAACACCGTGTTTGATGTTAAGATTACAACATGGCTTAAATGGGTTTCCTTGGTTAACCTTACACAAAAATTTAAAAACTCCTTAAGTAACTCCCTCTCTCCGTTCCCATTTTTTATATACACATCCCTCAACTTCTGTATTTCGTCTATTATTAAAATTGGTCTTTTCCCACTCTCCAATATCTCTCTTATTTTCGCTATAAACACCTTAAATAAATTCTCCTGTTTTCTCCTTACCCTTTCAAGTATTTCTGCCTTAAATCCTATTACATTTATACCAACTCTACCTTCCTTCTCTACATCGTCACTCTTAACATCAACAAAAAAAGTATCTAAAAAACTATTATAAGAAGCTATAAGAGTCTCTCTTAAATTAAAATACTTTATCCAGTATTTTGACTTTTTTCTTCTTTTGTTTGTTGGAAGAAGCTTTTTCTCTATTACATACTCTATGACTGTGGTTTTTCCACTTGACTTTGGTCCATAGACCCAGAGTATCCTCTGCGGAACCTCGCTAAACCAATCAACAAAAAACTCTACTTCCTCCTCCCTATCCACAAAAGGTGCACCTCTATACACCTCTATACGCATACTTTTATCCCTCTCATTTAAACGGATTTATAATTTTTAATCTTTTTTCTATCACCTGCCCATCCTGCATGTCTTCCGTGTATAAGACAGAACAACCGTTTTCCAATGCCGAGGCAACTATTAAGCTATCCCAATACGAAAATCGATATCTTTCTTTTATATACATTGCTAATTTTATATCTTTCTTTTCAATAATGCAAAAATCAAAAACATCCATAAAATCAGTTGCATATTTAAAAGTAAGTCTTTCTGATAAAATTTTCTTTTTTATACATACATTTATAAATTCATTAATTACCTGTGAACTTATTATTATTAGATCTGCATTTTCTATTAAAATTTGTCTCGCAATATCACACTTTTTAGAATTTTTTGAAATAGCATAGATCAAAATATTTGAATCAACGAAAATCTTATCTCTCATGAGCCTCTTCTCGATCAAATTTATATCCTTCAGGTAAAATACCTACAGGCTCGGAAAGTATTTTTTTTAAGACTTTTTGTTTATTAAAATCCCGCTTCTTATCTTCAATTTTAGCTAAAACTTCTTTCTTCTCTTTGTATCTATTTAAAAGAAATTCGTAAAACTCTATAAGCAGTTTTCTTGCTTCTTCAGGTAAAAGGTCTATATTTATGTCGTTTTGCATGTTAAACCTCCTGTAAATTTCCCCAAACTTTGTATTATTATAAACATTGTAAAATACTTTTTAACTTGTTTCAAGAAATCGTTAAAGTTTAAGTAGTATTCTTTTAGCGGTGGTAAGGATGTTTGTTAATTATACAAAAACTGCGATAAATTACCTCAAGAAGCACGAGTAAAGCTAATTCGTGGTTAAATACGAGAGGAGAAAGACTAACAATTGAATTAGCCTCCTTTTTTAAATTCTCCGATAATCCCTCAGATCCACCTATAATAAAATTTATTCCAGGATAATTTCTTAAAACATTTTCAAAATACTTGGCAAACTCTTCACTTGAAGAAAAACTCTTTCCTCTGTGATCAAGAACTATAGAATAAAACCTCGTTTCCATATGAGCTTTTAAAACTTTTTCTTCCTCTTTTAAAATATCTTTTTTCTTTTTAACTTTTGGAGCTTTTATTACGCATTCTGCAAAGCCTGAGATCCTTTTTTCGTATTCTTTAATTCCCTTTTTTACAAAATCAAACTTTAAAGGTCCTGGAATTAAAATGTTTAATCGCTTCATCTAATACAATACTTTCCAAGTCCTTTGAGTTCTATTCTAAACCAATAAGTATGCTCTTCAGGGGTCTGCGTATATCCTACATTTATAGCATAGCAGTCGTATTTCCAACCAGTTTCTGCGTCAAACTCTATAAGCTTATTAGTAGCAAGATTTTTACTTATACTAACTTTGTTAACCCACTTGTTAAAAAATGTCTTTTCAACTGAAACTATAGCCTGTTTGGTCTTCACACTCGGATTGTATTCGTAAGTAAAGTCTATCTTGTCAAACCACACATCTTTAAAACTCGTACTTAAAAAGTGTCTGACGAAACTTTTATCGTAAACATCAAACATTGAATCGTACCTTAAGTTTATGTAAGGATCTAAGTTAAATGTAAGAGTTAAGTAAATGTTACTCAGTGGGTCGTTCTTTTTAGTTAAATCGTACATTTGATACACTTTAAAGTTAAAAAGTTGAGGATTTTTGTCAGAATTTATAAATTGCCAGATACCATAAGTAACGAGTTTCTTAGTAGAGTTGATCGTGTCTTCGTATGTAAAAATAGGTAGTTCGCTTTCCTTAGGCTTTGATCTGTATTCAAAGGTTATAAATGGTTTAATTATGTGGATAAACCGAGAATAGTTTTTATAAAAAATCACCTGAGTATTCCACTTAGCGTAAAACATCGTGTTTTTAATGTCGTTATTAGAAAATCCCGTGTAATCCTGTAAGTGAAAAAATGTAGTACTACCTTTAAGTTCTATTGAGTTCATCAAGAACCATAAGTTAATAGGTAACTTTAAACCGATGTTTCCTTCAAACCTTTCTCCGTAATATCCTCTTTTTCTGTAATTTGCAAGTGAGTAAAGATTTACATAAATTAAAGTATCTCCTAAAAACCTTGTAGGCAACAAACTCATCTGAGCAGAAAAAAGAGGTTGTAAAATAACATCTTTTGACAAATCTCCGTGATAATCAAAGTAAGTGGATTGAAGTTTCTCGTAAAGACTACTACTATAGTGTTGTAACCAAAATCTTGAAAGCCTATAATCCTGACTTTTGTCAGTTATGTCTCTATGAAACCTGTCTTTAAACAAAGAATTTACTTTAGTAAAACCACTTAATCCTCTGTCAAAAAACTCAAGAAACATCTTTTGAGAAACCAAGTCTATGTCTAAGTGTGCATCTGTATTCTGAGTTGCGAATAAGTTTATCTTGCCGACTAACCACCAATTGTGTATTTTTTCTCCTTCTTCAGGGGTTTTGTCCTTTAAGTATCTAACTTTTATAATTCCTCTTGTTTCTTCGTAAAACTTAAATTCCTGTTCTAAGTCCCAAATAAATCCGTGTTTTTCTAAGTAAAAGGGGGCAAAAGTTACATCAAACTGATCACTTAAAGGTAAAAAGTAAGGTAGTTGTACACCCCATCCAAGATTACTTCCGTGAACGACCTCAGGAAACAAAAAACCTGCTTTTCTATAAGGCAGTAGTGGAACATTTACTTTTGGAAAGAGTATAAAGTTAGGAATGTAAATTACCGGAATTCCTTTTACTCTAAACTCACTTGCCTTTCCAGAAGTTAGCCCTTTTCCCGTAAGAATAAAGTGAAAAAATACTATGTCCCAAGGTGGTGAACACTTACCTTCTTTACACGAAAGAGTACATGTAGTTACGAGGGCTTTTTTTGCAGTATATTCCCCTATTGGACTCCTCTTAAAGTCCCATGCCTCTATAGCAAGGTCGTACTTTTTTAAGTAAACGAAAACCCTGTCAGAAAAAAAAGCCCCTGTACGCAAGTTAAAAATACCTTTATCTCCTGCTATGTAGATGTTTTCCAAAGTATTAAAAATTTTAAACTTTAATAAAATAAGCCTCTGTGTTTTTGGATGATATATTACTTCGTCAGCCCAAATTAATACATAAGAAGTTTTTATTACTACATTACCGTTTGCAATTACTTCTAAAGGATTGTTGTATATAACGAATTTTTTAGCACTTAACTCTACGAATTTTGCATAGGACCTGCTATAAATAGCCAAACTTAATAAAAAAAGAATGAATATGCTTCTGAAAAGTCTCATTAAATACCCAGGTTTTTAAAAGATTGTTAAGTTATTTTATCATTACTCCCACTTTAAGGCAACTTGCTAAAGTAAATAGAATGAAAAATTCTTTGTTACCTTTTGGTCCAAGGATGGGACTCTCGCATACCCCAGCTGGGATTAAACCAAGCTCTTTCCCAAATTCCCACATCTCGTCAACCACCTTTTTGTGAAGCCAGGGATCTCTTACGACCCCTTTTTTTAAAAACTTCTTCCCTACTTCAAACTGAGGTTTTACAAGAGAAAGAACTCTTCCCTCCTCTTTTAAAAGTTTGACAGTAACTGGCAAAATCTTTTTAAGAGAAATAAAAGACACATCTATGGTTATTAAGTCAAACTTTTCTGGAAACATCTCAGGAGTGAGATACCTTGCATTAACCTTTTCCATTACTACAACTCTGGGATCGTTTCTAAGAGTGTAGTGTAATTGTCCTTTTCCTACATCCACAGCATACACCTTTTTTGCACCGTGAAGCAAAAGACAATGGGTAAAACCACCTGTGGATGCTCCTATGTCAAGACAAACGAAATCCTTTACCTCAAGACCAAAAGTCTTTAACGCTCCCTCAAGTTTTATTCCACCCCTTGAAACATAAGGAATTTTTTCGGTTATTTCTACTTCTGCGTCTTCAGGTATAGAAGTACCTGGTTTATCTATAACGACTTCTTTGCCGTTTATCTTAACCTTAACTCTTCCTGCGAGAATAAGAGCCTGTGCTTTTGACCTTGACTCTACAAGCCCTTTTTCAACCAGTAATGTGTCAAGCCTACGCTTACTCTTTCTCAAGTTCCTTGTCTATCAAAAGGCAAAGTATTCTTTTCTGTTTTTTTTCTTTAATTATGTCAAGCCCTTTTTCTAAAATTTTCAAAATTGCGTCAGCATTTGGATCAGTTTTAGGATCAAGTTTTAAAGGATTGTAAGTTACGATGGTTATAAACGGTAGCTTATTTATTTTATATTTTAAATTAAAAAACTTTTCTATCATCCTTGAAAGTTTTCTTGCAACGACCATAGCTCCGTGCATAGGGGTCTCTGGCAGAATTATTCCAAACCTTTCTGGATGATTGAGTTTAGCTATTATGTCCACCCTTCTTAAACACTGAGAAATACCCTCTGCAAGTAGTTTTAAAACCGTTTCCTCTTCTTTTATTCCAAACTTTTGAGTTATTTCAGAAAGCTTTTCCACTTCTACGAGAAGAACGCTTACTATTCTGCGATACCTTTTTGCTCTAAGTAGTTCTTCCTTAAGTCTTCTCAAAAAGTATTCGTGATTGTAAATCCCTGTAATTGGATCAATTATAGATCCTTTTTTAAACTTCTTTTCAAGCTCGTTTAACTGGCGAATTAGCTCTTCCCGATCTTTTATTAGTTTTACTATTTTAGCTTTTATGTCTTCTTTTTCCTTTTGTTCTCGTTCAAGTTTAGCAAGCTCTTCTTGAATTTTTCTGGTCTTTTCCTGAAGCCACTTAGTATAAGGAATCAAAGAAAATTCTTTGTAATTAAGTATCTCAAAAAATTGATTTACTACAGAAGGTAAAGCGTTTATTAATCCCTCTGATTGGATTGAGTTGATGCTAAAATTAGTTTCTGCAAATCTTTTAAATTGTTGAAATCTGTTCTCTCTTTCTTCACTAAAGTAACTTCCAACTCCAAGGTCAATTAAGTTTAGGAGCTTGATGTCCTCAAATACTTCCTGAGGAATTTCTTCTGGTAGTGCAGACAAGCGATGATGATAATATATGTCAAGCACAAACCTTCTTGGAAAGTTGTAATTCTCAAAGTATTCTCCACCTATTACCGAATGATCAACTCCAAAAACTTCTCTTTCTGCTTCACAAACGGACTTTCCCATTCTCTTAAGCCTTAAAACTTTTAAGTATCCGTCTGGATGAATAAAGTAAAGAATAAGAACTCCTATGTCCATAAGATAAGAAGACAAGTGTAGGTGTTGAGGATAGGTTTCAAAATAATCGTTAAGTATGTAGGAAAAACATAAGTTAGCAATAGCTCTTGCCCAAAATAACTTACAATTAAACTCATTAAAAGTACTTTTTTGCATCTTAGTAGAAAGATATCCAAGAATTAAAATCTTAACGAAGTCCTCCCCAAGTATCAAAAGAGCCTTTCTTATGTCCTCAATAGGTGGATTGTCTTTTCTAAACTGTGGCTGATTCGTAACGCTTAAAACTAAGTTCTTTAGTTCTTCGTTCGTTTCTAAAAGTTCTAAAAATTCTCTTTCAGTCTTGATAAGTAAAGTTTCAAGGACTTCTTTTACGAGTTTTGGTAAAGGAGGAAGAACCCTTTTACTAATCTTTAATAACTTATCCAGTTCTCCCATTTTTGAAGTTTTGGTTTTTAATGATAAAATATCGTCAAAAGCTTTAAACAAGTTTAATAATAACAGAGTTTGAGAAAAATAAAACATAAAGTATTAAAAAACACACAAGGGGGAGGGTTATGGAACAAAATCAGGGTAAAGAGTTAATTCTTGAAATGGCAAAAAAGGCTAAGTCTGCTTCAAAAGCTCTTGCCACCGTTTCTTCAGAGGTTAAAAATCAGGTTTTATTAAAGGTGGCAGACAGACTCCTTGAAAAAAAGGACTACATTCAAGAGGTAAACAAGAAAGACATTGAAAAGGCAAAAGAAATGGGAAAAACGAGTGCATTTATTGACAGACTAACCTTAAGCGACAAGGTTATTTCAGCAATGGCACAAGGATTAAGAGATGTTGCAAGTCTTCCTGATCCAGTAGGTGAAATCACCAAAATGTGGAAAAGACCCAATGGACTCGTGGTTGGAAGAATGAGGATTCCTCTTGGTGTTATTGCAATGATTTACGAAAGCAGACCAAATGTTACTATAGACGCAGCTGGGCTGTGTTTTAAAAGTGGAAACGCAGTTATACTAAGAGGTGGGAAAGAGGCGTTAAATTCAAATCTCGTGCTTGGAGAGATATTTAAGGAAGTTCTTAAAGAAATGGATCTTCCAGAAGACGCAGTGCAAATCGTTCCCACTCCAGACAGGAGCCTTATGGAGTACATGCTTGAGCTTGAGGAATACATTGATCTCGTCATACCAAGAGGTGGTGAAGGGCTTATAAGGTTCGTTACTGAAAAGGCAAGAATGCCAGTTATTAAACACTACAAAGGCGTGTGTCATGTTTACATAGATAAAGACGCAGATCCTGAAAAAGCAAAAGCAATTGCGATAAACGCAAAGTGCCAGCGTCCAGGAGTTTGCAATGCAATGGAAACCCTTCTCATTCACGAGGAAATGGCAGAAAAAATACTAAAAGAATTACTTGAAGAGTACAAAAAACTTGGAGTTGAAATAAGGGGTTGTCCCAAGACAAAGAAGTTTGCAGACTGGGTTAAGCCTGCAACAGAAGAAGACTGGGAAGCAGAATACTTAGACCTCATACTTGCAGTAAAAGTGGTTGACTCTTTTGAAGAGGCTGTTGAACACATAGCAAAGTACGGAAGTTATCACACTGAATCAATAGTTACTGAAAACTACACTACTGCTATGAAGTTTTTAAAACAGGTTGACGCAAGCGTGGTAATGGTAAATGCTTCAACCAGATTTAACGACGGTGGTGAGCTTGGACTCGGTGCTGAAATAGGTATCTCTACGACCAAAATTCACGCCTACGGACCAATGGGACTTGAAGAATTAACTACAACTAAGTTCGTAGTACTTGGAAATGGACAAATCAGAACTTAAAAAATTGGGAATTCTGGGGGGCACCTTTGACCCCCCTCACTACGGTCACTTAAGAATTGCCGAAGAAGTAAGAGAATCCTTAGGTCTTGAAAAGGTGTTTTTTATTCCTGCTGGATTACCTCCACACAAAAAAAACTTTAAAATATCCAAATTTGAACACAGGTTTAACATGGTTAAACTTGCAATTAAAAATAACCCTTACTTTGAAGTAATTGACATA
Source organism: Thermodesulfobacteriota bacterium (assembly GCA_013153525.1). Taxonomy (GTDB): domain Bacteria; phylum Desulfobacterota; class Thermodesulfobacteria; order Thermodesulfobacteriales; family Thermodesulfobacteriaceae; genus Thermodesulfobacterium. The sequence continues at coordinate 7,935 of JAADEG010000008.1, forward strand.
GAAAAAGACTTAATCCCTTCTTACACAGTAAACACTTTGAAACTTCTTAACGAAGAATTTCCTCAAACTGAGTTTTTTTTTATAGTAGGAATTGACAGCTTTTTAAACATTTCAACCTGGTGGAATTATGAAGAAATATTAAACTATACTAACTTAGTGGTGGTACCCAGAAAAGGACACAAACCAATAACTGAAGAGGCAAAAAACTTAGCAAAAAAGTTATTTCCTAAAAGATTTGAAAAAGTGATTTTTCTTGATGTAGAAGGATTGCAGGTTTCAGCAAGTAAAGTTAGGGAGCTCGTAAAAAGAGGAAAGAGTATAAGATACTTGGTGCCAGAAGAGGTTAGACACTACATAAAAGAAAAAGGGCTTTACGCACAATGGGAACAAGAATAAAAAAAGACATAACCCCAATGTTTAAGCAATACTTTGAAATTAAGAGTAAGTATCCTGATGCTATTTTGTTTTTCAGACTTGGAGACTTTTACGAGATGTTTTTTGAGGATGCCGAAACAGTTGCACCTCTTCTTGGATTGGTTCTTACAAAAAGAGAGGCTGGGAAAGATTTTGTTGCTCCGATGTGTGGAGTTCCTGCTGAAAAAAGTGGATTTTATATTCAAAAACTCATTGACATGGGATTTAAAGTCGCAATTTGTGAACAGGTTGAAGATCCTGCTCTTGCAAAAGGTTTGGTAAAAAGAGAAGTAGTTAAGATTTATACTCCAGGACTTGCAGTTGACCTTGAGGGCTTTTCAGACAGAGAAAAAAAGTTTCTCGCAAGCGTGTATCCAGGAAAAAAAGTGGGTCTTGCCTTTTTAGAGCTTTCCTGTGGGGAGTTTTTGTTTACAGAAGTAAAAAAAGAGCTGTTTTTGTCTGAGCTTCTCAAAAAAGAACCAAAAGAAATAATCCTGGACGACTCTTACAAAGACTCTGAACTTAGCTCTTTTATAAAACAAAATCTTCCAAGTGTTCACATCACTTTCGTTGAAAAGAACTTTTTTTCTCCTGAAGATTCTTTAAAGGAAAAACTAAAAGAGCACGAACATGGAGTTAAAGCAGTTTCTGCAATTTACAAGTATGTAAGCCTTTACCAACCTTATCTTGCAGACAAAATTAGCGAACCTGTTTTTTACTTTCCTGAGGAGTTTTTGTTTCTTGACGAGTCAACAAAGAGAAACCTTGAACTTTTAAGAAACTCCTGGGATGGAAGTGAAAAATTTTCTCTATTCTGGGTGCTTGACAAAACCAAAACTCCTATGGGAGCAAGACTGCTTAAAGAATGGATTATTTATCCTCTAAGAGACATACAAAAGATTAAAAAAAGGCAAAGAGTCGTAAAGTTTTTCACGGAAAACTTTGAGATAAGAGAAGAGCTTGAAAAGGTTTTAAAAAGGCTGTCTGACCTTGAGAGAATAGGAGTTAAGTGCGGACTTGGAATAGCCAAACCCAAAGACCTTGCAATATTAAGAGAAAACTTAAGGATTCTTCCAGAAATAAAAAGCATTTTGGAGAAGACAAACTCCTTACCTGAGCTTTTGGAAGAGCTTTTAAGAAAAATTAAAAACTTTGAAGAACTACTTGAACTTCTGGAAAAAACCCTTGTAGAAGACCCGCCTCAAAACTTAAAAGAAGGGGGAATAATAAAAGACGGAGTTGATCCTGAGCTTGACGAACTCAGGGACATAAAAAAGCACGCAGAAGAATACCTTGCAAGACTTGAGGAAAAAGAAAAAAAGGCAACAGGCATTCCTACACTTAAAATTAAGTACAACAAGGTTTTTGGATACTACTTTGAGGTTTCAAAAAGTTACCTTCACCTGGTCCCTCCTTACTTCCAAAGGAAGCAGACTCTTGCAAATGCCGAAAGGTACTTTACTGCAGAGCTGAAAGAGCTTGAAAACAAAATTCTTTCTGCAGAAGAAAAAATGAATAACTTAGAGTACGAGCTTTTCGTAAAGCTAAGAGAAGAAGTAAGTAAGTATTCAGAGGCTATAAAGTTAAGTGCAAGGGCTATTGCTGAGCTTGATGTATTGATAGGATTTTCAGAGGTTGCAGAGGAAAACGAGTATGTAGAGCCTGAGCTCGTGGAAGAACCTTTACTTGTCGTAGAAGATGGCAGACATCCAGTAATAGAAAAAATACAGGGAAGGGAAAACTTCGTTCCTAATTCTGTAGAATTAAACAAAGACTCTGCAATACTGCTCGTTATCACTGGTCCAAACATGGGAGGAAAATCTACTTACCTTAGACAGAACGCATTAATCGTTATTATGGCTCAGATGGGATGTTTCGTTCCTGCAAGTAGTGCAAAAGTAGGAATTTTTGACAGGATTTTTAGCAGGGTGGGAGCAGGAGACGAGCTCGTAAGAGGTAAGAGCACTTTTATGGTTGAGATGAGTGAGTGTGCTTATATTCTTAAAAACGCTACTGAAAGAAGCTTGGTAATTCTTGACGAAGTAGGTAGAGGAACGAGTACCTACGACGGAATGGCTATTGCGTGGGCTATTGCAGAAGAACTTTACGAGAAAAAAGTTTTTACTCTTCTTGCAACGCACTACTTTGAATTAACAGAGCTTGCCAAGCTTTACTCAGGAATAAAAAACTATCATGTAGAAGTTAAAGAGTGGCAAGACGAAATCGTATTTCTTTACAAAGTGGTTGAAGGCTCTGCAAATCAGTCTTATGGAATTGAAGTTGCAAAACTTGCAGGAATTCCTAAAAAGGTGGTTGACAGAGCTAAGGAAATACTTTATAAATTAGAAAGAAAAAATTTAAAAGGTGGAGCAGAATTAAAGCTGGGACCAAAAACAAAAGCTGCCCAGCTCTCTATATTTGATACAGAGCATCCAATTTTACAAAAAATAAAAACACTTAACCTTGAAGAAATGACGCCTATTTCTGCCTTAAATCTCCTGTGGGAGTTTAAACAAAGCCTTGTTTCACAAAACAAAAAGGCATAGCAAATGAAAAAGTTAACCTCTCTTTTTATAATTTTCTTAGGGATTTTTTTTGTTTTAATCCTAAACACATACCCTGTTCTCTCAACAACCTACATTTACTACAGGGTAAAAAGAGGGGATAGCTTAATAAAAATTGCTAAAAAGTTTGGCGTAAGTGTTGAGGAAATTAAGAAGCTAAATCACTTGAGAAGAAATAGAATTTATGTTGGACAAAGATTAAAAATTAAAGCTAAGGTCGTAAAAAAGGAAAAAGCTCAAGCACTTCCAAAAGGTACTCAACACACTCGCTACATCTATCACATCGTAAGAAGAGGTGATACCTTAGCTAAAATCGCTAAAAAGTATGGTGTCTCTATTTGGGAAATAAAAAGAATGAATCACATAAGAGGTAATAGAATCTATGTGGGAGAGAGGCTTTTAATAAAAAAGATTGCCGTGTTTAAAGTGCAAAACAAAGTAGTTCTTCCAAAAAAGTCTGAGGTTGAAAAACGATTTGACGAGTTGGAAACTAAATACAAAAGCTGTATTGGAAGTAGCAAGTGTGACGAAAAGGATTGGTTGTCACTTATAGAGGATTACAGAAGACTTTACCTACTTCACCCAGATACTAAGATAGCTCCAAAAGCTATTTTAAGAGTTGCAGAAATATACTACAGACTTTACAAAAATACTAACGACTTTACTTATCTAAACAAAGCGATCAAAAAGTATCAGCTTTTAATAAACGACTTCTCAAAAGCTCCTGAAACAGAGATTGCTTATGCTCAGCTTATAAGAATTTACAGAAAAGACTTAAAAGACTTTAAAACTGCTGAAGACCTGAGAAGAAGTTTTCAGAAAAAGTACTTTGGTAAAACCTTAGTGACTAAAAAACCAGCTTTACAAAGACCGATTTTAAAACTTAAAAAAGTCGTAGATGTAGAACCAGTAACTGGTGAGGACTATAGCAGAATAATTATTGATGTCTCTGGAGACTTTCAATACAAGGCAGATGTCTTAAAAGGTGATTCAAAGCATCCACCGAGAATATATGTTGACATCTTTCCTGCAACCTTGTCTTCTACTGTTCCAAGAGAAATAGACATAAAAGATTCACACCTTGAAAAAATAAGAGTTGGGCAATTTAACAAGAATACCGTAAGAGTCGTTCTTGACTTAAAAAGTCTTACTTCTTACAAAATTTTTAAGTTGAAAAATCCGTATCAGCTTATTTTAGATCTTACTGGAAAAGAGAAAAAGCCAGCCAAGGGATACATAAATCTTGCAAGACAGCTTGGGCTTGGAATAAAGACCATAGTCATAGATCCTGGACACGGAGGAAAAGACTCAGGAGCTATTGGACCTGATGGTTTAAAAGAAAAGGATGTAGTGTTAAAAATAGCCAAAATGGTTAAAAAACTCCTTGAAAAGAGGTTTCATGTAAGGGTTATTCTTACGAGAAACAGGGACAAGTTCGTGCCACTTGTTCAAAGACCAGCAATAGCAAACAGCAAAAAGGCTGACCTTTTTATTTCAATCCATGTAAATGCCTCTCCTGACAAACACGCACGGGGAATAGAAACATATTACTTAAACTTTACCACGGATCCTGAAGCTATGAGAGTTGCAGCACTTGAAAACGCAGTTTCAAACAAAGGATTAAGTGACTTACAGAGCCTGGTTAAGGCTATTCTTGCAAATACCAAACTTTCAGAATCAAGGTTTCTTGCAGAAAAAATACAGCACGCACTCGTTAAAACCCTATCAAAAGTGTATCCAGACACCGTTGACAGAGGAGTAAAGTACGCCCCGTTTCTGGTTCTCGTAGGAACGAGAATGCCTGCGGTTCTGGTTGAAGTCTCTTTTATTACAAATCCTATTGAAGAAAAAAGACTTCACTCTCAAAAGTACTTAAAGCTCATTGCAGAAGGTATAGTTCAGGGAATAAGTGATTACATTCAGAGTCTCAAGTCCATGAAACACAAGTTTTATGAAGAAAAAAAGTAAAGTCCTTTTTGGAATAGACAAATTCTTAAAAGAAAAGGCATACGAAAGGTTTTTCTCTCAAAGAGTGGCTCTTTTGTGTAATCAGGCTTCAGTAACTGAAGACCTTGTTCCCAGCTATGTGATATTTAAAGAGCTCTTTGGCAAAAACTTTTGTTTTATTTTTTCACCGCAACACGGACTTTTTGCTGAGAAACAGGCAAACATGGTTTTTTCTGAGGACACAATAGAGCCTTTAACGCAAACCAAGGTCGTAAGTCTTTATGGACCAAGGCTTTCTCCAGAAAAAGCTCAGCTTTATGAGGTGGATGTGGTTTTCGTAGATCTTCAGGAGGTTGGATGTAGAGTCTATACCTACATTTGGACCCTGTTTTTACTTATGAAGGCTTGCGAAGAGTGTAACAAAAAAGTCGTTATACTTGACAGACCAAATCCAATTGGAGGCAAAGTAGAAGGACCTTTACTTGAAGAGAAGTACTCTTCTTTCGTAGGCTTAGATGTGCTTCCAATGAGACACGGGCTTACTTTGGGAGAACTTGCTCTACTATTTAAAAAAAGACACTTTAAAAAACTTGAGCTTGAAGTAATTAAGCTTGAAAATTACTCTAAAAAATTGCTGTGGGAGGACATAAAAAGACCTTGGATTTTTCCTTCTCCTAATCTTCCAATGTGGGAGTCAGCACTCGTTTATCCTGGAATGGTACTTCTTGAGGGTACGAACCTTTCTGAGGCAAGAGGAACTACCCTTCCGTTTTTAATGTTTGGAGCTCCTTACATTGACTTAAAAAGGTGTATTACGATTTTTAAAAAGGCAAAAATTGAGGAGAAGTTTGGAGTGGTTTTAAAACCCGTGTGTTTTGAGCCGATGTACGATAAGTGGAAAGGTATCCCTTGTAAAGGATTTCAAATTTTTGTTAAAAATTTTAAGACCTTTAAACCTGTAATTTTTGCATTAACTTTAATAAAATTAGTTAAAGAAAACTTTGATGAGTTTGAATTTTTACCACCTCCTTATGAGTTTGAGAGAAAAAAATTACCTATAGAAATACTCGTAGGAAACGAAAAGGTTTTAAACTGGCTTTATGGAGAAGAGTTTGACCTTGAAGAGTATTTGGAGTATAATTTAAAAAATTTCAGGGAAGAAGTAAAAGACTGTCTGCTTTATGACTACTAAAAAAGCCCAGGCTAACGGAAAAAACAATAAAAAGCTTAGGTTTAAGTCTAATAAAGAGCGAGTTAATTACTTTTTAAGTCTGTTTGGAAAGCAGGACAAGGTTCTGGTTCTCATATGGGCAGATCCTGACTCTCTTTCGTCTGCTTTTGCCATTAAGAGAATTTTAAATAATAAAGTAGAAAAAATTACCATTGCTCACACCAATGAGATTACCAGATTAAACAACCAGGTGATGGTAAAGGTTTTAAGGATTCCCATAGTGAAGTTTAGTTCTCACATGCTTCAGGATCACAACAAGTTTATTCTTCTTGATTCTCAGCCAAGTCATCAGGAAGAGTTTTCAGGAATTAAGTGGACTGCAGTTATAGACCACCATCCACTAACCGAAGGCTGGGAAGCAGACTACATAGATGTAAGACCTGAATACGGAGCAACTGCAACTATTCTTTTTGAATACTTAAGAAGTTTAAAAATAAAACCTACTGTTAATCTTGCAACAGCACTCATTTATGGAATTAAAACTGACACTGACAACTTTGAAAAAGGAGCAAACCTTCAGGATGTAATGGCTTTTCACAAACTTTATCAATACATTAACAGACACCTTTTGAGTAAAATAGAAAGCTCAGACCTTAGAAGATCAGAGCTTAAGTACTTTAAAACAGCTCTTGATCAAATAAAGTTTCAGAAAAATCGCATGTTTACTTATGTAGGAAAGGTGTCAAGCTCTGACATTCTGGTTCTTATTGCAGACTTTTTAAACAAGGTCTATGAGACTTCCTGGGTATTCGTGGGAGGCAGGTATAAGAAAAAGCTCGTTATTATAATTAGGTGTGATGGATATCGTAAGGACGCAGGAAAACTTGCAACAAGATTGTTTAAGGAAATTGGGCTTGCAGGCGGGCACAGAGAAAAGGCAAGAGCAGAAATCCCTTTTGAAAATTTGGACACCCCTCCTGAAGACTTTAACACACAGCGTCTTATAAAGCTTTTTGACAAATACTTTCGTTTAATAGACAGGCGTTCTAAGAAGAAGTAATGGCTCGTTTTGTTGATCAGGCAAAAATTTATGTAAAGGCTGGTAATGGTGGTGCTGGTTGCGTAAGTTTTAGACGGGAGAAGTATGTTCCTAAGGGTGGTCCTGACGGTGGAGACGGTGGAGACGGAGGAGATGTAATCCTCGTAGCAGATCCTCAGGTTCACACCCTTTACGACTTTTATCATCAGGTGCACTTTCGCGCAGAGAACGGACGCCCTGGAATGGGCAAAAAGATGAAAGGAAGAGACGGAGAAGACCTAATTTTAAAGGTACCTGTAGGTACGATAGTTAAGGATGCTGAAACAGGAGAAGTTCTCGGAGACCTGGTTCAACCTGGTCAAAAACTCGTAGTTGCAAGAGGTGGAAAAGGAGGAAGGGGAAACGCAAGGTTTGCCACCCCAACCAGACAGGCTCCAAGAATAGCAGAACCTGGAAAACCAGGTGAAGAAAGGTGGTTGATTCTTGAGTTAAAACTGATTGCAGATGTCGGACTCGTTGGATTTCCAAACGCAGGAAAGTCAACTCTATTAAGCAGAATATCCGCAGCAAGACCCAAGATCGCAGACTACCCATTTACCACTCTTCAACCTAACCTTGGAGTGGTAAAATTAATAGAGGGTGATACCTTCGTAGTTGCAGACATTCCTGGACTTATAGAGGGAGCACACAAAGGTGTTGGATTGGGACACGACTTTTTAAAACACATAGAAAGAACCAGACTTTTGCTTTACTTACTTGACTTAAGCAAAGAAAAAGAAGTAATAAAAGACTATCAAATCCTTAAAAAGGAGCTTGAGCTATTTAATCCAGAACTCTTAAAAAAAGACTACTTTATTGCTCTTAACAAGGTTGATCTTTTTCCTGACAGAGAGTTTTTAAAAGACATCGTAGCGTTGTTCCCTGAAGAGGATAGAAATAGGATTTTTGCGATTTCAGCTGTAACTGGAGAAGGAGTGGTTGACCTGCTTTACGCTATTTGGAATAAACTAAAAGAAATTAAAAAGGAAGAGCAAGGTGCATAGGGAAGATAGGCTTAAGAAGCTTCTTTCTGGTGTTAAGCGTGCAGTAGTAAAGGTTGGTAGTGCTGTTATAACACAGGAAGACAAAGGGCTTGATCAGGAAGTCGTTGAGGATTTGAGCAAACAAATTGCTTGGTTAAGAGACAAGGGAATAAAGGTCGTTCTCGTGTCTTCTGGATCTATTGCTTGTGGAAGAGCAAAGCTTGACTATTACAAAAATCCCATATCTCTTACGGAAAAACAGGCGCTTGCAGCAGTTGGTCAGGCTACTTTAATTCAGGCTTACGAAACATCCTTTAGAAACTACGACATTTATGTTGCTCAGGTACTTTTAACCTCAGAAGACCTATCTCTGAGAGAAAGGTATCTTAACGCTAAGAAAACTCTTGAAACCCTGCTTAAATGGGACATTTTACCTATCGTTAACGAAAACGACACAGTAACAACTGAAGGAATAAAGTTTAGTGACAACGACACTCTTTCTGCGCTGGTTGCAGGAACGATTGAAGCAGACATCGTGTTTGTGCTTTCTGACATAGATTCCCTTTACGACAAAGATCCAAGAAACAATCCAGACGCAAAAAGGATCCCTGAGGTAGAAGAGATAGACGAAAAAGTCTTTAAGATGGCTGGTAAAAAACCCGGCAGACTTGGTAGAGGAGGAATGTATTCAAAGCTTCTTGCAGCAAAGATGAGTACTTCTATGGGAATACCAATGGTGATTTTACCTGGTAAGTTTAAAGAAAACATTTTAAAGTTCTGGCAGGGAGAAGACATTGGAACGATTTTTTGGGCAAAACCAAGGAAACTTCCTATGCGCAAACTCTGGATAAAGTATTACATAAAACCTGAGGCAAAGCTGTTCTTGGACAAAGGAGCAGAAGAGGCTATTTTAAAACACGGAAAAAGTTTGCTTATAGCTGGAGTGGTAAGTGTAGAAGGAAACTTTAATCGTGGAGCATGTGTGGAATGCGTAAATCTTGAAGGAAAAAGCATTGCAAAAGGGCTCGTAAGCTTTTCTTCAGAGGAGCTTTTGCAGGCAAAACTTGCTTCTAAAAAAACTGACAGAGAAGTAATCCACAGGGATAACCTCGTTATTCTTGAAGAATAAACCTTAACAAGGGGGTGGTTTTACTTATGCCTGAATTCGTTCACCTTCACCTTCACACAGAATGGAGTTTGCTTGACGGAGCAATAAGAATTTCAGACCTCGTAAACAGACTCGTAGATTACAAAATGCCTGGTTGTGCAATAACAGATCACGGAACATTATACGGAATAGTTCACTTTTATAAAAAACTAAAAGACGCTGAACTTAAGCCTATCTTAGGTTGTGAGTTTTATGTAGCTGAGGGATCAAGATTTGACAGAAAGGCTTCAAAAAGAGGAGAAGCAGGGACTCACTTGGTGTTGCTTGCAAAAAACGAAGAGGGTTACAGAAATCTTTTAGTGCTCGCAAGCAAGGCTTTTCTTGAGGGATTTTACTACAGACCAAGGATAGATAAGGAGCTTCTTCTTAAGCATCACGACGGTTTAATAGCTATGTCAGCCTGTCTTGAAGGAGAAATCCCTCGTCTGATTCTAAATGGAAATATTAAAAAGGCAAAAGAAGTTGCTAAGTGGTACAAGGATCTTTTTGGAGACGACTTTTACTTAGAGCTTCAGAGAAACGACATAAAAGAACAAGAGCAGGTAAACAGCGTGCTTCTTGAAATTGCAGAGGATCTTGGAATAAAGTGCGTTGCTACTGCTGATTGTCATTACTTAGACAAAGAAGACGCCCTTGCTCACGAAGTTCTGCTTTGCATTCAGACAGGACACAAGCTTTCTGATCCTGACAGGTTTAGATTTAACACAGACAAGCTTTATCTTGCAACCCAGGAAGAAATGGCAGAAAGGTTTGCTGATTTATGTCCTGAGGCTGTTGAAAACACGATGGAAGTCTTTGAAAAGGTTAATTTTGAGCTTAAAACTGGTGAGGTACTCTTTCCAAAGGCAAAAATTCCTCCTGGTGAAACAGCAGAAAGTTACTTTGCCAAAAAGGCAAGAGAGGGACTTAAAAAAAGGCTTGAAGAGCTTAAGAAAAAAGGAGAGCTTTTTACTACAGAAGAAAACTATTGGGAAAGGCTTGAGTACGAGCTTGAGGTAATAATTGAAAAGGGATACGCAAGTTACTTCTTAATAGTGTCTGACTTTATTGACTGGGCAAGATCCAGAGGAATACCCGTGGGACCTGGCAGAGGTTCAGCAGCAGGTGCCCTGACCTCCTACGCCCTTGGAATTACGAATTTAGATCCCATTCGCTGGGGACTTCTTTTTGAAAGATTCCTTAATAGAGAAAGACCAAGTCTGCCTGACATAGATGTGGACTTTTGTATGGAGAGAAGAGACGAGGTTATTGAGTATGTAGCAAAAACTTACGGAAGAGAATACATAGCTAAGATCGCAACTTTTGGACAGCTTAAGGCAAGACAGGTGGTAAGAGATGTTGGAAGGGTGCTTGGATTTAAACCCAAAGAAATAGATCCTATTGCCAAAATGATAAGCCCTGGAGTTGATGTAAGCCTTGAAGAAGAGCTTAAAAGACCTGAATTTCAGGAACTTGCAGAAAAGAACGAAAGAATCAAACAGCTATTTGAACTTGCCAGAAAGCTTGAAAAACTTCCAAGACACGCAAGTCAGCACGCAGCAGGAGTAATTATATCTGGTAAACCCATTATTGAAGTTGCTCCACTTATGAAAGGAGACGAGGGAGAAGTCCTGGTTCAGTTTGACATGAAGGCTTGTGAAGAGGTTGGATTAATAAAGTTTGACTTCCTTGGACTAAAAACTTTAACAATTATAGACAATACTCTTAAGCTTATAAAAAAGTACGAAGGTATTGACCTTGACTTAAATCAGATTCCCCTTGACGACGAAAAGACCTTTGAGCTTTTGAGAAGAGGAGAAACAGACGGAGTGTTCCAACTTGAATCTTCTGGAATGAAAGATTTATTGAGAAGACTCAAACCTTCAGACTTTAACGATTTAATAGCAGTGCTTGCGCTCTACAGACCAGGACCTCTTGAAAGTGGACTCGTGGATCAATACATTGAAACAAAACACGGAAAAAGAGAGCCAGAATACCTTCATCCTCTTCTTGAACCTATATTAAAAGAGACTTACGGAGTGATAGTTTATCAGGAACAGGTAATGGAAATTGGAAGAGCTTTTGCTGGATACACCCTTGGAGAGGCAGATCTTTTAAGAAGAGCAGTTGGAAAAAAAGACAAAGAATTAATGGAAAGCTTAAAAGGTGAATTCGTAGCAAGATCTGTAGAAAGGGGAATTCCAGAGGACATCGCTAAAAAGGTGTTTGACCTCATAGAAAAGTTTGCAAGATACGGATTCAACAAGAGTCATTCTGCAGCTTACGCACTGGTTGCCTTTCAGACTGCTTACTTAAAAGCTCACTATCCCATTTACTTTATGGCTTCAATCCTTACATACGAAGCAAACAAAAGCGAAGAAGTTAGTAAGTATCTTTCTGTTTGTAGTGAAATGGGAATTAGAATCTTGCCTCCAGACATAAATAAAAGTGAAGCAGGATTTTCTATAGAAAACGGATGCATAAGAATTGGGCTTCAGGCAATAAAAAATGTAGGAGAAGAAGCAGTATATGAAATAATTAAAAAGCGTCCTTACAAGAACTTCGTTGACTTTTGTCAAAAAGTAGATACCAAGAAAGTAAACAAAAAAACCATAGAAGCACTTATAAAAGCTGGAGCTTTTGATTCTCTTGAACCAAACAGAGCCAAACTTATTCACAACCTACCCTCCATCCTTTCAGTTTCCATGCAGTCTAAGTTTTCCTCTTTGTTTGGGCAGGCAAGCCTGCTTAATGTTGCCTCAACCTTTAACTTAGAGGATGTTCCTGAGTGGAGCCTTGAGGAAAAACTTAACTTTGAAAAAGAAGCTCTTGGATTTTTCCTAACGGATCATCCTCTAAAAAAGTACAGACCCTGGATACAAGCCTTTACCAAGGTTGACCTGGAGAACATAAAACACCTTCAGGACGGAAGTAAAGCACTTTTAGTAGCTCTTGTGTCTGAAATAAAACTTAAAAGCACGAGAACTGGAGATAAAATGGCTATTTTAAAGCTTGAAGACGAAAATTCCCATGTAAAAGCCATAGTTTTTCCAGACTTATTAAAGCAAAAGATGTCAATTCTTAAAGAAGGAAACATGCTCTGGTTTAAAGTTGAAGTAGATAAAGAGGAGGAAAACATAACCCTTATAACAGAGGATGTATTTGAGATACAGGATGTTAAAAAACTCCAGCCTGAGAGCGTAGAATTAATCATTCCAGCAGAGGAGGTAAACGAAGAAAACCTCAGCTACTTAAAAGACTTCTTTAGCAAAGACGAAGGAATACCAGTTAAACTCGGAGTAAAGTATCCGGATTGTATAGTTGGGTTTGAACTAAACGGATACAGAATAGATCCTGGATTTGATAGCTTAAGTTTTATTTTAAATGCCTTAAAAGGTATTGACATCCGAGTTAAACTGTAGTTACTTAGAAATTAAGGAGCTTTTTTGAAATTTTATAAAATTTTGGTATATTTTAGTCTTGTCCGATTTTTTCAATTTCGGAGGAAATCTAATGGCAAGGAATGTTGAGGTGGAGCTTGATGAGATAAAGGCTATTATAAAAGAAGTCTGGCAAATGTGGAAGGAAACTGATCGGAGAATGGAGAAAATGTGGAAGGAGACTGACAAAAGGTTTAAGGAGACAGATGAAAAGTTTAAAGAAACAGGAGAAGAGATAAAAAAACTTAGCAAAGAAATAAACAAGGTGCTTGGGTTGTTTACGAGTCAGTGGGGAAAGCTGGTTGAGGCTCTTGTTGAACCAGGTTCTGTCAAACTCTTTAACGAAAGAGGTATAAAGGTTAATAGGTCTGCAAGAAGAATTAAGGTAAAAGACGAAGACGGAAACGAATTAATGGAAATTGATGCCCTCCTTGAAAACGATAACGAAGCAGTTGTTATTGAGGCTAAAACCCAGGTTAAGGTTGAGGATGTTAAAAAATTTTTTGAGAAATTGAGTAACTTCAAAAAACTCTTTCCAAAGTACAAAGATACCAGAGTTTATGGAGCTATTGCTGGAATTGACTTTGAGGAAGGAGCTAATAGATTTGCATACAAAAATGGTCTTTTCGTCTTAAAGTTTAAAGAAGGTGTAGTTAAAATTGCTAACGACGAAAATTTCACACCTAAAACCTGGTAGGAGGTGATAGGATGAGGCTTCTCGTTAAGGTTGGAGAGGACAAAAAGTGGTGCACTGGAAATACTGTTAAAGCTTTTAAGGAATTTTTAGAAACTGTAGAAGGAAAGGACTTTAAAGTATTAACTATTTTTTACGATGGAAAAAAAGAAAAGAGAAGGTTTAAAAGAGAGGTAAGAAAGGCTGGAGGTGACATAGTAAAGGCTGCGAAGAATTATCTTGCCTGGTGGGAAAAGATACAAAGTCGCAGGGCAAATTAGTGGACCGTTTTCGTTTTTTGTGGTATAGTGAGAAAAATACGAGAGGCGGGAGATAAATGAAAGTCAAGGATTGGATGATAAGAGATGTAATAACGGCTTCTCCTGAACAAACAGTAGAAGAAGCTATTCAATTAATGAAAAAACACTCCATAAGACACCTTCCTATAGTTGAAAACGAAAGATTGGTTGGATTTGTTACTGAAAGCAACTTAAGACCTTATTTGTATCCTGACAAATTAAGTCTGCCTTTAAAAGAGGTTATGATTCTAAATCCTATTACTATTGAGCCAGATACTTACATAGACGAGGCTGCGAGAATTATTTATAGGTACAAGATTGGTGGTTTGCCTGTGGTTTATCAGGGAAGACTCGTTGGAATAATAACTATTACTGACATACTTGAGGCTTTTATTGAGTTGATGGGACTTCTCAGGTCCTCTGCAAGAGTTGATGTAATTCCTCGGGAGGGGAATCTTGACGAGGTTCTTGAAATTATTCGTAGAGGTGGAGGTAAGGTAATTTCCATAGGAATGGATGTAAACATTGACGGAGACAAAGTTTATCTGATAAGGCTTGAAAAAATTCCTCTTGATAGAATTGCCTCTGAGCTTGAGGCTCAAGGGCACAGAGTTATATCTTTTATTGAATAGCTGGAGGCTTTTATGTCTGAATTTAAGGTTAAAAAAACCTTAGAAGAAATAAATAAAAAAATTGAAAAAGGTGAAGCTGTTGTTTTAACTGCTGAAGAATTTTGTAAACTCGTAAAGGAAACAGGACCTGTAAATGCTGCAAAAGAGGTTGATGTTGTTACCACAGGAACCTTTTCTCCTATGTGTTCTTCTGGAGCTTTTATAAACTTTGGGCATTCAATTCCTACTATAAAAGCTTATAGAGTGTGGTTAAACGATGTTCCAGCCTATGCAGGAATTGCAGCAGTTGACATATACATAGGTGCAGCAGAACCAAGAGAAGACGATCCTCTTAATAAAGTCTTTCCCGGACAATTTCCTTATGGTGGAGGACATGTAATTCACGATCTCGTAGCAGGAAGAAAAATTCACTTAAGAGCAATTGGATACGGTACGCATTGTTATCCCAGAAAAACCTTTGAAACAGAAATCACTATTGATAGCGTTGTAAATGCTGTTTTATGCAATCCGAGAAACGCCTATCAAAATTACGCTTGTGCTGTTAATCTTTCTGATAAAATGCTTTACACTTACATGGGAGTATTAAAACCAAATCTTGGAAATGCTAATTACGCTACAGCTGGGTGTTTGTCTCCGCTTTTAAAAGATCCTTACCTAAAAACCATAGGTATAGGTACGCGAATTTTCTTAGGTGGAGCAAAAGGATACATTATATGGGCTGGTACTCAACACAGAACTCAGGTTAAGAGAACGGAGAAAGGAGTACCTATAGAACCTGCTGCAACGCTTATGGTAATAGGAAACCTAAAAGAAATGAGTCCTGAGTTTCTCGTAGGAACGAGTCACATAGGATACGGATGTTCTATGGCTGTAGGGCTTGGTATTCCAATACCTATTTTAAACGAAGAAGTAGCATTTTGGGCTGGTTTATCTGACGAAGACATTTTTACTCAGGTAATAGATTACTCTTACGACTATCCAAATGGAATAAAGCGGAACTACGGAATAGTTAGTTATGCAGAGCTAAAGAGCGGGAAAATAAACATAATGGGTAAGGAGGTGCCAACTTCACCGGTTTCAAGCCTGCCAAAGGCAAGAAAAATTGCACAAATTTTAAAAGAGTGGATACAAAAAGGAGAAATGCTTCTTACAGAACCAGTTAGTGCTTTACCTGGTGCAAGCTTATTTCCTATGAGATAAAAAGTTCAGACAGGAGGCAAAAATGGAAACTTTTTTAACGGTCTTTCAGATAATTCTTGCGATTTTAATAATTTTAATCGTGCTTGTTAATGTTACTAAAGGTTCTGAATACGGAGCAGTTTTTAGAGGTGCTGAAACCGTTTTTGGTGGTGAGGGTCCCACGAGCTTTTTAAACAAAGTTATAATGGGACTCACAGTGCTTTTTTTTATAAATTCCCTGTTTTTGACCAAACTAATAACTAACAAAAACAAAATACCTCAAGTTCAGGTGCCAACTGTTAAGCCACCAGCCAAACAGATACCGGTTCCTGAAACTCCACCCTCTTCAATTCCCGTACCACCTAAGTCTCCAGCAGAAACGACCTCTAAAACACCAGTTAAACCAGCAAAACCCGTAATCCCTGAAAAAACCAAAAACTCTGAAAAACCAAAAGCAGAACTAAAAAAGGAAAACTTAAAGGCTAAAAAGGTTAAAAAGTCTGAAAAGACTCCACAGGAGGTAAAAACTCAAGAAAAATCCAAGCCTTCAAAAGCCTCGGAGAAAAAGTAGTCTAAATGAAAGGCATAGGTATATTTGGAGCAACTGGATCTATTGGTAAGTCTGCCTTAGACATTCTTAAAAGACACAAAAGCAGGTTTAGACCTGTTGTCTTAACCTGCAAAAAAAACATCTCAGAACTTTTGAAGTTTGCTGAAGAGTTCAAAGTTCCTTACTTGGTCGTTGAAACAGAAGAACACGCACGAAGACTTAAAGACCAGCTTAGTTATTCTGCTCGTGTATTGTGGGGAGACGAAGGACTTAAAGAGTGTGCAATGTTAGAAGAGGTTGATACCTTGGTAGTTGGAATATCGGGTATAAAAGGTATAATCCCTGCTTATTACGGACTTAAAACCGGAAAAAGAGTAGCAATAGCTAATAAAGAAAGTATAATAGCTGGAGGAAAGTTTTTAAAGCTTGCTCAAGAAGAAGGAAAAGGTTTTTTAATTCCTGTTGACAGCGAGCATTCCTCTATATTTCAGCTTTTAGAAGGAAGACAACACGAGGTTTTAGAAATAATCCTTACTGCATCAGGAGGTCCATTTTACAAACTACCTTTGGAAAAGTTTGATGAAATCACTCCTGAGCAGGCAATAGCTCATCCTAATTGGAAAATGGGAGCGAAAATCTCTGTAGATTCTGCAACTTTAATGAACAAAGGTTTTGAAGTAATAGAAGCCTGTTTTTTGTTTAACATGCCTCCTGAAAAAGTAAAGGTGGTAATACATCCTCAGAGTCTGGTTCACGGAATAGTTAAAATGAAAGACGGAAGTTACTTTTTTCACATGAGTTATCCAGACATGAGGCTTCCCATAGCTTATGCCTTGTTTTATCCGGAAAGACCGTCTGACATAGGAGTAAAAGAGGTTGACCTCGTAGAAATTGGCAAGTTAATTTTTGAAGCCCCTGATTTAAAGAAATTTCCCTGCTTAAAACTTGCTTACGAGGTAATAAAAAAAGGAGGTATTTATCCCCTCATTCTTGAAGCAGGAGACGAAGTAGTAGTTGATGCTTTTTTAAGTAGAAAGATAAGTTTTAAGGAGATTCCAGAGTATCTGCAAAAATTAATTGAAAACTTTAAACCAGTTAAGTGTGAGCTTGAAAGTATTGAGGAATTGTTAAGTCTTCACAAAGAAGTAGTTAATTTTACATGGAATCTCATTGAAAGGAGTCGTAATTGACGCAGGAGGCTAATTTTATTCACTTCGTTTATACTGTTCTTGCAACTATTGGAGTTATAGGAATTCTGATTTTTATCCACGAATTTGGACACTTTATAGTAGCTAAGTGGATGGGAGTAAGGGTTGAGATTTTTTCTCTTGGATTTGGACCAAAGATATTTGGGATTAAAGGAGGTGAAACCGAATACAGGCTGTCTCTTGTACCTCTTGGAGGTTATGTCAAACTATACGGAGAAAATCCAGAAGAGGCTCCTAATCTTCCTGACAAGGATAGAACCTTTTATTACAAAAAGGTCTGGCAAAAGGCTCTCATAGTTCTTGCAGGACCTCTTATGAACTTCGTATTTCCTGTTTTGGTTTTCTGGATTCTGTTTTCTACCACGGGTGTGTATGTAATTCCTCCAAAGGTCGGTAAGGTGTTGCCAAATACACCTGCTCAAAAAGCTGGATTAAAACCAGGTGACGAAATACTTGCTATAAACGGAAAAAGGGTTCACTCCTTTGAAAGCCTGGTTCTTTACCTAAGAGAACACACTGAGTTAAAGGAAGTTACTCTTAAGATAAAAAGAGACGGCAAAATTTTTACTGTGGTAATCCATCCAGCTTACAGAGAAGGTTACAACATTTTTAGGAAAAAAACGAAAATTCCCTACATAGGAATTACAGCTAAGCCTACTTTTATTCACAAAAAGTACGGGGTAGTAAAAGCATTCGTTTTGGCAGTTAAAAAAGTATGGGACATTACATACCTTACCCTTGTTGCAGTTGTAAAACTCGTTCTTGGAGAGCTACCTTTTTCAACTCTTGGTGGACCCATAACCATTGGAAAAATGATAGGACAAAATGTTCAATACGGACTCTTACCCCTTCTTTCTTTTACTGCGTTTTTATCAATAAACCTCGGTATTATTAATCTTCTTCCAATTCCTATGCTTGACGGAGGGCACCTTGTTATTTACTTAGTAGAAGCCATAAGAGGAAGACCTATCTCTTTAAAAACTCTTGAACTTATTTTAAAAATAGGAATAGTAATTCTCATAGCCCTTATGATCGCGGTATTTTACAACGACATAATAAAACTTTTAAGCGGATGGAAGCACCCTTAATTCTGAGTATAGAAACCTCTGGTAAGTCTGGAGGGGTTTGTCTTTTTAAAGAAAAGCCCCTTTGTAGTATAAGCTTTGGTTCCAGAGAATCCTACTCTAAAAAGCTATTTTCTGCTCTTGAGTATTTAAGAGATTACGAAAACTTTAGTCTTGGGAAGTTAGATTTTATAGTAGTAGATGTTGGTCCTGGAAGTTTTACAGGCTTAAGGATTGGTCTTTCTGTTGTAAAAGCCTTTTGTTTAGAAAGTCCTGAATTAAAAGTCATTCCTGTTAGTAGCCTTGAGGTACTGGCAGGACGATTCGTGGGATGTCCTCACGAGCTCGTTTGCGTTATAAATGCTTATGGAGGTGAAGTATTTATAGGAATTTATCACTGGGAAAAAGATAAATTAATTCCAGAGTTAAAACCCTGTTTACTCAAGGTAGAAAAAGCCAAGGAACTCGTTAAAAGCATTGAAAAAACTGCTATTTTCCTAAGTGAAACCCCTGAACTCTTTCGTAAATACTTTAAAGAAGTCAAAAAGGACTTGATTCTTCCTGAAGAATTGATAAGTTTAAGTCCTGAAATTACTGCAAAAATCGGGTACTTAAAGTATAGGCTTTATAAAGAAAAAGCCTTTGTTTCTGCAAGTGAATTAAGACCTCTTTACTTAAAGGCATCTGAGGCAGAAAGAAAGTCTGGTTTGTTACTCACATGTTTGGAGTAATTTTAAAAAGAATTTTAGTTTTTCTCGTTACTTTGTTTGGAATAACCGTTATTAGTTTCTCTATAATACACCTTGCTCCTGGTGGACCCGTGTCCACCTTTAATCCAAAAATTAGTCCTGAATACAGAAAGCAGTTAATAAAGATGTACGGACTTGACAAACCTTTGTATGTGCAATACTGGAGGTGGCTAAAAGGCATAGTACACCTTGACTTTGGTTATTCCCTTGCTCCTGATCACAGACCAGTTTGGGACAAAATTAAAGAAAGACTTCCAATTACCCTTTTTATCAATGTGGTGTCCATGATAATTATTCTTTTGGTAAGTATTCCCATAGGTGTTTACTGTGCAGTGAAGGCTAATACATTTATTGAAAGAATAATAACGGTTATCGTTTTTATTGGTTATGCAATGCCAAACTTTTGGTTTGCAATAATTCTTTTAATGATATTTGGAGTAAAACTACACCTCATACCCATCTCAGGACTTCACTCAACGGTTGGTTACGAACAAATGAGTCTTTGGCAAAAAATCTTAGACTGGGCAAAACACCTCATTGCTCCTCTTTGCGTAGCAACCTTTGGTGGAATAGCTGGAATTTCAAGGTACATAAGAAACTCCATGCTTGAGGTATTATCCTCAGACTACATCCTGTTTGCAAGAATAAAAGGGCTTCCAGAAAAAAGGATATTATACAAACACGCATTAAGAAACGCTTTACTTCCACTTATTACCATACTTGGATTGTCTGTTCCAGGACTCGTTGGAGGAAGCGTTATATT
The DNA here is from genome assembly GCA_013153525.1 of Thermodesulfobacteriota bacterium. Taxonomy (GTDB): domain Bacteria; phylum Desulfobacterota; class Thermodesulfobacteria; order Thermodesulfobacteriales; family Thermodesulfobacteriaceae; genus Thermodesulfobacterium. Next base: position 27,796 of record JAADEG010000008.1, read on the forward strand.
TGAAACCATATTTGGAATACCAGGAGTTGGACAGCTCATGTGGCAAGCAGTTATGGCAAGGGATTATCCGGTAATAATGGCAAATCTTTTGATAGTTGCAGTGCTAACACTCTTAGGGAACTTCCTTGCTGACATTTGTTATTGCATAGCAGATCCAAGAATAAAAATGGAAAACAAGTAACATGAAAGACTTTTTTTACAGGATACTTACTCACAGAGTGGCTTGTGTGTGTTTTTTCGTTATTTTAGGACTTATAGTTCTTGCGATTTTTGCACCTTACATAGCTCCTTACGATCCTTTTAAAATCAATGTTAACGAGATTCTACAGCCTCCTTCTTTATCCCATCCTTTAGGAACTGATCTCCTTGGAAGGGATGTTTTAAGTAGAATTATTTATGGTTGCAGGATATCTCTTGAAGTAAGCGTCGTAGCTGTTGGAATTTCAATTTTGATAGGAACTTTTATTGGAGCAATTGCAGGATACTTTGGAGGAATTATTGATCAAGTGATATGCAGATTTATAGACACTATGCTTTGTTTTCCGACGATATTTTTGATTCTTGCAGTGATTGCGTATCTTGAGCCTTCTATTTTAACGATAATGGTAGTTATAGGTGTTACGAGCTGGATGGGAGTTGCAAGACTCGTAAGAGCTGAAATTCTTTCTTTAAAAGAAAGAGACTTCGTAAAAGCTGCAAAACTTTACGGAGCAGGAGCTTTAAGAATAATACTTTATCACCTCATTCCAAATGCACTTCCACCGATATTAGTGTCTGCTTCTCTTGGTTTTGGGCAGGCAATTTTAATAGAGTCAGCGCTTTCTTTTCTTGGAATAGGTGTTCAGCCTCCTATTCCTTCCTGGGGTAACATGCTTATTGAAGGTAAAGACACTCTTGGGGTTGCGTGGTGGCTTTCGGTTTTCCCTGGAGTAGCTATACTCATTACAGTCCTTGCTTTTACTCTTTTTGGAGAGAGTCTCCAAGAAATTTTAAATCCCAAGTTGTCTCAAAAAAAGACAAAGTGAGAATTAAGTTTGACTTTTGATTTTATTGCACTATTATTACATAATACGAAAAAGCTTAAACTGGTGAAGTTTTTATGAAAAAAGTAGAAGTTCTCTTAGCGATTGAAAAGTTTGAAAGAGCCTTGATTTGGTTAAAGGAAAGGGTATAAACATGCTAAAATTGGAATTGTTTCAATTAAAAACTCACGAGATCATTTACAAAAATGCAGAAAAAATTCTTAAGTTTATCCAAAATTCAGATGCAGAGCTTCTGGTTCTTCCAGAACTTGCACTTACAGGCTACAAACTTGAACCTTTACCTTCTTCTTGCCAAATAACTCAAGAATTTATAGATGAACACCTTAAAGAATTTCAAAAGGCTTTAAAACCAGAGCAAATTCTCGTAATCGGAGCTCCTTTATTTAAAGAAAAAGAAATTTATAATTCTGCTTACTTAGTCTCTAAGGAAAACATAGAAGTTATTGCTGAGAAGTATCTATTGTTTCCTGGGGTTGACGACCAGTTTACACCGGGTATCACTCGTAAAATTTTTAAATTTAAAAATTTCAAAATAGGTGTTATTTTGTGTTTTGAACTAAGGGCACCTGAAATTTTTAGGGAATTTTTTAAACAAGGTGTAAATCTCGTTTTGGTAATAGCTCAATGGCCTGTTTCAAGAATTTCTCATTGGGATGCTTTGTTATCTGCAAGAGCAATAGAAAACAGATTCTTCGTTGCTGGGGTTAATGCACTGGGATTTTCAAAAATAGTTTCCCCTGAAGGAGACACAATAAAGTGTGCTAAAGACGAGGAATGTACTTTATACGCTCAAATAAGCTCAGAAGTACCTCAATTACCTTATCCAATAAGGTCTCCTTTTTTGAAACTTTATCCAAATAAAGTTAAAACCCTTGAAGAACTAAAACGCATAATTGAAAATCGTAGAAAAAAAGGGCAGACTTTTGTCTTTACTAATGGTTGTTTTGACATACTTCACGCAGGGCATGTTGACTACTTACAAAAGGCAAGAAAATTAGGAGACTTCTTAGTAGTAGGACTTAACAGCGACAGCTCCGTAAAAAAAATAAAAGGAAAACACAGACCAGTTAATCCTGAAGTATTCAGAGCACAGGTATTATCTGCCCTTGAGTGCGTGGATTATATAGTGATTTTTGAAGAAGAAACCCCTGAAAAATTAATAAAAGAGCTTAGACCTGACATCCTCGTAAAAGGAGCAGATTGGGAAGAAGACAAGATAGTTGGAGCAGACTTCGTTAAAAGCTATGGAGGAAAAGTAGAAAGGATAAGATTTACTTACCAAATTTCAACTACTGCAATAATAGAAAAAATCTTAAGCAATCTCGTTAAGTAAGTTTCCTATCATAGCCCTTGCAATTTCTCTATTGGAAACATTATAAGTGCCTGCCTGAACCTGCTGTTTTATTTGAGCAACTCTTTCCTCTCTAACTTCTGGCATGTTTACTGCTCTATTTACTGCATTTTCAACCATGTTTCTTGCCTGAAATCTTACGACTTCTCTCGTTCTTACGCGAGCTTGAACTCTATTCTGCACCTGTGCACCACCAGCTTCTCTTGCTCCTGCTACCTCTCTTCTATTCTGTCTTGCGCCTCTAACCTCCTCTGTATTCTTTCCCCCCAGCTCGTTTATTTTCATGTACATCACCCCAGGTGTATTTTTTATATTATTTATCGGCATAATTCATCCCTCCTTTAGGTCTTTTTTATCCCCTTTTTTAAAATAATAATACCTTTAAATTTTTTGTCAAATGTCTTTAAGATCCTTTTTTAAAAATTTTGGAGCAGGTTTTCCTATGTAATATCCCTGAGCGTATTCTATTCCCATCTTCTCTATAATCCTTAATATCTTCTCACTTTCCACAAATTCAGCAATCATTTTTATCTTTAAACTTTTACAAAATGCAACCACACTTTCTATAACTGCTTTGTCTATTCTTGAATCTTTTTCAAGTCCAAGCACGAACTCCCCTTCAATTTTTACGAAATCTACTAAAAAGTGCTTAATGTATTGATAAGACGCAAAACCTGCTCCAAAGTCGTCTATACAAAACTTAAATCCATAACTTTGTAAGATTCTTATAAGCTCCTCCAAAACTCTTAAGTTTTTAACGGTTTCTCTTTCCGTAATCTCAAATATAATCTGAGAAGGAGAAATGTTGTACCTATTTACTAAATTTGCGAGGTTTTGAAAAAATTCCGGAATTATTATTACTTTTGGAGAAAGGTTAAAAAATAAGTAACCTCTAAATTTTTCTTTTTCTGCGTATTCAAGGGCTTTTTCCATTAAGATTTGATCCATTTTGTGAATAAGCCCCAGAGTCTCTGCGTGAGCTATAAACTTTGCAGCAGGAACGATCTCCTCTTCTGTTTGAATTCTCATTAAAACTTCGTATCCAAATACTTCTTTATTCTCTACATCAAAAATTGGCTGATAATAAGGAATTATTTTGTCTTCGGCAATAGCTGATTGTACGAGAAAGTTCATCTCTGCAATTTCCTGCTGTACAGAGAGAAGATCCTCTGGAGAAGAGACTATAATAGTATTTTTTCCTTCTCTTTTTGCTTTGTAAAGTAATGTATCTGCTATCATAAAAAGCTCTTTTGCAGACTTTCCGTGATCTGGAAAAACTGCTATTCCAATAGATACCGTAATTCTTACTTGCCTTCCGTCAGGTGCTTGAAGTGAAAATTTAGAAAAGTTATCCCTTATTCTTAAAGCAGTAGAATAAGCTTGCTCTTGATCTGCCATAGGTAATATAATTACGAATTCATCTCCTCCGTACCTCGCAATTATGTCTCCTTTTCTTACGCTTTCCCTTAAAACATTAGCAACCTCCTGTAAGTACCTGTCTCCAAAAGTGTGTCCGTAAGTATCGTTTATCAACTTAAAGTTGTCTATGTCTATTACCATAAGAGAAAACTTGTAATTGTACCTAAAAGCTCTTTCAATCTCGTATTGCATTAGTTCCCAAAAAACTCTTTGATTGTAAAGCCCTGTTAGTGGATCCCTCGTTGCGTAGTACTCAACCTCTTTCATGTGCTTGTTTATGGCTTTTACAGAACCTATTACATTTAGAAGTGATGTAAGAATTGCCTCAAGAGCGATCTCTTTTGTAGTCAAAAGTTCGTCGTAACTGTATCCAACTCCTGTAATCCCTCCTATTCTTGGTGTGTCAAGTATTATACTCTTCGTCTTAAAGTACAATCCTTCTTCTTCGTCTATGTCGTATGTCTCCTTCTCGTAAATTACATGATGACTAAAATTTAATACGCTTATGTCAAACCTCTTGTAAACCTCCTGTTTTATAACTTCTTCCACGAACTTTTTAAACTTTTCAGAAGGATTTTTTATCCAAAAAACTTCTGCGTCGTAAACCTCTTTTTCTATAAAAAATAAAGTATATACCACGGAAATTTCTACTATTTCGTAAATCTCTTTTATTAAGTTTTGAATGTAATACTTCCAGTCTCTTATAAATTCAGAAGTAAGAATGATTTTTTCAAGAAGTTTTATTTCCAGTTTTAATATCTCTTTATCCACTGCCAGGTCTTTCATCTTTTGAAAAACTTTTGCTATTTCTTCGTACAAGTAATCAATTTCCGTAATTCCAGTACGAGCCTTTTTCAAATTTCTTTCTGCTAAGATTAACTCCGTAAAAGTCCTTGCACTTTCTATGTGTTCTTTAAGTCTAAGAAGAGTTTTCGTAATCTTTCTTCCTTGAAGATATCCTATAATGTAAGTCTCAAGAAGTAAAAATATGGCAACGATTGCAAAAAACGCTATAATAACACTTCTTACGAAGTCCATTTCCTTAGAATAGTTAACATCTATTTCAAGAATTCCCAGAACATCCCCTGGCTTTAATTTAGTGTGGCATGTTAAACACTCTTTCTTGGCTTTAAGTAAGTAAAAATATCTAAAAACATACTCTTTTCCCTTCACTATAGTTTCTTCTTTGTTCTTTAGCTCAGGAACCTCTTTTAGTACCTTTTTAATTTCTTTAACATTAAAAATTTTAACATTCATTCCCTCTTCGTGATACTTATTTAAAAGCTCTTCAATGTCTTTCCTCGTCCACCCTTTTTTAAGCCCTTCGTAAATACTGTGAAAAATAACCCGCGACTTTTCTTTTAAGTGTGAAAAGTAATGGTGTTTTAAACAACTTGAAAAGTAAAACGGAAAAATTATGGCAAAAAGCGTAATAAGCCCAAGATGGGCAATAAGTGCAGATATAAAAAGCTTTTGGCTTAATCTCATTCTAATATTGTAAAAATGCTACTACTTAAGTTTTAAACCTTAGTAACAGTTGGTATTATAAACTAACTTTCTAAATTTTGCTACAGGGATTTTTTACAAAAACTATAGATTCCCAAAATTTTTTCAACGAAAATAGCACCTGCAGAACGAACTGATAAGTGATTGTACGGATCAAGCCTTCCCCAAATAGGCTCAACGAAGTAATCACACCTGTCAAGAACCTCTTCACAAAGCCCCCAGGCAGTCCCAAGAACTAATACCACTGGTTTTTCCCAAAGAAGCTCTCTTACCATCTCACAAGAAATGTACTTTCTTTTCGGAGAGGCATCCGTACTTATTAATATTGGAGACTTACCTTCCTTAGCCTCAACAGCACTTACAGCCTCTTCAAAAGAGGTAAAAACCTCTATAAGTTCTATAGCCTCTTTACGCAGTGGATTGTAAATTGCTCCTTTACCTTTCGTCCAGTAGTGTTTTAAGTTTAAAATAAGCTCTCTTTGATCCTCAAGAGGTTGAATTATATAGACTCCAGCAAGGTCGTAAGTTCTGGCAAGTCTTGCAAGGTCGTGCAAGTCAAAATTTGCAGTAGCAGAAGCAATAACATCTCTATTTTTATTATAAACTGGATAGTGCAACAAAAATAAGTAAAACCTCTGCTTTTCTAAAACCTCTCTTAGGTACTTCTTTTCTTCTTCGTTAAGATTAGCCTCTTTAAGTAACTCTGGTCTTCTTTTTACGGTTAACTCTATGGATTCCTTTTTCCTAAAACTATCTATTCTCTTGTGATCCCCGCTCGTTAAAACTTCTGGTACTTTATATCCCAGAAAATTTCTCGGTCTCGTGTAACAGGAGTGCTTTAAAAGCCCACAAGTAAAAGACTCTTTTTCTACGGAGTCCTTAGTCCCCACGACTCCTGGAACGAGTCTTGCCAGTGTCTCAAGAATAACGAGGCTTGCAACCTCACCTCCAAAAACTACATAGTCTCCAATAGATATCTCTTCGTCTATAAAATAATCTACAATCCTTTGATCAATACCCTCGTACCTTCCACAAATAAAAAGTAAAGACTCCTTTTTAGCTAACTCCTCTGCAAGTTTTTGATTAAACAATTTACCTTTTGGAGAAAGGTAAACTACGCAGGTATCAGGATTTTTGCTTTTTACATCAAGTATTGCTCTGTAAATGGGTTCTGGTTTAAAGACCATTCCTTCTCCACCACCAAAAGGCTCGTCGTCTATCACTCTATGTTTGTCCAAGGTGTAATCCCTTAGGTTTAAAATGTTTACCTTGATAAGTTCTTTTTCTATTGCCTTTCCAAGAAGCCCAACTTTCAAAGGGCTTTCAAAGTATTCTGGAAAAATCGTTAGGATGTGTATTTTCATCTCTGTGCCTCAACCAAGGCAGAAATGTCCTTTACGAGAACGCGTTTTTCTTTAGTGTCTATTTCCGAAACATAATCCTCAACCAAAGGTATGTAAAATTCTCTTTTGTCTTTATCTTCTACTAAAAGCAAATCGTATTCTCCAACAGGCATAATTCCTTTTACCTTACCCCAGTTTTTTCCAGAGGGGTCAATTACTTCTGCTCCTATTACTTCGTGAAAGTAATACTCTTCTTCTGACAGAGCTGGCAGATCGTTTAGATCCATGTAAAGGGTTGAATTAACCAGATTTTCTGCCTCTTCAAAGTTAACCCCTTTAAACTTAACGAGAAGAATACCTATACCAGGACCTTGCCGAATGTTTTCTACTTCAAGAAAAGACTTTTTATCCTTAGACAGGTAAAACTTTTTTACTTCAAAAAAAACTTCTAAGGAAAAAACATAGGGAGCAAACTTAAGCTCCCCTTTAAGCCCGTGGGTAGCAACAAGTTTGCCTACTGCAACAAGCACTATTCAATTATTTCAAGAACTACTCTTTTACGAAGCTTGCTTCCTGCAGCTCCTAAAATAGTTCTAATTGCCTTTGCTGTTCTTCCTTCTTTTCCTATAATTTTTCCAAGGTCTTCTTTTGCTACTTTTAATTCAATAACAGAGGTTTGTTCCCCTTCTATTTCGTTAATTTGAACAGCATCAGGATTATCAACGAGGACTTTAGCAATGTGCTCTACCAGATCCTTAAGCTTGCTCATCTCTACCCCCTTTAAAGAGTCGTTTTAAGCCTTCCTGTTAACTTTTATTCCTATTTTCCTTAGCAAGGCTCTAACCGTCTCCGTAGGCTCCGCCCCCCTTTCAAGCCACTTCTTAACTTTATCAACATCTACTTTAAATTCGTAAGGTTCTTTTAATGGGTCGTAATACCCCAAAATTTCCAAAAACTTACCGTCTCTTGGAGCACGAGAATCTGCTGCAACCACCCTGTAAAAAGGTCTCTTCCTCCTACCAAACCTCATAAGTCTTATTCTAACTGGCACTTCAACCTCCCTCCTTGTAAAGATTTTACGGCTTTACTATTTTACCACCTCTTCTCTTTTTGACAATAAAAAATATTGAAAAAAATTCTAAATTACATGCCTAAGAACCTTCTTAAAAAGCTCTGCATCCTACCAGGTTTACGCATGTGTTTTAAGAGTTTCTTCATCTCTTCGTAACTTTTTAAAAGCTTGTTAACATCCTGAACCGTGGTTCCACTTCCCCTTGCTATTCTTCTCTTGCGACTTGCATTTATTATCTTTGGATTTCTCCTTTCTTCTTTCGTCATAGAATTTATGATTGCTTCCATCTTTATTAGTTCTTTTTCGTCAAAGTCAAGCTCTCCAAGCTTTCTTCCTATACCAGGCAAAAACTCAAGAATCTCCTTTACTGTTCCGAGTTTTCTCATCTGTCTTAGCTGTTCTCTCAAATCCTCAAGGTCAAATTGAAGCTTTTTAATTTTCTTCTCAAGCTCTTTTGCCTTTTTAAGGTCAAATGCCTCTTGAGCCTTTTCTATAAGAGTTAAAATGTCACCCATTCCGAGTATTCTGCCCGCGAGTCTCTCAGGATAAAATACCTCAAGAGCTTCTACCTTTTCTCCTACACCGAGAAACTTTATAGGACATCCAGTAATTTCTTTTATGGAAAGTGCAGCTCCTCCTCTTGCGTCTCCTTCAACCTTGGTAAGAACTATCCCAGTAACCCCTACCCTTTCGTTAAATGTCTTTGCAACATTAACTGCGTCCTGACCCATCATTGCGTCTGCAACCAGCAATACCTCAGAGGGATTAAAAGTCTGCTTTAGCTCAACGAGCTCCTCCATCAAAGCCTCGTCTATGTGCAGACGCCCAGCCGTGTCAATTATCACGATGTCCCTTCCCATGTCCTTTGCCATTTCAATAGCCTTTGAAACGATCTCAACCGGCTTTTGAGACGGATCAGCTTCGTAAAAAGGAACTCCTATTTTTTCAGCAAGAACCTTTAATTGTTTTATAGCTGCTGGTCTGTAAATGTCTGCAGAAACGAGCAAAGGATTGTAGCCTTTTTTCTTTAAAAACAAGGCAAGCTTTGCTGCTGTGGTCGTTTTTCCAGAACCCTGAAGTCCTGCGAGTAAAATCTTAGCAGGTCTCTGTCCACCAAGGTCAAGACCTTTAGCCTCTCCTCCAAGGGTCTTTACGAGCTCTTCATATACTATTTTAACGAGCTGTTGAAATGGGGTTAAACTCTCTATTACCTCTGAAGATAAAGCCCTTTCTTCAACCCTTTTAATGAAGTTTTTAACGACTTTGTAGTTAACATCTGCCTCAAGAAGAGCAAGTTTTATTTCTCTTAAACCCTTTTTTATGTCGTCTTCACTAAGTTTTCCTTTATCTTTAAACTTCTCTAACGCATTTTCAAGCCTTTCACTAAGCCCTTCAAACATAACACCCACCCAGAGTTTTTTCTAAAAATTAGCATACTTTTTAGAGTTTTACAAGTTTAAAAAGGGATTAAAATTTTAATTATAACTCTATAAAAAGTAAAATTATTGACTTTTGTTAAGAGGTATTTTAAAATTTAAATAATGAAATTAAAATTAGGCGTTTGTGCCTGCCAAAAAGATAAAGAACCTGCTTGGATTCTTTTAAAAGACTACCTTCAAGACAGACTCAATGTGCCAATTGATCTCGTTTTCGTAGAGGCTCAGGAACAAGAACTGAAATCTTTTAAAGACATAGACTTTGATATCTTTTACGCTCCGTTTCCCAAGGGTATTTACATGTTCTTTAACAAAAATTTTCTTCCTTTGTTCAGGTTTGAACATCCTAAGGAATCTCAATACTTTTTGGTATCCACTTCTCCTTTGGACTCAATTAAAAACAAAAAAATTATAAAACTGGGAATTCACTCCCATCCGTCCTATTACGGAATGATAATTCCTCTAAAACTTCAATTTGACCTGGATTTTAATTCTTTAAGAATTTTCACCTCGGACTCCTTTAAAGAACTACTGAACAAATTAAAACAAGGAGACGCAGACTTAGTTATAGTTTTGGAAGACGCTATTAAAAATTCAGAAGAAACTTTTTACAAAACTCCTATAGTAGCACGAAGAAGATATTACTTCATGCTTTCTCAAAAATTAATAAACGAACTTCCTGAAGTAAAGAACGCGTTTTTGTCTCTACCAGACGAGATTGTTCAAAGTTTTGGAGCAAAAAGAATAATAGAGGTCTCTTTGTGGGAAAGAATTAGTATTTTTACTTTTACTTGTTTAAGTAGGTACATTTTTAACTTTTGGGAAAAAGGAGTCATAGGAGACTCACTTTTAAAGTCTCCTTACTTTGGTGTAGGTATTTATCAAGAAAAGTTTGCGTGTGCAAACGAGGTTTTGTGTAAGCTTCTTGGTTACGAAAAGGAAGAACTCTTAAAGCTTTCTCCTGAAGACATTTTTTATCACAAAGACTTTAAGTTAAAGTTTAAAGAAGACATTCAAAAGAGCTTAAAAGGAGAATTATTTATAAAAGATTACAAAAATGTCGTTCTTAAAGGTAAAAATAATAAAAAGATTTACGCCTATTTGTACTCTACATCAGTAATCTACAATGGTAAGTTTTCAGGGCTTATATTGATAATTGACATAACCTCAGAAAAAAGAATTGAGCAATTGTACAAAGTATTAAAAGAAATAAACCAAATTTTAATTTTTTCTACTTCTGAAGAAGAAGTTTATAGAAAAATTTTACCACCCCTTGTAGAAGAATTAGAACTAAAAGGTGCTTGGATAGGTAAGGTTCTTTACGATAAAAAAAGACTAAAGTTAACGCATTATTATCCACCTGAACTCTTTTCTAACTTAGAAACTTTGTTAAAAAGAGAGGCAGAAATATTAAGTTTTAAAAACGAAAACCTTCCGTGTATAGAAGCTGTTAGAACTAAAGAAATAAAAGTAGTAGAAGACATTTTAGAATATCCTTATCTTCCAGAGGACTTTAAACGAAAAGCCTACGAAGCAGGAATTCGGTCTTTGTGCGTGATTCCTATCCTTAAGGAAAACAAAGTAGAAACTATTATATCCTTGTGGAGCGAGTCTCCTTCTTTCTTTTTTGAAGGATACACGGATGTTCTTGAAGAATTACAAAGAGACCTTTCTTTTGCTCTTAAAAAAATAGAGCTCGTTCAAAACGACTTAATAATTACTAACTTCGTTAGAAAAACCAAGGAAGTACTCATCGTAGCAGACCCTGACGGTACGATCCAGTACATAAATCCCTACGGGATAGCTTTGTTTGAGATAGACAAAGACTGGAAAACCCTCAATTGTTACGATCTTTTAAACATTCCAAAAAGTACTTTAAAGTTACTAAAAGAGTCTGGACAAGAAATAAAACGAGTTTGTTTGTTTACTTCGGAAAAAAAACAAATACCTCTTGAAGTAAGAATCACTTATCTTTCACTCCCAGGAGGAGTAGAAAAACTCATAATATGGGCAAAAGACTTTTACAAAGAGTTACTATTTGAACAAGAAAAAGAAAGACTTGAAAAGTACGACTCCCTTACCGGACTTTTAAATTATCAAGGATTTTCTCAAAAAACAAAAGAATTGTTAAAAGTTCAAAACAAACCAGGGGCTCTGATTTTAATTGACATTTACAACTTCTCCTACATTAATCACTTTTATGGAATAGAAATAGGAGATAAGTGTTTGCAAGAAATAGCAGAAAGATTAAAAAAACTTTGTGAAAAAAAAGGGATAGTTGGAAGACCTGAAGGTGATACCTTTAGTATGTATGTAATAAACATTACTAAAGAAAACATCAAAGCTTTTTTAGAAGACTTGAGAAAAATTCTGTTTTATCCTTTAAGAATAAACGAAAAGAAAATATTAGTTGATTTTAAGGGAAGCGTGGTTTTGTTTCCAGACCACGGTAAAGAATTTGAGGAGCTTTGGAAAAAAGCAAACATTCTTCTTGCAGAAATTCGCAAAAAAGGACTTAATACTATAGAAATATATCATCCTTCAGCAGAAAAAGAGGCTGAAAGAACCTTTCAAGTTGACTTATTAATCAGAAAAGCACTTAATGAAGAACTCTTCGTGTTTTATTATCAGCCTTATGTAGAGGCTAAAACGCTGAAAATCGTAGGATGTGAAGCACTCGTTAGGATACTTGAGCACGATAAAATAATACCACCCCTTGAATTTATAGAACACCTTGAAAACAGCCCGTACCTAAAAGAGTTTGAAGATATTACTTTCTATCAAAACTTAAAAAACATCTTGGAGTGGAAAGTTCCTATATCTATTAACATATCTCCAAAAACCTTTGAATCTTCTCAAATTTTTGACATGATTTCAAAGTACGAAGACTATCTTAACCGACTTCCAGCTTACTTAATTATAGAAATAACAGAAAGAAGCCTTGCTAAAAATGTTGAAAGGTTTAGAAAAGTACTTAAACTTTTAAAGTTCTACAGAATTAAAGTCGCTCTTGACGACTTTGGAACTGGTTACTCTGCTTTAAACTACCTTAAGGACTTCCCAATAGACATAGTTAAAATAGACAAAAGTTTTATAGACCTTCTACTTGAAGACGAAAAAACTTGTTATATAACTACTACTATTATAAACCTTGCTAAAAAATTAGGGATCAAAACCCTTGCCGAAGGGGTTGAACAGGAAGACCAAGTGATACAATTAAGAAAGCTCGGAATTGATTATATGCAAGGATTTTACTTTGCTCCACCTTTACCAAAAGATAAGTTTAAAGAAATGCTTAAAAACCAACCATTCGTAGGAAGAATTTAAAATGAGGAAAACTAAAATCGTAGCTACTATTGGTCCAGCATCTCAGGAAGCAGAAGTTATAAAAAACATGATTCTTTCAGGTGTTAATGTATTTAGGTTGAACTTTTCTCACGGAGACCACGAATATCACTTAAAAAACATAAAAACCGTAAGAAGTGTGTCTAAGGACTTAAACCTACCAATTGCAATTTTACAGGATCTTTCTGGACCTAAAATAAGGATAGGCATCGTAAGTACTCCTTTTGCATTACATCAAGGTGAGTATCTGGAATTTTACGCAGAGCCAATTGAAGCAACTAAAAAAGAAAATGTCGGCAAGGTGTATCTTGAAGAACCAGAAATTCTTAAAGACTTAAAAGAAGGAGACCTAATTTACATAGCAGACGGCTTGATAAAGGTAAAAGTCGTTAAGGTTGAAAAAGACAAAGTGGTTACTCAGGTTATTCAAGGTGGAGTAGTATCTTCTCGCAAAGGAGTCAACTTTCCTGGAGTTGAATTGTCTATACCTTCTTTTACTGCAAAGGACAAAAAAGACCTTGAGTTTGGAGTAAAGCACGGAGTTGACCTTGTAGCTCTTTCGTTCGTTAAAAAAGCTGAGGATGTGCTTGAGTGTAAAAGCGCTCTTAAAAAATTAGGAGGAACTCAACCAGTTTTTGCTAAAATAGAAACACAACAAGCTGTCAAAAACATTGAAGAAATTATTGAAGTTGCTGACGGATTAATGATTGCAAGAGGTGACTTAGGAGTTGAATTGCCCATAGAAAAAGTTCCAATTGTACAAAAAAAACTTACTAAACTTGCAAGAAGTAAAGGAAAACCCGTTATTATTGCTACCCAGATGCTCACTTCTATGATAAACTCTATTTCTCCTACGAGAGCAGACATTTCAGACATAGCCAATGCAGTTTTAGACGGAGCTGACGCACTCATGCTTTCAGACGAAACAGCAGTAGGAAGATATCCTATAGAAGCTGTAAAAATGATGGCTCGTGCAATTGAAGAAGCTGAAACAGTTTATCCCTATCTTTCTAAACCACACAAAGACATTGATCACGAATTTGCCATTCCCCACAGCAGTTGTATCCTCGCTGAAGAGCTTGGGGCAAAAGCTATTGCAGTATTCACTAAAACTGGTAGCTCTGCAATAAGAGTATCTAAGTTTAGACCCAAAGCCCCTATTCTTGCCAATGTATATGACGAAGAAGTTTGGAGAAGACTTGCAATCGTTTGGGGAGTTGAACCGTTTTTTATCTTTGACGAAAAGTTACCTCCAGAAAAAATGGTTAAAATTTTTATTGAAAAAGCTGTTGAAAAAGGCTTTTTAGTACGAAAAGAAGATATTATAGTGTTAACTATGGGATACCCAGTTGCTAAACCTGGTTCAACTAACCTTATAAGGGTTATCAAAAAAGAACAGTTACCTGAAACAAACTAATCATGCCTGTTTTTACGCCTTTACAACTTGGAAAACTCGTTAACCTTGCTAAACAAGGAAGAATAGCTCCCATATACCTGTTCGTGGGTGAGGAAGAATTCTGTAAACAAAAAGCCAAACAAGTACTTGATGTATTAAAAACTCAAGGAGCTATAGTAGAGACTTACGACCTTAAAAATAAAGACGAACTTAAAGAATTTCTGTCTTCACGGGGAATGCAAGAAAGTTTGTTTGGAATAAGAAAAGTTTATTTAATATTAGGAGGAGAAAACCTTCCAGAAAAAAAAGGAGAAACTCTCGTTAATTCTTTAAAAAACTTTCCTAATGTATTTAGTTGGTTTTTTATTGCAAGTGAAATGTCTGAAACCCACCCTGTTTATAAGTATGCTTTTGAGAAAGGAGCCATAGTTCCATTCCTCGGAAAAAGGCAAGAAGACTTTTTTGAATCTGAATTAATTATCAAGCTTAAAGAAAACAACAAGTACATGGACAAACATACTGCAAATCTATTTTTGTCTTTGGTTGGGAAGGATTACAATCACTTTAAAAACGAACTTGAAAAACTTCTACTGTACTCTTGTGACGAGCAATACATTACAGAAGAGGATGTTCTTAAAGTTACTGTTGCAGTTGAATCAGGTGCCCTTTACCTTCTTTCTGACACCCTATTTAACAAAGGTCCTCACAAGGCTTTTGAACTCATCTTGCACCTCTTAGACTCAAAAGTAGAACCTCCCGTAATCCTGGGATACCTTTACAGGTACTTTAAAAGAATGTTAATTTTAAAGGAATTTCTTAAAAAACATCCTGACCTTGAAAAAGAAGAAAAATATTCTGCATTTTCACAAAAATTAAAAGAAATAAAAGACAATCCTCTTGAAGAAATCCCAAAGGCTATAGCAGATGTACATCCCTACCCTCTTTACAACATGAAAAAAAATCTTCAAAAAATAAAAAACTTTAAGAAAATTTTTGAAATTTTATACAGAGCAGATACTGCTTTAAAAAGGGACTTTTTTCAACCTGTAAGAGTTTTTAATCAATTGATCTTTTCTCTTTGGCAGGAGATTAAAGAATCTTAAACAGCTCTACGACTTTGGTTAAAAGGCTTTCCAAGTCTTTAACGCTTTTTTCGTATTCTTCTGGACTTTTTACTCTTAAACTTAAACTAACTTCTTTTTCTTCAAAGTAAGGAGGAAAACTTATGTGTATTCCCTTTTCCTTAAAGCTCTGTACCAAAGAATTAACTTTTTGATACTTAGGAAAGTAGTTGGGATAATAAAGAAGATTTAGCTTTTTCATAAATTCGTTTTTTCTTTTGTTGAAGTCTTCTTCTTTGAGAACCACTTTTAATTCTGGTGGAATGAGTTCTTTAAACTCGTACCTCTTTTTACAATCTAAAAGTTTTTCCAGCACTTGCAATTGTTCACTAAAACTAAGCCTTAAACTCTTGATCAGAGCTAAAAATTCTTTCCTTTCTTTTTCTTCAAGCTCTGCAAGAATCTGTCCTGCTTTTGGATTTAGTTTTTCTTCGGCAAGAAGTTCTTTAAATTCTGTTTCAAGTTTGGAAAGACTTAATAAAAAGAAAAAGTTTTGATTAGAGGGTGAAACTCCAAGTTTTTTTAAAAAGTAAAAAATTTCGTCCTTAGAAAAGACTTCTTTTGCCTTTTTAATGAATTCTGCTTTTTCTGCTAAGTTTAATCCTCTGGAAAGGTTGAGTTCTAAAGCAAGAGCTAAAGCCTGTTTTTTAGAAATGCTTTTTAACACTACGCACTTCGTTTCCTTTATACCAGCTTCTATTCCAGCAAGAATCCGAGCCTCTCCATCAATTAAAATTAGTTTTTCAGAAAAAATTGCTATTACAGGAGGTTGTAATATGCCAAAGTTTCTAATGCTCTCTTTTATCAGCTCTTTTCTACTGGGTATTGAAAAAGAGAACTTTTCTTCAGAGGAGATCTCACTTAAAGGAACAGAAACAAACTCAATGCTTAAAGACATTATTTTAAAGTGTCTTACCTGTAAGTTTGTAAAGGGCTTCTAAGTACTTTTCTCTGGTTTTTTCCACTATGTCAGGAGGGATTTCTGGAGGAGGAACATCGTCTTTCCATCCGGTTGACTTTAGCCAATCTCTTATAAACTGCTTGTCAAAGCTCTTTTGAGGTCTGCCAGGTTCGTATTCTTCTTTTGGCCAAAATCTTGAAGAATCAGGAGTTAAAACTTCGTCTGCAAGTACTATTTTACCGTTTAACTCTCCAAACTCAAACTTCGTGTCTGCTATTATAATTCCCTTTTTTTCTGCGTAATCCGAAGCAACTTTGTATATGTTTATGGAAAGCTCTCTAAGTTTTTCTGCAACTTGATCTCCAACGATTTTCTTCATTTCTTCAAAAGAAATGTTTATGTCGTGCTCACCTTCTTCTGCTTTTGTAGAAGGAGTAAAAATAGGCTCTGGAAGCTTGTCTGCCTCTTTAAGTCCAGGAGGAAGCTCAATCCCACACACCTTTCCTGTTTTTTGGTACTCTTTCATTGCTGAACCAGTAATGTAACCTCTAACTATACACTCAACTGGAAAAATCCAGACTTTTTTAACTATCATACTTCTGTCTTTAAGGACCTCTTTGTAAGGTTTAAGTTCTTCTGGATATTCTTCTACATTTGCAGTAACGAGGTGAGTTTCAAGCTCTGGAATTTCCTTTTTTAAAAAATCAAACCAAAAAAGTGTCATAAGGGTTAAGATTTTACCTTTGTCTGGAATTGGAGTTGGGAGGACCACATCAAAAGCCGAAATCCTGTCAGTAGCTACGATAAGGAGTTTATCACCAAGGTCGTAAATGTCTCTAACCTTACCCCTTTTTAAAAGTGGGACTTCTTTTATGTCTGTGGAATATACTGCTTCTGACAATGAGCCCTCCTTATGCCATTGCTTTTGCGAGTTTTCTCGTGCGTTTTTTAAACTTGCTTGCAAGTCTTCTGTATCTTTCGTACTTTTCCCAATCCTTATTTTTCTTAGCTTCTTCTGCAAGCATCTTAAACTTTTTAATTTTTGCCTTTATTTCTCTCATTGAAGCACCGACGCGTTTTGGCTCCTCTTTTATACCATAAACTTTTTTAAGAGCAGATATAAGCTCTTCTTTGTTCATTCCGTGTACACCGGTGATTTCTGGAATTTGAAGAGCTATTTCTCTTAATTCTTTAATCGTCATTTTTTCAAGCTTTTTCTCAAGCTTAGGGAGTTCTCTTTTTTCTTCTCCGTTCTGCTGAACTTCTTCCTGTTTTACTTCTTCAGACATCGCTCCCTCCTGCAGAGAAATTTTTGTCCTCTAAAAATTACCACAAAACAGGGATAAAACAAGAGCCATTCTAAATGAAAAAAATTTAAATATTTAATAAAATTTATTCTGCTGGTTGAAAAAAAACGAAAACATGGTTTAATTTAAGGCACAAAAAGCACGTCTAAGGGAAGGGGTGCCCTGTGTGCGTGCAGGGTGCTCGGTTTAAGTCCACCTTAGACGGAAGACCAAAACCCCTTAGGAGGTAAATACTATGGCTCACATTACCATGAAACAACTTCTTGAAGCAGGTGTTCACTTTGGGCATCAAACTCGTCGTTGGAATCCAAAGATGAAACCTTTCATCTTTGGAGAAAGAAACGGTATCCACATTATTGACCTTCAACAAACCATTAAGTACTTTGAAATTGCTTACGAATTCGTGGTAAACCTGGTTGCAGAAGGAGGTAAGCTTCTTTTCGTTGGTACTAAAAAACAGGCTCAAGATACTATTAGAGAAGAGGCTGAACGCTGTGGAATGTATTATGTAAATCACAGGTGGCTTGGTGGAACCTTAACTAACTTTAAAACCATAAGACAAAGCGTTGAAAAACTTAAGAGAATTGAAAAGTGGTTTGAAGATGGAACCATTGAAAGATTTCCTAAGAAAGAAAGACTTAAACTTGAAAGACTTAAAGCTAAACTTGAAAGAAACCTCAAAGGTATAAAAGACATGGAAAGTCTTCCACAGGCACTCTACATAGTAGATCCCGTATATGAAGAAATTGCAGTAAAAGAGGCTCGCAAACTTGGGATCCCTATAATTGCAATAGTTGACACGAATTGTGATCCAGATCTTATTGATTACATAATTCCTGGAAACGACGACGCTATAAGAGCAGTCAAACTTCTTACGAGTAAAATCGCAGATGCTTGTCTTGAAGGTCTTGAGATTTACAAAGAAAAAGTCGCTGCAATGAGTGATAAAGAAGAAATTCCAGAAGAGACAAAGAGTGACGAAGAAAGAGCTGAAGAAATTCTTGAGGAGATTTTAGCAGAGGAAAAAAGAGAAGAAGAACTTGAGGAAGCAGCAAAAGCCGTTGAAAAAGAGTAAAAATTCCTAAAAGGAGGGCAAGAAAATGGCAAAAATAGACCTTGAACTCATAAAAGAGCTTAGAAGAAGAACAGCTGCAGGTTTTTCTGATTGTAAAAAGGCTCTTGAAGAGGCAAATGGAGACATTGAAAAGGCTATAGACATTCTTAGAAAAAGAGGTCTTGCCATAGCTGCTAAAAGAGCTGGAAAAGAGACAGCAGAAGGAGTAGTAGCTGCTTACATTCACAGCAACAAGAAAATAGGTGTTCTTGTAGAAGTAAACTGTGAAACTGACTTCGTTGCAAGAACTGACGAATTTCAACAGTTTGCACACGATGTAGCAATGCAAATAGCTGCAACCAATCCTATTGCAATAAGTAGAGAACAGGTTCCTTCTGAGGTTCTTGAGAGAGAAAAGAAAATTTACGAAGAACAGCTTAAAGAAAGTGGTAAACCTGAGCACATCATTCCCAAGATTATAGAAGGAAAACTTGAGAAGTTTTACAAAGAAAATGTGCTTCTTGAACAGGACTTTATCAAAAATCCTGAAATTACTATACAAGACCTTTTAAATGAGCTTATAGCTAAAACAGGAGAAAAAATCGTAATTAAGCGTTTTTGTAGATTCCAAATTGGAGAATAAACAAAATGGAACCAATTTACAAAAGGATTTTACTTAAAATCTCTGGTGAGGCATTACTTGGAGGAAAAAGTTTTGGTATTGATAGTGAGGTTATAGGTAAAATTGCCCAAGAACTTAGAGAAGTTTGGGAGCTTGGAGTAGAAGTAGGAATAGTTATAGGTGGAGGGAACATCTTTAGAGGGGTTGCAGGGGAAAAACAGGGTATGGATAGGGCGAGAGCAGATTACATGGGAATGCTTGCAACCCTTATAAATGCTCTTGCCCTGCAGGATGCAATAGAAGCCCAGGGATTTCCTTGTAGAGTTATGTCTGCCCTTGAAGTAAAGGAAGTAGCAGAACCTTACATAAGAGAAAAAGCCCTAAAGCATCTTGAGAAAAAGAGAATCTTAATACTTGCTTGTGGAACAGGCAATCCGTTTTTTACTACTGATACTGCAGCAGTTTTAAGGGCTTTAGAATTAAGAGCTGAGGTGCTTTTTAAGGCTACGAAAGTTGACGGTGTTTATGACAAGGATCCTGCAGTACATCCAGATGCTAAAAAGTATCAAACCTTGAGTTTTGACGAAGCAATTCAAAAACGCCTAAAGGTTATGGATGCAACTGCTTTTTCTCTTGCAAGAGACTACAAACTTCCTATATTAGTCTTTAATCTTTTAACTTACGGAAACATTAAAAAAGCCGTTCTCGGAGAGAATGTAGGAACCTTAATAAAATAAGAAAGGAGGTGAAATAGTGAACGCCTCTTTAGACGAGACGCGAAAAAAGATGGAAAAAACTATAAAAGCCTTTAAAGAAGAGCTTGCCCATGTTAGAACATCTCGTGCTTCTATAGCCCTTCTTGAAGGAATTAAGGTTGATTGTTACGGAACTAAAATGCCAATTACTCAACTCGCAACCATTAATGTAGTTGAAGGAAGGATGCTCGTTATTCAGCCATGGGATCCTAATCTCACTAAGGAAATTGAAAAGGCTATTCAAAAGTCTGACCTTGGAATTAATCCTACGAGTGACGGTAAGGTAATAAAAATCGTGGTTCCTCCTCTTAGTGAGGAAAGGAGAAAAGAACTCGTAAAAGTAGTAGGAAAAATGGCTGAAGAAGCAAGAATCGCAATAAGAAACTTAAGAAGAGACATTTTGGACAAGTTTAAAACCGCAAAGAAAAAAGGTGAAATTTCAGAAGACGACTTTAAACTCCTTGAAAAAAAGGTACAAAAACTTACAGACGAATTTATAAAGAAAATTGATCAATTGTTAAAAGAAAAGGAAAAAGAAATTCTAACAGTTTAAGTCCTTACATTTCAATGGAGGAAATAAGAATTGGAGTTAGATCTAAAGAAGTTACCCACGCATGTTGCAATCATAATGGATGGAAATGGAAGGTGGGCAAAGTCTCGCGGACTCCCTCGCGTATATGGACACAAAAAAGGAGCAGAAGTAGCAAGAAACATCATTGATAAAACCTGTGAGTTAGGGATTCCCTATCTTACCCTTTTTGCTTTTTCAAAGGAAAATTGGCAAAGACCTGAACACGAAATACAAGTCTTATTTATGCTTCTTGAAGATTACCTTAATAAAGAGCTTCCAGAAATGCAAAAAAAGGGAATAAGGTTTAGAGGCGTAGGTGACATTGAGGAATTTCCAGAGAGATTAGTAAAAAAAATTAAAGAAGTAGAAGAGAAAACTAAAAACAACAAAAACATGACCCTGTGTCTTGCTCTAAACTACGGTGGAAAACAGGACATTCTAAGAGCAGTTAGGTTAATTGCTGAAAAAGTAAAAAGTGGAGAACTTTCTCCAGAAAACATAAGTGAAGAAGTGTTTAAAAAGTATCTTCACACTCCAGACATACCAGATCCAGACCTTCTCATAAGAACAAGCGGGGAGCTACGAATTTCTAACTTTTACTTATTTCAGCTTGCTTATACTGAACTTTACTTTACTCCTGTTTTTTGGCCTGACTTTAATGAAGAAGAATACATAAAAGCTTTGATCTCTTATCAACAAAGAGAAAGGCGGTTTGGAAAAGTGAATGATTAAACGAATTATTACTGGAATTATTCTTTTTCCAGCCCTTGTCCTTTTAATATTAAAAGCTCCGTATTGGTTAGTCTTTTCCTTCCTCATGTTAACTGCTGGAATTTGTATTTTTGAATGGTTAAACTTGTTTGACTTTCCCGGAATATTGGTGCTTTACGGAGAGCTCTTGATCTTAAATGCGTTGTATTGGAACTTTGTTACGAATTTTTCTGAATTTTTTCTCTTTTTTATTTTTTTAGCAGGAAGTTTTTTGCCTTTTCTTTTTAATTACAAAAGAGAAACCTTTGGAGATGCTTTTTTCCCACTTTTTACTGGATTGTGTTATGTATTCGTAGGATGTTTGAGTTTTTGGAAAATTTTTGTGTATTCAAGAAAACTACTTCTTTTGTTTTTTTGCGTAGTATTTGCCTCTGATACAGGGGCTTATTTTATTGGAAAGTTTTTTGGACGCCGTCCTTTTTTTCCGGAAATCTCTCCTAAAAAAACTCTTGAGGGTTTTTTTGGAGGCGTACTCTTTGCAATAACCGTAAGCATATTACTTAGTTATTACTTTAACTTGTTTAATCTCCGTCAGGCTTTAAACATAGGTATTATGCTCGCTATAGTTGAAAGTATAGGAGACCTTTTTGAATCCGCTTTCAAAAGACTTGCAGGAAAAAAAGATTCTGGGAAAATTATATGGGGACACGGAGGAATGCTTGACAGAATAGACGGTGCTCTTTTTTCAGCACCTGTTTTTTTAATTGCACTAAGGATTTTTACAAAATGATTCCTTCTATAAAAGAGTGTTACAAGCTGTTAGAAAAACAAAAAGTTCCTTCTCACATAATAAGACACTCTGAAAAAGTAGCACTTATTTCAAGTTTTTTAACTTGCTTTTTAAACCTCTCTGGAACAAAGCTTGACATTAAACTCGTAACTGCAGGTGCTTTGTTGCACGACATAAAAAAATACGAATCTATAATTGACAGAAGCATAAATCACGCAGAAGAAGGATATAAGTTTCTTTTAAAATTAGGACTTGAAAGGGTTGCTTTAGTAGTAAGATATCATGTAGTTCTTCCTGAAAAGGTATTTAAAAGTTCTGAAGTATTTGAAGAAGAAGTAGTTTTTTACGCTGATAAAAGAGTAAAACACGAAGAAGTAGTAAGCTTGGAAGAAAGATTTAAAGACCTAAGAAAAAGGTATGGAATAAACGAAAACATCTTAAAGCGTCTAAACAAACTTGAAGAAGTAAGTTTTTTGGTTGAAGAAAAGCTATTTTCAAGACTCAATTTTAAGCCTGAGGTCTTGTTAAGATTCAACTCCTTTAAAAAGGAGGTAAAAGATGCCCTTGAGGAAGGACTTAAAAATTGCCCTTCTTGCTGGAGGGACCTCTTCTGAAAGAGAGGTTTCTTTAAAAGGTGCAAAAGCTGTTAAAAAAGCTCTTGAAGAGCTCGGTTACGAATACGAATTTTTTGATCCTGCAAAAGATCTTTCAGAATTGGCAAAAAAGGCTAAAACCTTTGATTGTGCTTTTTTAGTATTACACGGACCAGGTGGAGAAGACGGAAAAATTCAGGGATTTCTTGAAAGTATAGGTCTTAAATATCAAGGAGCAGGTGTACTTGGTAGTGCCCTTGCGATGCACAAAGGTGTAGCTAAAACTCTATATTCTTCAGCAGGAATAAAAGTACCTAAGGGAAAAACTTTTTTTAAAACTTCAGACATAACAGAAATCGTTAACTTTAGTAAGGAGTTGGGGTTTCCTTTGGTAGTAAAACCTGCTTCTCAAGGATCAAGCATAGGGCTTTACATAGTTAAAAATTCCGAAGAGCTTGAGCATGCGTGTAAGTCTGTGTGGAAGATTGATTCAGAAGTCTTGATTGAAGAATATTTAAGAGGAAAAGAAATAACCGTTGGAGTACTTGAAAATACGGCTTTACCAGTAGTAGAAATCATTCCAAAACAGTCTGAAACATTTGACTACAAAACCAAATATACTCCTGGTCTTGCTGAAGAGATTTGTCCAGCTCCTATTAGTTCCTTTTTAACTGAAAAAGCACAAAAGATAGCACTAAAGTGTCACGAGGTCTTAAAACTCAGACATTACAGCAGAACTGACATGCTCATTATAGACGACGAAGTATATGTACTTGAAACCAACACAATTCCTGGTATGACTGAAACCAGTCTTTTACCTCTTGCAGCAAGCACGATAGGTATCTCTTTTACTAATCTCGTAGAAAAATTAATTTCCCTTGCCTTGAGTTCTTAAACTAATAATAAAAAACAAAAAAGGGGGACCAATTGGTCCCCCCTTTTTTATTTAAACGATACCTATGTTTTTATTCTTCGGGCTTGTGAGAATCAGCCTCTAAGCCCATTCCAACTCCAGGAAGTCCGAACATTACGGTACTTCCTGTAGAGAAGTACTCAAGCTTACCCTCTTTCACGAGCTCATTAGCTGCCATCTTGATTTCACGAGCCTTTGCCTCTGGAATCTCTCTCTGTAAATCCTTAAGATAAATCTTCGTTTTTCCACCTTTCTTAATTTTTGCTTCCATTACTTCCATGATCTTTTGCTTAAGCTGTTCCCTGTCCATGTTATCACCCCTTTATTAAATTTTTTTTATGCTTCTACTTTTACTTCGTCAACATGCTTGGTGAACTTAAAGTGCGTCGTTGTTCTGTAGGTAGTATAAGCAAGTCTGTAGTCGTCAATGCTCTTATCAGTAAATGGAATCTCTGTAAGCTCAAAGAACTTCTCCCAACCAATTCTCTCAATCCAGTCTCCTACTCTCTCGTACTTATTAGCGTTCTCTGCATAAACCTCAAGGATCTTCTTAATCCACTTTACTGCAGTTGGCCAACGAGGTGGTTCATTAGGAATGTAAGGAATTACGACTCTGGAGAACTTAGGAGGTGTTCTCCTGTTAGAAACCTTTCCACCAACCACTATTGCAATACCGTCACCCTCTCCGTCAGCAATTGGCATTGCTGGACACATGGTGTAACAGTTACCACAGAACATACAACGATCAGCGTTTACTCTTACTGTTTTCTTCTTCTGTCCGTCTATTTCTACTGTTGCAGGTTTAATTGCTCCAAGAGGACATGCAGCAATAACCAACGGAATTTCACATACATGCTGAAGTCTGTCGTCCTCTACCATAGGTGGCTTTCTGTGAATTCCAACGATAGCGATGTCTGAACAGTGAACTGCTCCACACATGTTCAAACAGCAAGCAAGAGCAAGTCTCGTCTTTGCAGGAAGCTTGTGAGAACCAAAGTACTCAAAAAGCTCGTCCATTATGGACTTAACAACTCCGGATGCGTCAATTGCTGGAGTGTGACAGTGAATCCATCCCTGAGTGTGAACGATGTTACTTACTCCTGCACCGGTTCCTCCAATGGGGAACTTGTAAGAACCTGCAGGATGCTTTCTATTCTTAAGGTCTTCAATTAATGCCTTAAGTTTCTCCTCAGAATCTACTACGAATTCAACATTGTTTCTGGTAGTCCAACGAACATATCCATCACAATACTTGTCTGCAATTTCACAGATCTCTCTAATGTAGTCAGTAGTCTCAAGACGAGGAGTTCCACACCTTACTACATAAACTACATCTCCAGTCTCAGATACTCTCTTAATAACTCCAGGCTGGATAATCTCGTGAGATACCCACTTTCCGTAGTTTTTCTTAACAATAGGAGGCATAAACTGCCAATAATAAGGTGGTCCTATATCTGTAATTCTGTTTTCCATTGGTTTGTCAGGATTGTAAAGCTTTTCAGCTACATCTGGATAATAAGGCTCCTGAAATACGGGGTCCATTTCGTCTTTAAACTTACCATCTACCTCTTCATACTTACTCCAAAGCTCCTTTAATCTTTCAATTGCGTCAGCCATGTTCCCCTCCTTTTATTTTTAAATTTTTGTTTTCAACTTAATTTAAGCTAACTAACTCCCACACTTTACGCAGGATGACGCTTTCTAAACTCTTTAATGTCTCTCTGCCATCCACCAGGTACCTCTTCCTCTTTCCAGAAGATGTATGGGTTATCACGAGGTATTCTAATGTGCTGTGGAATTGGCTTAATTCCAACAACATCAGTAAGAAATCTGTTAAGTCCGATTCTCTGAATAAGCTCTCCAACTCTCTCTCTGTTCTTTCCAACTTCCATCCAGTAGTCCCAAATCTTATAAATGAATTCCTTAATGTCATCATAAGGTGGTTCAGGTCTCCAGAATGGAATAAGTACCGTAGAAAGCTGTGCTCCCTCAAGAATTGGTGCCTTTGCTCCAATAAGGATACAAACTCCTCTATCCTTTCCAGGTTTAAGTGCCTGTGGCATTACTGCAATACAGTGCATACATCTTACACACTCTTTATTATCAATGTAAAGTTTCTGCTCTTTCTCGTCCCAATACATACACTTTGCAGGACACATGTCTATAACTTCTTTCTTGATGTCAAATGGACCCCAATCTCTATCAGAAAATGCTCCAGCATTGGGCTTAAGCTCTCCGTTTACATAAGCCCTTACTGCCTCCTGATCAATCTGAATATCGTCTCTCCAAATTCCAATAAAAGACAAGTCTGCACGAGCAATTGCTGCAACGCAGTCTAATGGACATCCAGAAAACTTAAACTTAAACTTGTATGGAAATGCTGGACGATGAAGCTCGTCCTGGAAGTGCATGGTTAATTCGTAGTCAAGATCCTGAACATCGTACAAACACCACTCACAAAGAGACTTACCCATACAACATGCAGGACTTCTCAAGTTAGATCCAGATCCTCCAAGATCCCAGTGAAACTGATGAGTTAAATCAAAAAATACAGGTTCAAGCTGTTCAGTTACTGTTCCGATAAGAACCATGTCTCCAGTAGATCCGTGAAAGTTAACAAGTCCACTTCCACGATGATCCCACATCTCACAAAGCTTCTTTAATGCAGAAGTGTGATACCACTTACCAGCCGTGTGATGTACACGAATTGTATGAAATGCCCAAATAGAAGGAAATTTGTCCTGCTGGTCAGAATAACGACCTATAACTCCTCCTCCATATCCAAATACTCCAACTATTCCTCCGTGCTTCCAATGAGTCTCTTTGTGCTTATAAGATAACTCTAACTGTGCCATAATGTCAAAACTTGACTGCTTGTTGTGCTTCTCTCCATAAGTATAAATGTCATCCACAAAACTTGGCCAAGGTCCCTTCTTTAATTCGTCCACCATTGGCGTATCATGCTTCTTTACTTCACTCATCGTCCCCTCCCTTCAATTTTTGGTATATTACCGATTTTATTTAATTTTACAATTATGTCAAGAAGAAAAAATGGTAAATATTTTAAAATAATCTCTTTTAAATCCACTTTTTGGCTTTTTCATAACTGTTTTCTCCTTTTTTGTTCTCTTTTTAAAGTATTACGCACCTCTAAACCTCTTCACACTTGTCTTTTTCTAAAAATCTGGTATAAAAAATCTTTACCATGGATGAAATCAAACTTCTAAAAGACTTGTTAAATCAAAATCTTAATAACCCTGAAGCATTAAGTAAAATCATATCTCAATTTGAAAATAAACTTCGCCCTGTTTTTATTTTGGAAGTAATTATTGAATTATTACAAACTAAAAAAATGCCTAAGCACACCGAACTCGTCCTCTGGGAAAAAGCTGCTCAACTCTGCGAAAAAATATACGAATTTAGAAGAGCTCTTGGAATATACAAAAAACTTTACACACTTACAGGAAAAGAAACCTATCTTACCAAACTTGAAATATTAAAAAACCTTAAAGTATTTGAAAAACTTAAAGACTTATTAAAAAAATTACAGCTCTCTAAAGAAGATCTTATCTCTATTTACAACGAATCGCTCTCTACCGGGAAAAGTATTGAGTATATTTTAATAGAAAAATTTAAAGTACCCAAAGACAAAATTCTTGAGTCCATTAAAAACTTTTATCAGGTACCAGTTTTTGACCTTAAAGATCTCCTTAAACTTCACAAAGTACAACAGGCTTTAAACATTAAAAAAAGTTTTTTCATAGAAAAACTCTGTCTGCCTTTTGAGCATCCAGAAAAACACAAAATTATACTCGTTTGTTATTATCCAAAAGATAAAGAATCTATAGAAACTGTTAAAAAAATTCTTCAATTAACAACTGAAGAACCTATAATAGGCTTTGCTATTAAAGAAGACCTCCTTGAGGCTATTGAAAGGTACTTTTCTGACCTTACTACTCAATTGGGATTTGAAGACCTGTTTATAGAAGAAGTCGTTGAAGAACCCGAAGAAGAAATTGAAGACACCTCTGCAATTGAAGATAGCGTCATCGTTCAACTCGTAAACAAAGTCATTGAAGAAGCCTATGTAAAAGGTGCCTCAGACATCCACTGGGAAAGCTTAACCGGTAAAAAAGGACTTCAGATTAGGTTTAGAATAGACGGTGACTGCTTTGTGTATAGTACCATTCCTGAAACCCAAAAAAGGGCAGTCATTTCCCGTATTAAAATAATGGCAAACCTTGACATTTCTCAAAGAAGACTACCTCAGGACGGAAAAATTAAGTTTAAAACCAAAGACGGAAAGGTTTTTGAACTTAGAGTAGCTACCATTCCCACTATTGAAAACAACGAAGATGTAGTAATGAGAATCCTCGGAGGTTTAAATTTCCGTACTCTTGAAGAAATAGACTTAAGAGAAGAAACCTACGAAGGATTTAAAAAGATATTAAGCCTGCCTTACGGACTCATTCTCGTAGTAGGACCTACGGGATCTGGAAAAACTACGACCCTTCACGCTGCCCTTAAGTATCTCAATCAACCAAATAAAAAAATATGGACTGCTGAAGACCCAGTAGAAATCGTTCAAGAAGGACTAAGACAGGTTCAAATCAATCCTAAAACCGGTTTAACTTTTGCACGAGTATTAAGAGCATTTTTGAGAGCTGACCCAGACATCATAATGATAGGAGAAACGAGAGATCAAGAAACTGCTCACACACTCATAGAAGCCTCTCTTACCGGTCACTTAGTTCTTTCAACTTTACACACCAATAGTGCTCCTGAAACCATCGTAAGGCTGTTAAACATGGGAGTTGACCCTTACAACTTCGCAGACGCACTTCTCGGTATCCTTGCTCAGAGACTTGCTAAAAGACTCTGCCCCCATTGTAAAGAACCTTACACTCCCTCAGAAGAAGAAATAGAAAGGCTTAAAAGAGAATACGGAAATCATCCCGTAAAACCCCTTACAGAAGACTTAATAAAAAACGCTACCTTCTATAGACCCGTAGGTTGTTCTAAGTGTAATTTTAGTGGTTTTAAAGGTAGAATTGCTATACACGAGCTTTTAATACCCGACGACGACATTAAGAAACTCATAGTAAAAGCTGCTCCTGCTAACGAAATCAGAGAAGCTGCCATTCAAAAGGGATTTCTTACCCTCAAACAGGACGGTATTCTCAAAGTCCTAAAAGGAGAAACCACACTTAAACAAATACAGGCAGTAACAGTTAGATAAAAAAATAAAGGAGCGTAAAAATGGGGGCATCTGTAGGCTTTTTTGGGGGAGCTCAAACCGTTACTGGAAGTTGTTTCCTTTTAGACATAAGAGGTACTAAAATACTAATAGATTGCGGAATGTTTCAGGGACTTGACCACGATAAGAATTATCAAAAGTTTCCTTTTAATCCAGAAGAAGTTTCTTACCTTCTTTTAACGCACGCTCACATAGATCACTGTGGAAGAATCCCTCTTCTCGTTAAAGAGGGGTTTAAAGGTGACATCATTTGCACCAAGCCTACTGCTCAAATAGCTAAAATTATGCTTCTTGACGCTGCTAAGGTAATGAAGGAACACTACAAAACCCTGTACAGAAAAGCCATAAGAAAAGGAAAAGAGCTTCCACCTCCTCCTCTTTACGATACCTACGATGTAATTAAAAGCTTTTGCCATTTTAGAATGCTCGTTTATTACGACACCCCTGTTTTGTTAAAAGAAGACATAAAAATAACTTTTAGAAATGCTGGACACATCTTAGGCTCTGCATTTATAGAAATAGAAGACCTTAAAGAAAACAAAAAACTCGTATTTTCAGGAGACCTTGGTAACAAAGACAAACCCATTATTAAGCAACCAGAACTTCCTAAGGACGCTGACTTCGTGTTTATGGAAACGACTTACGGTGATAGAAATCACAAATCTTTTGAAGAGTCTAAAAAAGAACTTCTTGAGGCTATAGTTGAAACCTTTGACAGAGGAGGAAATGTACTAATCCCCTCTTTTGCTCTTGAAAGGGCTCAAGAAATCTTATTCATTTTAAGAGAATTTTATGAAGAAGGTAAGTTACCCAAGTGCCATGTTTTCTTGGATAGCCCGCTTGCTATTAAAGCAACCCAAATATTTAAAGATAATCCTGAATTTTACGACGAAGAAACTTTTGAAATATTCGTTCACGAAGATCCTTTTGACTTTCCGTATCTTGAGTTTACAGAAGATGTAGAAGAGTCAAAGACTATAAACAACTTTAAAAGCAACGCAATTATAATTGCTGGAAATGGTACCGTAAGCGGAGGTAGAATTCTTCATCACTTAAAAAACAATCTGTGGAGACCGGAGTGTAGTCTCGTGTTCGTAGGATTTCAACCCAAGGGCACGCTTGGTAGAAATATCGTTAACGGAGCCAAAAAAGTACACTTATTTGGAGAAGAAATTCCTGTCAAAGCTAAAGTATATACCATAAACGGCTTCTCTTCCCACGCAGATCAAAGTGAACTTTTACATTGGTTATCAAGCTTCCCTAAGGTAAAAACCTTACACTTAATCCACGGTGAACCTGAAAAAATGGAAGTTTTTGAAAAAGTCGTAAGAGAAAAACTTGGTAATAAGATAGAAAAAATTTTAATGCCCTCTTATGGAGAAGTCTTGGAGCTTTATTAACTTTCCCGTAAGACTACCAAAAATGGGAAGTCCGCTTTTTAACACTAAGGGAAGCCTTGAGTTTATGTCAAGATAAACCTCTACTTCTGAACTTCTTTTTAAAAGTTCGCTCTTCTTAGGTAACTTCACCTTTATTTTAAAACACCGTCTATTTTTGTAAGTTACGATCTTTTCTACTTTTATTTTAACTGAAGACAAAGTTCCTCTTATGTACAAAGGAAGTCTTACGCAGGGTGTTTTAAAGTAGTTTATAAAAAAAGCTGCAACGAAAGCAGAAAGTTCGTCGTACAAAGGAAAACTTATATTTTTTACTTCCTTAGTAGAAGGATTGGGCAATAGGTATTTAATTATTACCTCTCGTTTTTGAGGATAAAAAAGGATTAACTTTTTTCTTTTTTTAGATCTGTGTCTGCTGTAGATTAATATTTTGACAGGATGTCCTGTACTATCTATCCAGGTTTCCCACTTTGCGTAAAAGGGATATACCAAGTTTCCTATACCTATGGTATAAACGACGGAAGTGTACTTCTTAGGAGTGATAGTGATGGTGCTTTTTCCAAGGGGAATTGGTCCCCAGTAAATTTTGTAGTAAAGTTTAAGATTTTTCTTAGGTATTTTAACATCGTATAATAGATGTATTCTTTTAGAACAGGCAGTATTAGGAAGTAAGAAAAAAATGATAAATGTAATCACAAACTTAAATTTTTTCATCATTCTTAAAAATAACATCTTTAAAAAATTTTTAAACCCTTGCCCTTTAAAATTTCTTCTTTAAAATATCTTTCCTATGGAAAGAGAAAGATTCGTTCCAGATACCAGTATCTTCACTAATCCAGATGTGTATGTCCAGTTCGGAAGCAATCCTACAGAGGCTTTTACCAATTTTCTCTTAATGGTTGCAGAACTTGAAGGCTATGTGTATGTCTATATCCCAACCTCTGTGTTTGAAGAAATGAAAAGAATGCTTAAAGAACTCAAGCTTCCACCAAAAGCAAGATCCGTATTAAAAGTAAAGTCCCCTAAAAAGTACGAATTGTACATCCCTGCTTTTTTAATGTACGAATTTATAGAAGAGCTAAGAAACCGAATTAACAAAGGTTTAAGAGTTGCTGAAGAAGCAGTTAAGGCATCAACTTACAAAAAACCAGAAGAAGTAATAAAATTTTTGAGAAGACGCTACAGAGAAGTATTAAGAGAAGGAATAGTTGACAGCAAAGAGGACTTGGAAATTATTCTTCTTGCTCTTGAGCTTGACGCAATAGTACTTTCAGCTGACAGAGGCGTTCTTAACATGGCTGACAAACTCGGACTAAGATACCTTGAACCTAAGGACATAAAAGACACTCTTGAAGGATTTAAGTTTCTTTAATATATATTAAATAGTATCTGCTGAGAAATAAGTTCCACTACATCCTCTGCAAGTTTTTTTAAAGCTTCTTCTTTAGCAAGCCCTCTTTCTTCAGGAGAACCCACGGGAACTTCGTAAACCTCACTTCTTTTTACTTCTCCACTTACCAGTACTTTTCCCGTAGTTCTGTCAATTACTTGATAATCTCCACAAAACTCTATTTTTACTTCACTAACCTTAGAAAAACTTAAGTAACCAACAGGTGTAAGATAAATGTAATTCACCTTACCAACCACCAAGTATCCTGCCTCTTTTTTGTTGAAAACAGGAACGAACTTACCACTTTCTACTAAGGACTTCCTTAATTCAGAAGCAATAAGAGCCCCAAAACCAGGTTCTGAACTGTAGTCCTTCCAAACTCCTATGTAAATTTTACGAACCTTGCCAGAAGCAGAAAAAAGTCTATACCCACACCCTAATAACAAAAAACTACACAACAAAATTAATAAGCTTTTTCGGAACGAAGATAACATTTTTTATCTGCCTTCCTTCTAACCTCTTTCTAACCTTGGGTCTTTCTTTTGCAAGCTCCACGAGTTCTTCTTTTGTAGAAGAAATAGGTACCTCTATCTGATCCCTGTACTTACCGTTAACTTGAATGATAAGCACAAAGGTTTCTTCTTTTAACACCTCTTCGTCGTACTTTGGAAACTTTTCAAGAGAAATAAAGTTTTCGTGTCCAAGCTCTCTCCAAAGCTCCTCTGAAATGTGTGGGGTGATTGGTGAAAGAATTAAAAGCAGTTTCTCAAAACACTCCTTAAGTACCTTCTGAACGAGTATGTCCTCTACGCTTACTTCTTTTAGAGTGTCTTCTATCTTATTTACGAGCTCCATAATTGCTGAAACCGCTGTGTTAAAGTGAAGTCTTTTTTCAAGATCCTCTTCCACCTTTTTTATCGTCTGATGAAGTTTTTTCCTTAAACTTTTAAGAGATTGCGGTAATTCCTTAAAGTCTTCTTTGTCGTAACTTACATTTTTTAACACATCGCTGTATTCTGTTACTAAGTTAAAAACCCTTTTTAAAAACCTAAACGCTCCTGCAATCCCGTGATCACTCCACTCAAGGTCTTTTTCAGGTGGTGCTGCAAAAGCAACGAAAAGTCTTACTGTATCTGCTCCGTACTTATTTATCATGTCGTCTGGATCAACGACATTGCACTTGCTCTTTGACATCTTTTCAAACTTACCAACTATTACCTTTTCTCCGCAACCGTCTTTAAGACACCTTTTATCTTCTGACACCTCTTCTGGATAGAGCCAGCCGTGTTTTGGACATCTGTAAGTCTCTTTTAACACCATTCCCTGAGTAAGAAGATTCGCAAAAGGCTCGTCAAGGTTAAAGTATCCTAAGTCTCTCAAGACTTTCGTAAAAAATCTTGCGTAAAGAAGGTGTAAAATTGCGTGTTCTACTCCACCTATGTACTGATCAACAGGAAGCCAGTAATCAATGTCTTTTCTGTTGAAAGGTTCAGGATAATCTGGACAGGCAAACCTTGCAAAGTACCAAGAAGACTCCATAAAGGTGTCAAAGGTGTCTGTTTCCCTTTTTGCAGGTCTTCCGCACTTTGGACACTTGGTATTTACAAAACTTTCAAGCTTTGGAAGAGGAGATCTCCCAGCTGAGTCTATTTCTGCGTCAAGTGGAAGTACGACCGGCAAGTTCTCTATCTTTTCTGGAACAATTCCACAATTTTCACAATAAATCATTGGTATAGGACATCCCCAATACCTCTGTCTTGAAACCCCCCAGTCTCTTAACCTGTATGTAATTCTCTTTTTACCAAGTCCTTTTGACTCAAGAAACTCTACGACTTTCTTCTTTCCCTCTTCGTTTGGAAGTCCTGTAAATTCTCCAGAGTTAATCATAACTCCAGGACCTTCGTAAGCAGATTCCATTTCTTCTGGTTTTAACTCCTTATCTTTTGGAGTAATAACTACTCTTATGGGCAGACCGTACTTTTTCGCAAACTCAAAGTCTCTCTGATCGTGCGCAGGAACACACATAATTGCCCCTGTTCCGTACTCCATCAAAACGAAGTTTGCTGCAAATACGGGAATTTTTTCTCCGTTTACCGGATTTATTGCGTAGGATTCAAGAAAAAGCCCTTCTTTTTCTGCTATACCCTCTTCTATAGCTCTTCTCTCTTTTCTAACTTTGTTTACGAACTCTTCAAGCTCATTTAAAAGTCCTTTTTTCTCAGCGAGTTTTTTAGCAACTGGATGCTCTGGAGACATGCACACGAAAGTCGCACCAAATAAAGTGTCTGGTCTCGTGGTGTAAACTACGAGATCCTCACCAAGGTCTGGAAGGTGAAACTTTACCTCTGCTCCCTCACTTTTACCAATCCAGTTTTTTTGCATAATTATAACTTTATCTGGCCAATGCCCTTTAAGTTTTTCAAGGTCAGCAAGTAATTCCTCTGCGTAAGCAGTAATCTTTAAAAACCAGCCGTACATCTCTTTGAAAGTAACTTCGGTACCACACCTCCAGCACTTTCCATTTTCAACCTGCTCGTTTGCAAGAACCGTGTGACACGAAGGACACCAGTTAACTATCGTCTTTTTTCTGTAAGCAAGTCCTTTTTCAAACATTTCTATAAAAAACTTTTGTTCGTGTTTGTAGTACTCTGGATCACAGGTTGCAAACTCTCTTCTCCAGTCGTAGCTGAAACCGAGTTTCTTAAGCTGACTTCTCATGTAATCTATGTTTGAATATGTCCACTTAGCTGGATGTATTCCGTGTCTAAGGGCTGCGTTTTCAGCAGGAAGCCCAAATGCATCCCAACCCATTGGATGAAGCACATTGTATCCTTTCATTCTCTTAATTCTTGCAAGGATGTCTCCAAGGGTGTAATTTCTCACATGTCCCATGTGGATTCTTCCAGAGGGATAAGGAAACATCTCAAGAACATAATACTTTGGTTTGGTAGGATCTGTTTCAACATTAAAAATCCCCTTTTCTTCCCACTCCTTTTGCCACTTCTTTTCAATTGAAGAAAAGTCGTACTTTTTCATCTTCTCTTCCCTCCTGTTGAAGCATTTTAATCTTTGTTAAAAACTATAGCATGGGCAGGACAATTCTCTGCTATTTCCTCACAATTACACACTTCACAACCATCAGGATTAATCACGACTGCTTTTTTGTAGGAAGTTAACTCAAAAACCTGTGGGCATTCCTCCTCGCAAAATCCGCATCCAACGCAAAGCTCTGCGTCAATCTCAACGAAGTACATGTTAGCTCTCGTAAATGTTTTTAACTATTGCCTCTGCAAACTCAGAACACTTAACCTCCTTTGCCCCTTCAAGCTGGCGAGCAAGGTCGTATGTTACGACTTTCTGTTGTATGGTTTTAGCCAAAGCATCCCATATAAGTTGAGCAGCCTCATTCCAACCAATGTACTCAAGCATCATCTTTCCAGAGAGTATTAAAGACGAAGGATTAACCTTATCAAGCCCAGCGTACTTTGGAGCAGAGCCGTGAGTTGCTTCAAAAACCGCGTATCCGTCTCCGATGTTTGCACCAGGTGCCATACCAAGTCCACCAACCTGTGCTGCAAGAGCGTCTGATAGGTAGTCTCCGTTAAGATTTGGCATAGCAAGAACACTATAGTCCTCTGGTCTTAAAAGCGCCCACTGAAACATCGCGTCTGCAATTCTGTCTTTTATCACTACAACCCCTTCTGGCACTCCATTGGGATACTTTTCAGAAATTTCTGCTTCTGCAACGGTTTTGTCTGGGAATTCTTCTTTTGCAAGTTCGTATCCCCAATTTCTAAAAGCTCCTTCTGTGTATTTCATTATGTTACCTTTGTGAACCAAAGTAACGCTGGGATAACCCCTTTCAAGGGCGTAATTAATTGCTTTACGAACGAGTCTATAGGTACCAAACTTACTTATTGGCTTTATTCCAATACCAGAGTCTTCTCTTATGTTTTTACCAAAGTTTTCTTTAATAAACTCTATGAGCTTTTTTGCTTCTTCAGAACCTGCTGGAAACTCTATTCCTGCATAAACATCCTCAGTGTTTTCTCTAAAAACTACCATATCAACTTTTTCAGGATGTTTAACTGGGGAAGGAGTTCCAGGAACCCACTTTACAGGTCTTACGCATGCGTAAAGGTCAAGAACCTGCCTTAAAGTAACATTAAGGCTTCTAAATCCACCACCAACAGGAGTGGTAAGAGGTCCTTTTATTGCAACCACGCACTCTTTAATAATTTGTATGGTTTCTTCTGGAAGGTAGTTACCAGTTTCTTTGTACGCCTTTTCACCAGCAAGAATTTCTTTCCAGAGGATTTTCCTTTTTCCTCCGTAAGCTTTGTCAACTGCAGCATTAAGTACCATAAGCATTGCTCTGGTTATGTCAGGACCAATTCCGTCACCTTCTATATAAGGTATTTCTGGATCGTCAGGAACTATAAGTTTAAAGTCTTCTGTAAGCTTGATTTTTGCCATAGTTTCTCTCCTCCTGAAGTTTTTGATTTCTAAACAAATCTACCATATAATCAATAATAAACAAGCACTTCCCGTTGTAGATTCACATTTGCACGAAGGATTAAACTTTAAAAATTTCTATTGAAAATTAAAAATAAAAATTAAACCCCGTTAAATCTTTTTTAAACTTGATTTTTTGAAATTTTTCATTACTATTTTTTGTATCATGCCTACGCATTCATTTAGGTGGCACTTTACTCGGTTTTTAAGAAAAATTCAGATTCCTGAGTATGTAATTCTGGTAATAGCTGGTTTTATCATCGGTATTCTTTCTGCACTCGGTGATTACTTATTTTTAAAAGCTCTTAACTTCTGTTGGCAAGACATATTCGTCCCTGCACTTGACTTTTGCCACAAACTACCTTACGGAAAGTTTTTGGTCCCTTTTTTGCCTCTTATGGGAGCAAGCCTTTTGTTCGTTCTTGCTAAAATTTTTTCTCCTTCTATTTACGGTTATGGATTCCCGGACTTTTTAGTTAATGTAAATCTTAAAGGTGGAATGATAAAGATAAAGCAAACTCTCGCAAAAATCGTTGCGTCTGTGGTAACCTTAGGACTTGGAGGTAGTGCAGGACAGGAAGGACCAATTGCTCAGATTGGTGGAGTCGTTGGAAAGTGCGTAAGTAGATTTTTCGTATTTTCTGAGGAAAGAAGAAGGACATTTATTGCGTGTGGTTCTGCAGGGGCAATCGCAGCTATATTTAACGCACCAATTGCTGGACTTTTCTTTGCTCAAGAAATCGTCCTTCTCGGAGAATTTGAATTAACCAACTTCATGCCTGTCGTGGTGTCTTCTGCAATGGGAACTATTACCTCCAGAATTATTTTTGGTAATCAGCCAGCTTTTAAAATGCCTCCTTATGCGTTCATTAGCCATTGGGAACTCGTGTTTTACATATTTCTTGGAATTTTCGTTGGACTAATTGCTCACTTTTTTATTAAAACTTTTTACGGTACCAAAGCCTATTTTGATAGATTAAAAATTTCTCCTTATTTAAAGCCCTTTATAGGTTTTTTTCTGGTTGGTATTATAGGAATGTTTTTTCCTCAAGTATTCGGAGTTGGATACGAGCAGGTTCAAAAAGTCTTAAACGCTCAAATGCTTCCTCAAATAATGTTTATTTTAATATTTTTAAAAGTAATAGCTACTTCTCTTACTCTTGGGTCTGGTGGTGTTGGTGGAATGTTTTCTCCTGCATTTTTTATAGGAGCTATGGCAGGTGGTTCTTTTGGAGCACTCGTAAATCACTACTTTCCTCACATAACAGCACCTTATCCAGCTTATGCAGCAGTTGGAATTGGAGCATTTCTTGCTGCTCTTACTCACGCACCAGTTACTGCAGTGTTTCTTGCCTTTGAAATGACAGGAGGAGACTATTACATTATTCTTCCTACTCTCTTTGCCTCAATAACTGGACTTCTTATAGCTTATGCACTAAGTAAAGAGTCCATTGATACTTACGAACTCAAACAAAAAGGTATTGATCTTCACGCAGGACACGAAAGAAACATTCTTGCCTCTATAAAGGTTAAAGAGGCAATGACCCCAAAAGTTATAACCGTACACGAAGAAATGACGGTAAAAGAATTTCTTTGCTTCGTAAGAGACAAAAAGCACACATGCTTTCCAGTGGTAGATGATAAAGGAGAATTAACAGGAATAATCAGCTTTCAAAACTTTAGAGAGCTCTTAGGAAGAGAGGCTCTTAAAGAAGACTTAAAAGTGAAAGACATAAAAACAAGCCCTGTTATTACTATTTATCCAGACGATACTCTTGAAAAGGCAATGGAAAAAATGAGGTTTCACAACATAGAAAGACTTCCTGTAGTAGATCCAAATAATCCAAAAAAACTCGTGGGATTCCTTTCTCAAAGAGACATTTGGGCTGCTTACAACAAAGCACTTCTTAAAATAATGGGAAAAGCTTATTAGGAGTATGAATCCTTTAGAAGAATTAAAGAATTACATTGAGTACTTAGAGGCTATTGGAATTGCCTACATTCCTGCTTCTAAGGAACTTTTAAAGTTCGTTAAGTCTGAAACTTCTTTTGAAGAAGACAGTATAGAAAAGCTAAAAAACAAGTTAAAGGAGTGTAAAGCCTGTGCTTTACACAGGATAAGAAAGCAGGCTATCTGGGGTGAAGGAGAAACAAGCGCAGATTTAATGTTGATTTCTGAATACCCAGACAGAGAAGAAGACTTTCACAATAAACCTTTCGTTGGAGAAATTGAAAAGCTTCTCATAAGAATGCTCGCAGCAATTGGGCTAAAAAAACAGGACTTTTTTATTACGCATGCAGTAAAGTGCAAAACTCCTGGAAATCGTCCACCTGAACCAGAGGAGGTTCTTGCATGCAAACCAATTTTGTTAAAGCAAATAAAGTTGATTAAACCAAAGTTGATCCTTGCAATGGGCTTTACTCCTCCTAAAATTTTTTTTGAAAAAAAACTTTCCTTTTCCTCAATAAGAGGTAAAGTATTTAAAGTAAAGGAGATTCCCATACTTTTTACCTATCATCCTGCGTATGTTATCAAAAATCCAGCAACAAAAAGACTCGTGTGGGAAGACCTTCAAAAGTTTAAGCATCTTTATATTAAGTTTGTTAAGTCTTCTTAGTGTTTCTAAAGTTTCTTTGGCTGAGCTGGTGTGCGTTTATAGATTTGATCAGGTAATTACTCCTATTTCTGCAAAAGCTTTAATAAAAGCCATAGAGACTGCAGAAAACAAAGGTGCTAAGTACTTAGTCATTGAGCTTGACACACCTGGTGGACTGCTTGAACCTACGAGAAGCATAGTAAAGAAAATGCTTCAAAGTAAAGTACCTATCGTCGTTTATGTGTATCCTCCTGGAGCAAGAGCTGGATCTGCAGGTATTTTTTTGGTATATGCAGCAAACATCGCAGTAATGGCTCCTGGAACGCACCTTGGAGCTTCTCATCCAGTAGCTTTGTTTGGAAAAGAAAACAAAGTTATGCTAAAAAAAGTAATAAACGACACACTTGCCTGGGGAAAAAATCTTGCAGAATTAAGACACAGAAACTTCAATTTTTTAAAACAGGCAGTGCTTAAGTCTAAGTCAATTACAGAAAAACAGGCTTTGAAATTGAAGGTAATTAACTTTATAGCATCCAGTTTGTCAGAAGTTTATAAAAAACTAAAAGTAAAAAGTCCTCAGGTTTATGTAATAAAAGACTCAATTAGAACGAAAGTCCTTGAAGTTTTAACCAACCCCAATCTCGTTTATTTTTTATTACTTTTGGGAATGCTCGGAATATATTTAGAATTAGCTCATCCAGGAGCAATTTTACCTGGAGTAATAGGAGCAATTTCTTTAATTCTTGCTTGGACTGGAATGAGTATAATACCAGTAAATTACGGTGGAATAGCTCTAATACTTCTATCAGCACTTTTGTTTTTTTTAGAAGTAAAAATAATGTCTTATGGACTTCTTACCATAGGAGCTGTAATTTCTTTAATCTTAGGATCTATGATGTTGTTTGAGGGAAATCCTCCTGCTTTGCAGGTAAGTAAAGGTTTCGTATTCTCCATAGCTGTTTTATTTTCTTTAGCCTTTGCAGGAATTGGATACTTAGTTATAAAAACTTTGAAAAAAAGACCTATATCAGGAAAAGAAGCTCTTATAGAAAAAGTTGGTAGGGTTGTAGAAGAGATATCTCCTGAAAAACCTGGTAAAGTGTTCGTTGAAGGAGAAATATGGATAGCAGAATCTGAAGAAAGCATAAAACCTGGACAAAAAGTAAGAGTTAAAAGCTCAGAAGGGTTAAAGTTAAAAGTAGAGCCTTTGGTAGAAGAACGAAGTAGTTAATTTATACACTTTTTTCTTGCCTTTTTTATTCAAATAAATATAATAGCAATAAAGTGCTGACTAATTTTGTAGAGATTGATTTTAAATTTAATGCTCTTTTTTCTCAAGCTATTGAGTGTTTTTAATTTTGTAGTATAAAAATTTTAGTGGTTAAGTAAAATTGTAAAAAATAGGAGGTAAGCAATGGGTAAACCTAAATTAGCTTATTACCTTGCAGGGGGGTGTGCAGGTTGTGACATAGCAATAGTTGATCTTGCAGATTATCTCGTAGATGTTTTAAACGCAGTAGAGGTCGTATTCTTTGCTCCTACTTTGGCAGATGTAAAGTATAAAGACTTAGAAGAGCTTCCAGATGGTTCAATAGATGTAGGATTTTTTTCTGGTAATGTAAGAAACACAGAACACGAGCACATTGCAAAGGTAATGAGAGCAAAGTGTAAAATACTCATTGCGTTTGGAATATGTGCGTCTTGTGGAGGAATTAAAGGGCTGGTGAACCTTCACGACAACAAGGAAATTTTAGAAAAGGCTTATAAAGAGACTTTTAGCACGGACAATCCAGACGGGGTTTTACCAAGTCCTAAGGTAGTTATAGACGGAAAGTACGAACTGGAGCTTCCTGAGCTTACCCCTGCAAGAGCACTTAACCAAGTAGTTAGCGTAGATTATTACATAGGCGGATGCCCACCTCATTACGAGCACATAAAAAGGGCTATGGAAGCTCTTTTAAGTGGTCAACTACCTCCAAAAGGTAGTTGGATAACTATGGGGCACGCAGTTTGCGATGTGTGCCCAAGGAATCCAATTAAACGAGGAAGAAAAAAAACCATGGTAAAGGATGTAAAACGCACTATAGATCTCCCTATTCCTGAGGACGAGTGTTTGCTTGAGGCAGGATACCTTTGTTTTGGACCTGTAACTCAAGGTGATTGTGGGGCACGCTGTCCAAGAGTAAACATGCCTTGCAGAGGGTGTGGAGGACCGATTCCAGGCGTTAAAGACTTTGGATTAAAGGCTATGAGTGCGATTGGTGGAGTACTTGAGGAGATAGATTTGGCAGACAAAGTAATTGATCCCGTGCATTTGTTTTACAGATATACCTTGCCCGTAA
The DNA here is from genome assembly GCA_013153525.1 of Thermodesulfobacteriota bacterium. GTDB lineage: Bacteria > Desulfobacterota > Thermodesulfobacteria > Thermodesulfobacteriales > Thermodesulfobacteriaceae > Thermodesulfobacterium. Next base: position 68,543 of record JAADEG010000008.1, read on the forward strand.
GTCTGCTTAAACCCATTGAGAAAAAAGATTAATTATTATAGGAGGTAGCCATGAAAAAAATAGAAATAAACCCTATGACGAGGCTTGAAGGACACGGGAAAATAACGATATTTCTAAATGATAACGGTGAGGTAGAAGCTGCATTTTTTCAAGTAATGGAATTTATGGGTTACGAAAAGTTTTTAATAGGTATGCCTCTTGAGGAAGTTCCAAGAACCGTTAGTACCATATGTGGAGTGTGCAGAGGGGTTCACTTTACTGCGTCTTTAAAAGCTGCTGACGAAATATATGGGGTAAAACCTAACGAAACAGCAAGAAAAATAAGAGAAATTTTTTACTACTCTCACCTCATAGAAGACCACATGGAAATCATTTATGCCCTTGGACTTCCTGATTTTGTGTGTGGACCAACTGCTCCTCCTGCTGAAAGAAACTTGATAGGACTGATTAAAAAAGTAGGAGTTGATGTTGGAAAACAGGTGTTAAAGTGGAGGTTTGCAGCAGTAAGAATTTTTGAAATTCTCGGAGGAAAGCCAAGTCATCCAGTAGCTGCAATTCCTGGTGGATGGAGTAAAAAGGTTACCAAGGAAGAATACGAAGAAATGCAGAAGTACGCAGACGAGTGCGTAGAACTCGGTAAGTTTACTCTAAAGGCTCTTAAAGACCTGGTTCTTTCAAATCCAGAGTATGTTGAACTTATGAAAGGGGATGTATATAAAGTCGTTACTAATTACTTAGGAACAGTTGACGAAAAAAATCGCGTTACCTATTACGACGGAACCCAGAGAGTTGTTGATACTAAAGGTAACGAGATGTACAGGTTTAAAGGTAAGGAGTATCTTGATTACATAGCAGAAAGAACCCTTGAGTGGAGCTATGTAAAGGCACCCTATCTTAAAAAGCTTGGATGGAAGGGCTTTATAGATGGAGAAGGCACGAGTCTTTACAGCGTTGGACCCCTTGCCAGGTTTAATGTTGGGGAAGGTTTTGACACTCCTATTGCTCAAGAGGCTTACGAAGAAATGGTAGAATTTTTCGGAGGTAAACCCGTTCACAATACCTTGGGATATCACTGGGCAAGAGCTATAGAACTTATGCATTGCGCAGAAAAGATGAAAGAATTACTTAGTGACGACAGTATAGTTGACTCAGAAGTCATCCAAGAGCTTGACGGCGTAAAAAATGAAGAAGGAGTAGGAATTATTGAAGCTGCAAGAGGAACGCTTATTCACCATTACAAAGTTGACGAAAAAGGTATAGTAAGAGATGTAAACTTAATAGTTGCTACTACGCAGAACAAAGGCTCTATTAACATCGCTGTTAGAAGAGCTGCAGAATACTTTTTAAAACAAGGAAAGCTTGACGAAGGTATTTTAAACATGATAGAAATTGCATATCGTCCTTACGACCTATGTCTTGCTTGTGCTGCTCACACGCTTCCTGGAAGACTCCCTATTGAACTTGAAGTAAGAAACACTAAAGGTGAGGTTCTCGGAAAAATTAGAAACTTTGAAAAATAGAATTGCAAGAGGGGGTTACCCCCTCTTAACTTCTTTTTAATGAAAAAAGCAATCGTAATAGGAATTGGAAATCCCAATCTAAAAGACGATGGAATTGGATTTAAAGTAGTTGAAAGTTTGGACTTTCCTATAGACAAATTGTGTTTTTTAAATACTGATTTAAAAATTCTTCAGAAGATTCTTGGTTACGAATTCGCAATTATTATAGACGGAATAAAAACTGGAGCACCTCCAGGAACCATAATAGAAGTTGATCCTTTAAACACCTGGCAAGATGTGTATGCAAGCGGGACTCACAGCATGAGTTTGTTTGAAGTCATAAGAATTGGATATACGGTTTTTCCTGAAGAAATGCCAAAGGAGATTAAAGTGATAGGAATTGAAGTAGAAGACATATCTGAGTTTTCAAACGAACTAAGTCCAAGCGTTAAAAACGCAATTCCAGAGGTGCTAAAAAGGATTAAAAAGTACTTAGAAGAATTTAGCAATAAAAAAACTGATTAAAAACGCTGCGATCGTAGTAAAAATCCAGTTTAATCCTATTTTCTTTAGCATTCTGGTTTTAATAGTGTTAAGCCCCTTTGAAAAACCAATTCCACTTATAGCACCAATTAAAGAATGAGTAGTAGAAACAGGCATTCCTATGTGAGTAAATCCAAGCAGGCAGATTCCTGCTGAAAGCTGAGCAACGAAACCTGATACAGGATCAAGTGGAACTATCCCTTTTCCTATGGTATCAAGAACCCTTGAGCTTAAAGTAACTGCTCCTAAAAACAAAGAAACACTTGCAAGAAAAAATATTATGTAGTGATAGGGGTAAACTTTGGGAGTGATTATAGGTCCAAGAACAGTTGCAAGTTCGTTTGCTCCGGTGTTGTACGAAATTAAAGTAGCACTTAGTAATAAAAAACTTCTTATCAACACTTCTGTACTAAAAAACGGCAACTTTTTAAGCATTTTAATAGTAAAGTCGTAGAGAACCATACTTAAAATTCCTGCTATAATTGGTGCGGTTATCCAAGAAAGCAGTATGTAAAAAAGAGCTTTGGTGTTTACGAAGTAACCTTTAGCAAAAGCACAACCCGTAAGGCTCCCTATTATCACCTGATGCGTTGACAAAGGTAAGTGCTTCCAGTTTGAAAGTAAGATTATTAGCGCTGACAAGAGCAAACTAAGAGAAACCAGCTCAAGGTTTAGGTGGGTTAAAGATCTTCCAACGGTATGCATAACCTTTGCACCACTTAAAAATATCCCTGCAAAGGCAAACAAACCAAATATTACGATTCCTTTTTTAAAAGGTATTATTCCTGCTCCAATACATATTCCAAGGGCGTTTGAGGAGTTGTTAGAACCTATACTAAAGGCTATTATTAGTCCTGCAAGGATTGCTAAGATTAACATTGATTACTTTAAGCTAAGATCTAAAATGTAAAGATAGTCACTTGCGTCCTCTATTACATCGCTTATTTTTACGAGTGCATCCACGAATTCAGAGATGTTTTTTCCTTCCCAAAAACTCGTTATTGCGCATTCAGGACATCTTCTAAGTTTATTAGTGATTTCCAGCTTTAGTTCGTCAATTTGTTTTTCACAAACCCTTATTGCAAGAGCCTTTTCTCTTAAGTCGTCTTTTTCTTTTAGAGCTTCAAAAGCCTTTTTTAAAATTTCACTCATTTCAAGAGTAATTTTACCAACCTGAATGCAGTCTTCTTTTATGTGTTTGTATATTTCTTTATTCAAGTATCTGTATTCAAACGCACATATCTTTAAAAATTCAAAAGCTTTTTCAACTACCTCTATAAAGTTGCACAAGCCCTGCCTTATGTAAGGTAAAAAAGCTCCTTCGTAAACAGTAGAAATGATTTCTCTTTTTAATACATCTGCCTCTCTTTCAAGACTTTCTATACAATAAGTTTCTTCTCCTTTGTCTTGAGTTAAAACAGAATTTAAACATTCAACCGCAAGATAAAGTGTATTTAAGTAATTATCCATTTGCTCTAAAACCTTTTTTTCAAGCTTACCCGCTTTAAAAAGCTTCTCAAACATCTTATTTCTTTGCCTCCTCTATTAGAAAAAAATTAAGTAAGTCAAAAAACGAAATTACTCCCTCTATTTTGTCCTGATTTTTAACGAAAACCCTTGCTATGTTGTACTTTTTCATCAATTCAAAGACATCTCTTACTGATGCTTCAGGTGCTACCGTAACCACAGGCGTTGAGGCAATTTCTTTTACTTTAACTTTCGTAATTGGAAGCCCTTCGTATAAAACTTTAAAAATAATGTCCCTTATGGTTATAACTCCTGAGGGAGAAAGGTCTTCGTTTTTTACTACAAGCAAAGACCTTATTCTTTTGTCTATTATTTTTTCTATTGCATCATAGACAGTAGCATCTTCAAAAATCCACTCAACTCTTGAATTCATTACATCCTTAGCCTTTTTTTCCATAAAAAGTCCTCCTTTTTAAAGACTTTCTACGAAATGAATATACCTTAAAACTTTTTAAAAATCCAGACTTACATTAAGTAATATACTCCGTTCTTTTTGATGTATTCTATAAAGTCCTGATAAACAGGGTGATTTGAAAGGGTCTCGCTGTTACCAATTGCTATGAGTTTTCTTCTGGCTCTTGTTATTGCAACATTAAGCCTTCTTAAGTCTTTTAAAAAACCCAATTCCCCTTTTTCGTTTGACCTTACGAAAGAAATTATGATTACCTCTTTTTCTCTTCCCTGAAAGCCATCAACTGAATTTACCTCAATCTTAAGTCCTTTTTCAAGAAACATTTGCTTCAACAGTTTAACCTGTGCTGCATAAGGAGTAATGATGCCTATCCAGTCTTTATTAACCCCCATTTTTAATAGTTCTCTAACCAAGTCGTCAACTATAATAGCCTCTCCTTGGTTTTCAAAAGAAGTAGAGCCCTCAGGCTGAAACTCAACTGCGTTAAATTCCTTGGTATCTATAAAAGCAATCGGCTCTTTTGGATCTAAAACCTCAATAAACTTTTCTGGGGTTCCTACTTTTAAATCTGCTAAGGTATGGGTTTTAACAGTTGGATGAGCTTTTAGCTTGCCTTCGTAGAAGTGCTCATTTGGAAAATTCATAATCTTTTCGTTCATTCTATATTGGACTTCAAGCATGACGGAAAGTTCAGGAAAGTTTTTTACCAATCTTTCAAAAAGGGTATTTTCAAGTTCTTTTGCCTTTTCACTCAAGACTGTAGGAGGAAGTTGTTTGTGATCTCCTGCAATGTAAAAGCACGACGCCTTCATAATAGGAATTAGTGTTGACGGTTCAACCTGCTGACTTCCCTCGTCTATAACTGCAACATCAAAACTAAAGTCCTTTAAAAAGTCAGAAAGTACCATAGAGTTCGTAGAAACTACCACATCTGCATTTAGTATAATCTTGTTAAAAAGCTGTTTTTCCATTTCTTTTAGTTCTTGGAATCTATCCTCTATTTCGTAGTTTAATACTATCCAGTTTGCCATAGACCTTATACTTTCCTTAGAAACCCCTCTTGCTCCTTTTCCTTTTTGAGCGAGAAACAATATTTCGTCGTCAGAAAGTCCTCTTCTTATTTGAGGAATTGGTTTTTTATAAGCGTCTCTTTTTTCCATTAATTCTCTTACACCTTCCCAGCTGTCTTTGAGCTTTTTTGCTTCTTCGTGTCTCTCAAATAACGCAAATATAGAATACTCCTCAAGCTCTTCCATCACCCTTGCAGGATGTCCAATTCTTACGATTTTAAGTTCTGGATACTTTCTTAATCCAAGTATTAAGTTGTCAGCAGCAATGTTTGAGTCTGCGGTTGCAAGAACCCTTTTTCCTCGTTTGACGAGCTGAACTATTAGTTCTGTAAGGGTACGAGTTTTTCCCGTACCTGGTGGTCCGTGCACCAGAAAAAAGTCTTTAGCTCCGAGACACTTTGCTACGGCTTTTTTCTGAACCTCGTTTAAATTCTCGTCTATAGGAGTAAAATCTACTTCCTCAGCAGGTTCTGGGGGTTTTAACCCGAGTAAGATGTTTCTTAATTCCCTTTGCCTTCCTATTGCGTGCCTTAAAACCTCAAGGTTTTCTTCCATTCGTTTAAATGTTATGTCGTTTACATAAAGGTCAATCCTAACCCCTTTTTTATAAACCCACTTTGGAGGCTTGTTTTCAAAAGCAACCGTAATGGTTCTTTCTGTTATCTTTACGACCGTACCTATTAAGTCACTCTTAAGAGGATTCCCTCTACTTATTAGTACTACATCTCCTGTAGATATCTCAGTGTCTATTGGTTTTTCTCTAAAAAATCTCACTAAGTAAAGGTGAAACTTGGAGCCTGCTTTTGTACCTTTAAGATTAAGTATAGCTCTTCCGAGAAGCTCTCTTTCCCTTCCAGAAAGCCGTTTTATCTCCTCTTTTTGAAATTCCATTTCTGCTCGTCTTTCTTCTTCAATAAGGGCTTTGTACTTTTCAACATACTCGTGAACCAGACGAATTTCTTTTACCAAATTAGAAGGTGGAATTAGATCCTGATAATACCTACACAGTGCCTCGTCCTTAAAAAACAGAAGTGCACACTGATTAGCAAAAAAACAGGCTTTTATTTGAGAAGCCCTTAACTTTAGTCTTTTTAGCTCTTTTTTAAGCTGAGAATAATCGTAAACTCCGTGAACTAAAATAGGCATGATGACTCCTTTAAAGGATTTTTGCAAGACTCATTAGAAGAGAGGAACTGGTGGAGCCGGTGGGACTCGAACCCACGACCTCGTGAATGCCATTCACGCGCTCTCCCGCTGAGCTACGGCCCCGCTCAATTGCTCAATCTAAAAATAATATTCTTTTTTAAGTTTGTCAAGAACTTCTGTCTTTTTTTATGTAAGCCTCGTAACTTTCCCACATCTCTGGTCTGAATCTTACTACCCTATTCCTTCCCATTTCCTTTGCTTTGTACAATGCTACATCTGCAAACTTTATTACTTGCCATATACCTGTAGAATCAACAGGAAACTCACTAACACCTATGGATATCGTCTTTTTCAGTGGACCTGCTTTCGTGTGAAATGTAGTACTTTCTACTTTCTTTCTTAGTTTTTCAGCTACTTTTTCTGCTTCGCCTTTTCTTATGTCAACGAGAAGTATTAGAAATTCCTCTCCACCAAACCTTGATACAATGTCACTTTTCCTTACATTTTCTCTTAAAATTTTAGCAATGTTTTTAAGTATTTCGTCTCCTACATCGTGACCGTATTCGTCGTTAACTTTTTTAAAGTAGTCAACATCACACATTAAAACTCCAAGTACGGTATTTCTTCTTATAATTCCAGCTGTAATATTTTCCAGAGCCTGTTCCACGAATCTGCGATTGTAAAGCCCTGTAAGGGGATCTTTGATACTCAATTGCTTAAGTGACTCTGCATACCTCTTTGCCTCAAGTACTGGAAGGGTTTGCTCTAAGAATGCGTTTAATTGAGGCATGTTTTTCATAAATTCTTTTATTTTGTATTCTTCGTCTTCTTTAAATATTATCTGCAAAATTCCCTCAACCTTTCCACTACACAAAAGAGGAATGCATATGTGATGAGCATTTGGATGTATAAACATCTTACAAATTCCTTTAGTCTCTAAGGAAGAGATGATTCTTCCCGTTCTTTTTGCTCTACAAAGATCTGCTACCACGAGAATTTCCTGATTTACGGGAAGATCCTTAGGTTCCTTATAAACTACCTTCATGGTGTTATTAGAATTAGACACGATGTAAATAACAAATCTTTCCAAGTGAAACTTGGTTTTCAAAAGATTGGCAAGTCTTGCAAAGATGTCGTCAAGAGAGGTATCCTCTTCAAGAATTCTTTTAAACTTGTTTAGTTCTGCAAAGTACTTTATAAGCTCGTTAACCTCGTCAACGAGTTTACCTATTTCGTCTTTAAACGGAACTTTAAGTACATGTGAGGCAACTTCTTCTATGTGCTCTGTATAAGCTATTTCGTGAATTTTCTTAGTAGCCTGTTTTAAAGGAACAAGAACCATGGTAAAAAAGGCTATTCCTCCAATTATAAGAACGATCCCTAAGAGAACGAGAAGAGCAAACTCAGTGTATCTTATGCTTTCTATAAGATTTTTTATTTCTTTACGATTTTCAAAACTTTGATAAAGTACGAAGTATATGTACTTGTTAAGCCCTTGTAAAAACTTATTTACTACTTCTGGAGAGTACTTACTTCCTTTTAATTCTGAGGCTAAAGTTTTTAGTAGTTTTAAATCACCACAGCTATTTTTTAAGTCAAATGTAAACGAAAACTTCTGACCGTCTTTTTTTACGGTTATACTTCCTCCATTTATCATTACATCAAGTAGTTTTTTAGCTTCTGTAAGAGCTACTTCCTTTTCAACCGTAGTTTTACTGTCTAACACCATGTCTTTTATGTAAAGACTGGCAGTAAGGTACTCTGTACACTGTTTAAAAATTTTCTTTTCTACTTTACAAAGTTTGATACAAAGAGTAATAAGAATGATTAAAATTAAGACTTCACAAAATGCCATCGTGAAACCGACTTTGACGAATAAACTGAGCTTACTAAACCAAGAATACGCTCTTTTCCACCAGCTCATACGGCTTTTTCATACACTACATTATAAACGGCTTTTTTTCAAGAGCTTACCAAAAAATCAGGAAAAAATCAAGTTTAAAAATTAAAAAAGTGCGTTTTATTCGTAAAAAATCTCTTGACCTGAGGAAAAAAGTTTTTTATAATGCTTGTTAAACTTCTGTTTGTCTAAGTTTTATGAAAGAATACAAATCCGCAAGAACTCTTGGATTAATTGGTTCTGCGGTCTGTTTGTTTTATCAAGTACTACCCATTAACCTTTTTGTAGTCTTAATTTTAAACCTCTTTGGTCTGACTTTAATTGCTGTTTCAATTTTTAATCTCGCTAAAATATTCAACGACATGTCCATTTTTAAAAAGTTACTAATTTCTATCGTAATGAACCTTTCTGCAAAAGCAGTAATAGTTAAAATGTCCGTGGGACTGTTAAAAAAATACGAAAACTTTCTTAAATTTAAGGGTACCTCTTTTCACTTAAGTAAAGAATTCGTTTCTACTTTTATGATTACTTACCTCGTATTAGTGATCTCTGCTTATATTTGGCAAGGAGTTTTCTATAAGCTCTCACAGCACACTCAAATAACTCACTTTAAAATAGGAGGTTTTTTGTATTTCGTTGGACTTGCCATTCTTATAACAACTCTCTTCATCCCTACTTTATTATTCGTGTTCCTAAGCAAGTTTTTAATCATAGGTAGCTGGATCTTAATCTTGATTGGATTTCACAAATTAAACGGATCCGTGGTTTAGCATTATGAACTCTCGTGGGACCCTTTTCGTTATAGGACTCCCCATAGGAAACCTTAAAGACATAACCTTAAGAGCACTCCAAACCCTTAAAAAGCTAAAATATGTCGTTTGCGAAGACACGAGAACCGCAAAAAAATTAATTAATCACTACAATCTCGGAGGTAAGGTCTTAATAAGCTATTACAAAGATGTAGAAAAGAGAAAAACAGAAGAAGTAATTAAACTTCTTTTAAGTGGAGAAGATGTAGGACTCGTAAGTGAAGCAGGAACCCCTCTTGTTTCTGATCCTGGAAGTTATTTAGTTAAAAAATGTTACGAACTTGGAATAAAAGTAGTCCCTATACCAGGGGTTTCTGCAATTACCTGTGCTTTGTCAGTATCTGGAATTGACTTAAAAAACGGTTTCGTATTCTTAGGATTTTTGCCAAAAAAGTTTAAAGATCTTGAAGAGGTCTTTGAAAACATTCCATTACGGCTTCCTGTTGTGGTTTTTATACCTCCCCACGATGCCCCAGAAATTTTTAAAAATCTTTTAAAGATTCTCGGAAACAGAAGCTGTTTTCTGGCAAGAGAACTCACTAAAATCCACGAAGAACTCAGGTGGACGAATTTAGAAGAGCTTACCAAGATTGAAGAATTTAGAGGAGAAATAACCCTTGTAATTTCTCCCTCTGAAACAAAAGACAAAAAACTTGTACCGTCTGAAGAAGAACTAAAAAAAGAATTTGAGCTCTTGTGCTCAGAAAAAATCAAACCAAAAGAAGCAATAAAACTAATAGCTCAGAGATACGGCATTTCTACCAAGTGGTTATACGAGCTTCTCGTCAAGAAGAGATAACGACCTTTGATCAAAGACCCTTTCAGGATGCTGTTTAAGAAACTCCTTTAATTCCTCTACAAAGCACTTAAGTAAGTCTTCTTCCTTTACTTTTTTTACCACTTTTCCCTTTTTAAAGATAAAACCCACGCCTTTTCCACCTGTTATACCTATGTCAGCGTGTTTTGCCTCTCCAGGACCATTAACCACGCACCCCATAACTGCTATCTTAACATCTGCTTTTAGGTTTCTCACTATGGATTCAACTTTTTTGTAAAGCTCCATGAGATCTATTTCACACCTTCCACAGGTTGGACAAGAAACGATGTCAGGATACAAGGTTCTTAAACCGAGATTCTTCAATATTTCGTAGGCTACATAAACTTCTTCTACTGGATCAGCAGTAAGAGAGACCCTTATCGTGTCTCCTATACCTTCCATTAAAAGGCAGGATATAGCCATGGTATTCTTTATCGTGCCAGGGATCAGACCACCAGCTTCTGTAACTCCGAGGTGAAGAGGCACATCTGAATACCTTGAAAACTCTTCGTAAGCCCTTACGGTTTCCCACCAGTTTGAGGACTTCAAAGAAACCTTTATGTTGTAGTACTTAAACTTGGTTTCAATGTAACTAACCCACCTTAAAGCACTTTCAACCATAGCTCTGTAATCAGGAACTTTGTACTTCTCCAAAACTTCAGTTTCAAGGGAACCAGCGTTTATTCCAATTCTTATGCAAACCCCTTTTTCCTTGCACAACTCCACGAGCTCGTCAAGATTTTTGCGATTTTTAAATGTTCCAGGATTAATTCTTATTCCTGCACATCCAGCTTCTATTGCTTTTTTTCCAAGAGAGGTTGCAAAGTGAAGGTCTGCAATTATTGGAACAGGACTTTCTTTTACGATGGTTTTTAAAGCTTCTGCTGACTTTTCGTCAGGAACTGCAACTCTTACGATTTCACAACCTGCGTCAACAAGAGCCCTTATCTGAAAAAGGGTCTTGTCTATGTCCCAGGTGGGAGTATTGGTCATGCTTTGAACCCTTACGGGATTACTCCCACCTATTCCAATAGAACCTACCTTAACCTCTCTGGTAGGTCTGCGAAGTATCTCAGGATACATAATTACACGGGCTTAATCTTTTTAACGGATGGACTTTCTTTTCTTCTTTTAACTAAGTTTTCTCCAAAAAGGACCGTCTTTAACCACTTAAAACCAAATTGCAAGAGTTTTAAGTCGTCTTTTTTGATTTCTTCAAGGGTATCTTCTGGTACCTCAAAAATATCAAGAAACTTACTATCAAAGATAAAACTTCTAAACCTTTCAGGATTCGTACTAACCATAAAGAAAAGTTGCAAGCTCTTTTCAGGAACCTCTATAGGACCAAGAGACTCTTTTTTCATTATAATTTCTGCCCACTCTTTTATGGGTTCTTCCAATTCAGGAATTCCTTGAGACTTGCGATATTCTTCAACAGTCATCTCTTTTCCAGAGTCAAGTCCCTGGCAAAATCCTTCTTTAACCAAGTAATAAATCTCTTCGTTAGTTCCTTTATCCCTGTTTCTAAAAAGTCCAAAGCCCAAAGGATAGTATCTGCAAGCAAGTGGTCTTACTTCGTAAACAGTACATCCTCCTTCTCCAAGAAAAGGACAGGTCTTGTCTTCGTCTTCTCTCATTTTTAACCTTGCTATAGGAAGCCCTGACTTAGGTAAAATAAAAGGCTCTGTATATTTAAGCAAAAACTCGTCAGTAGTTAATCCAAGTTTGTCTCTTATTCTTATAATGTCGTAAGGAGTAAGAGGTAAAAACAGATTTGAACAACAGAGTTTAAAACACGGTACCCCAGGATAACATTGAAATACTATTTTTGAGCTTGAAGTAAGCCTTACGGGTACTATAATCTTGTCAAGTCCACGAAGGTTAGTTATTGCCTCCATAATCCACCTCTTTGTGTTTTTTAATATCCCTGTTATTATAATACAAAACCCATACAATAGCAAATCGTCTTAATGAATCTTCTTAAGTTTGAAAAAAACTACTTCAAAAAGAAGTGGACAAACAGAATTTCCGTAGCTCTGGTATTTCCAAACTATTACGAACTTGCTATGTCAAATCTTGGATACCTGTATGTTTATCAAAGATTAAACACCTTTTCACACATAGTGTGCGAAAGAGTTTGTTTGCCCAAAGGGAACGAACTTCCTGTTTCAGTAGAAAGTAATCGTCCACTTAAAGACTTTGATGTAATACTAACTTCTATTTCCTTTGAATTAGATTATCCAAACCTTGTGAAAATGTTAAATCTTTCTGGGATCAATCCTTTGGCTAAAGAAAGGGACGAGATCGTAATTGCAGGAGGAATTGCTCTTTGGTTAAATCCTAAACCTCTTTACAAGTTCGTTGATGCCTTTGTTCTTGCAGAATGGGAGGCAATAGAAGAAGATTTTATAAAAACTTTAAGTAATTACTTTTACTCAAAAGAGCTTCTTCTTTCAAAATTGAACGAATATCCTTATGTCTGGTGTCCCCAGCTTGAATACGAAAAAAAAGTAAAAGTAGAAAAAAAGTATCCTCTTGAAACTCCCCCTCTCTCCTATGTTCTTAGTGAAAAAACAGAATTTAAAAATACCTATCTGGTTGAAGTTGCAAGAGGTTGTGGAATGGGATGCAGGTTTTGTGCTGCAGGATATGTATATCGCCCCCCGAGAAGGTATTCCAAAGCAAAAATTTCTGAGGTATTTAACACCATTCCCCCTGGATCTAAGGTTGGAATAATAGGCTTTGAGTTTGCTAATAAAACCGAGGTGATTTCAACATGTAAAAAACTTCTTGAAAAGGATTGTAAGCTCGGTTTTTCTTCTTTAAGACTTGATACGGTTGATCCTGACTTTTTTGAACTTCTTAAGCATACGAAAAGTATTGCAATAGCACCTGAAACAGGGTCTGAAAAACTAAAGAAGGTGCTTAATAAAGACATATCTGAAGAAAAGGTTTTAGAAGTGTTGAAACTTCTTAAAGAATTTGGACTTAAAAGCGTAAAACTTTACTTTATCCTTGGTCTTCCTTTGGAGGAAAAAGAGGATCTTGAGGCTACGATCAGATTCGTAAAGTCTTTATTAAGTTTCAAACTTGGTATAAAGCTTGCGTTTAGTTTTTCTTTTCTCGTACCTAAACCTCACACGCCTTTTCAATGGGCTAAGTTTTTGGATGTAAAAGAGCTTGAAGAAAAGAAAAAATTCGTGTTAAAAGGTCTAAAACACGATAAAAACCTCAGGTTTGAAAATCCAAAGGATGCTTTGTTACAAACTCTTTTAATAAGAGGAGACGAAAAAATAGCAGAGCTCGTATTATTGCTTGCAAAAGGAATAAAATTAAAAAGGGCTTTAAGAGAATTAAACATACCTTTAAAAAAGTACCTTTCACCTGAAGAAGATCCGGAATTTGAATTTCCCTGGGATTTTATTAACACCTGGGTGAGCAAAGAGTTTTTGTGGAAAGAGTGGCAAAGGGCAAAAGACTTAAAACTTGGAATAAGGTGTAAACCCTTTGAATGTAAAGCGTGTTCTGCTTGTTCTCAAATTTTAGTTCTTTAAAATGGACACTTTCGTTATAATGTGATAGAATTAACCAATATGGAAGTTTTTCCAAAAGTAAAACTCGTAGTTAGTGCGTGTCTTTCTGGAGAGAGAAAGAGATACGACGGTAAAATAGTAACTCATCCTCTCGTTGAAAAGCTAAAAAATTACTGTGATTTCATTCTATTTTGCCCTGAAACAGGTATAGGGCTTCCTGTACCAAGAGATAGAACCATTTTATTAAAAACCAATTCTTCCATAAAAGCCTTTTACCTTGGAACCAAAGAAGACATAACGGAAAAGGTGTACAATTACTACTTAAACTTTAAAAAAGCTTTAAAAGAAGCTGATGGCTTTTTACTAAAGGCTAAGTCTCCTTCGTGTGGCATATCTCCGAAGACGAAAACCTATTCAGACGAAAACGGAGAAAAACTTATTTCACGAAACAAAGGAATTCTTGCAGACTTTATAATCAAAGACTTTGCTCCTTTACCCATAGCTGACGAATACATGCTAAAAGACAACGAAGTATTTGAAGACTTCTTTACCAGATTGTTTCTTTTTGCAAGGCTAAGAGCCTCTAAAGCTTACGAAGAAGAGAAAAAACTAACTACAAGTAAAAATTTAGCTCTATTTTTGTTGGCTTACAACCCTTCAGCATTAGAAACCTTGGGAGGCTTTGAAAGAGTTTTTAAACTCAGACCAGAAGCGTTTAACATAAAAATGTTTCCCAATAGTTTTTCCAGAAGTAAGTTTTACAACGCATTTTTACACTTGTTAAACTTATTAAAACCTGCTTTATCCTCTTCTGCAAAAAAACAGTATCAATTAATTTTGGATAAGTTCGTACGAGGGAAAAAAGACCTAATACAGACCTGTAATTTTATAAAGTCTTTACTTCCAGAAGACTTAAAAACTGAATTTGCCTGGTTTTTAAATCCTTATCCAGAGGAGCTTAGAGGATAGGACTATGTTTACCGGCTTAATTGAAGGGACTGGAGTTATAACGAGGCTTGAGGTAAAAAGAGAAGGTGCGCTTATTGAAGTAAAAACGAGTTTTCCTTTAAACAACACGAAAGTCGGAGACTCTATTGCAGTGGATGGTGTGTGTTTAACCGCAGTAAAAGTGGATACCCATTCTTTTTCCGCTGAGATTTCTCCTGAAACCCTTTCAAAAACTACCTTTAGATACAAAAAAATCGGTGATGTAGTTAATCTTGAAAGGGCTTTAAGACTTGGAGATAGACTTGGAGGACACTTGGTTTCAGGACATGTTGACGGCATAGGAAAAATTTCAGCTATTGTTAAGTTAGAAAAGTTTTTTCAGTTTGAAGTAGAGGTACCAAAAGATTTGAGTAAATACTTAGTTAAAAAAGGTTCTATAGCTATAGACGGAATAAGTCTTACTATAAACGACCTTACGAAAAACACAGTTAAGTTAATGATAATTCCTCACACATACAACGCAACCAATCTTTCAAAAAAGTCTCCTGGAGACCTGGTTAACATTGAAGTGGACATGATAGCAAAAATGGTGTATCAGTGGATAAGCCCTTACTTGAAAAACTTAAAAGAACCTTCTGCCAAAGACATTTCCTTAGAATTTCTTAAAGAACACGGGTTTCTCTAAGATAGCTTGAGATTTTTTCAGCGAGTTTTTCTTGTTCCTGCCACTTTCCAAATAAAAGCCCTTTTCCAAGAAGCTTGTTTATTAACTTTAAAACTTCAGGCTTTATTCTGCCTGGTGGTTTCTTAGCAAAAGGAGTTTGAGGAAGTGGCATAAAAGTGTGAGCGTGTATCACAGCCCCCAGCTTTATCAGCCTTTCTATCACATCTATCGTCTGCTTTATATCTTCCTCTGTCTCACCCGGTAATCCAAATATAAAGTCAACCTTTGGTTTAAATCCAAACTTTACGCAAAGTTTAACCGCTCTTATTACATCCTCTACTGTGTGCTGTCTATTACAAAGTTTTAGTATTCTGTCACTTCCAGACTGAGCACCTATTATTAGACTTTTATTATCTGCATATTTCTTTAAAAGCAAAAGCGTCTCTTCTGTAACATGCTCTGGTCTAACTTCAGAAGGAAATGTTCCAAAAAATACCCTGCCTCCTCTTTTTCTAACCAGTTTGTCAAGCTCTTTTAAAAGCCCTTCCAAAGCCTCAAGATTCAAGACTTTTCCGTCTTTAGAACCGTAGCTAAACGCATTGGGAGTAATAAAACGCATGTCTTTCAGGTTTCTTTTTACCATTTTCTCAACACACTCTAAAATTACTTCCAAGCTTCTGTGTCTTACCTTTGCACCAAAAATTCTGGTCGTCTGACAGTAAAAACATCCGTATGGACAACCTCTCGTAATCTCAATAGGACCTATTCTGTCGTACTTAAAAGATAAAGGAGGGTATTCGTCTAAGTTTATTTGCCTTGGCATTCCAGTAAAAACTATTCTATCTCCGTCTTTAAAAACGAGCCCTTTTATCTTTTCAATGGAATCCCCTTTCAGAATAGCTTTTATGTATTCTGACAAACTACTTTCTGATTCTCCAACGAATACCACATCAATTCCTGCACGAAGGGTGCCAATTCTGTCTCCTGTTGGATGAGGTCCTCCTGCTATCAGAATTAGCCTTTCTTTTTCACGCCTAAACTCCTCTTTTAACCTGGAAATCAGATTATAAGACTCCCACAGCTCTGGAGTACAGAAAGAAAATCCTACTATTACCTTTTTGTATTCTTCCAAAAGGTTTTTTAAGTTTAAAATGAGTTCAGAAACGCTGTCCTTAGAATCGTGCCTAAATACGAAAAAATCAAGCTCTTTAAGACTTAAAACCTCTACTACACCAGCAAGAGCGTTTATACTGTACTTGTTAACATCTGTTTCTATTAAAACTAAGGCAAGGGGCTTCACTTCTTTACTTTTTTAAGCACCTCTTCAAACACTTCCAAAAAGTAATCAATCTCTCTCCAGTTAATTATAAGTGGTGGGGTAAGACGGATAACATTTGGTTTTGGAGTAGTAGTAAGGATCTTTTTTTCAAGAAGTCCTAAATAGACTTCTCTTGCTGGAAATGCAAGTTCAACTCCTATTAAAAGCCCTTTTCCTCTTACCTCTTTTACACCCTGAAATTTTGCAAGTTTTTCCATTAAAACTCTACCTTTTAAACTTACCTCTTCAAGAAAAGGTTCTTCTGAAACGATTTCAAGCACCTTTACTGCAACCGCACAATTAACTGGATTTCCTCCAAAGGTTGAGGCATGGGTTCCTGGTTTAAGAACCTGTATCACCTCTTCTCTTGCTATCATAGCTGAAAGTGGAAGTCCGTTTGCAAGTGCCTTTGCAAGACACATTACATCAGGCTCTATACCTAAGTGTTCGTAAGCAAAAAGTTTCCCTGTTCTTCCTATACCAGTTTGGATTTCGTCAAAAATTAAAAGCGCATTATACTTTAAACACAATTCCTTGGCTTTTTCTACGAATTCTTTTTTTAAAAGATAAACCCCACCTTCTCCTTGAATAGGCTCTAAAATAATACAACACACATCCTCGTCAAAGGCTTTTTCAAGTGCTGAGAGGTCGTTTGGAGGTATGAACTTAACACCTGGTAAAAGTGGTTTAAAGCCTTCCCAGTAATTTGGCTGACCTGTTACTGAAAGTGCACCGTATGTTCTTCCGTGGAAAGAGTTTTCAAGGGCTATTATTTTGTGTTTTTTTTCACCGAAGTTTTCGTATGCCCAGCGTCTTGCGAGTTTAAGTCCGGCTTCTACTGCTTCTGCACCACTGTTTGCAAAAAACACCCTGTCACCAAAACTACGCTCAACTAATAAACTTGCGAGTTTGGATTGAGGCTCTGTGTAATAAAGATTTGATGTGTGCCACAGCTTTTCCAATTGCTTTTTTGCCTCTTCAACCAGCACTGGATGCGCGTGTCCAAGATTACACACTGCTATACCAGAAGTAAAGTCTAAGTACTCTTCTCCCTCCTCAGTAAAAAGCCTCGTACCAGAGCCTTTTACGAATGCAAGCTCCTCTCTCTTGTAATTTTCTGCAAGAAATACCCTACCCATGTCAACTATGTACCCCATTTTTCCTCCGTTTTTATTCTAAGTTTACTTTTTCTAATTTTATCCTTCTTCCCAAAAACAAACAGGCTATTCTTTCAAAGTTAGGTGTTATGTCTGAGACGAAAATCTTGGGCTCCTGTTTTTCTCCTTCTGTGTAAAACTCTGGATGTTTTTTTAAAAATGCCTCTACTTCAACTGCAACCTCTTCTGATGGATCAACGAGTTTTCTCCTTTTTCCAGCCTTTTCCTGTATAACCTTTTTAATAAGCGGGTAGTGAGTGCATCCAAGAATTATAGTGTCAACTCCTTTCATCTTAAGTGGAATTAAGTACTTTTTTACTATACGGCGCGTCTCTGGTCTTTTTAACCACCCTTCTTCTATTAGAGGTACGAGAAGAGGTGCAGGTTGAGAATAAAGCTTTACCTCTGGATCTGCCTGAGCAAAGAGTCTGTCGTAAATTTTGCTTTCAACCGTCGTGCGGGTAGCTATAAGACCTATTTTTTTGTTTTTAGTAAGGGCTAAAGCCTTTCTCATAGATGGAGTTACTACCTCAAAAAAAGGAACATCAGGGAAAACCTCTTTTAACTTGTCCATAGCAGTGCTTGAAGCAGTGTGGCAGGCAACCACTATTATCTTTGCCCCAAGCTTTAGTAAAAACTTGGTGTTTTCTATTGCGTACTTGGTTACGATTTCAGCACTTTTCGTACCGTATGGAGTCCTTGCTGTATCTCCAAAATAGACGATAGGACAATTAGGTAGCTTCTTAATGATTTCCTTTACTACCGTCAGTCCACCGAGTCCAGAGTCAAAAATTCCTATCATTTTTTCAGGAAGTAATGATCCAGGCTCGCAGAAAGAGAGGTTATAACCGCAAGCCAGAGTACCATTTTAATGAAGTTTTCTCTACTAAGGGCTTTTTTCCAAATTTTTGAACTTAATCCATTAAAAATAAGCGTCATACCTAAACCGTAAAGACCACTTCCTAAAAACATTTTGCCACTTTCTATAATGGTTTTTTCTATGTAACCAGGATAAAATCTTATGCTTAAAAGAATCCACAAAATAAAAGGAAGTAAGTACTTTGGAGCAAAGATTTCTTTTACACTCATTTTTTCACCCTTAAACTTACTTTTTTTAATACTTTACTTTTAAAAAATGCAGGGGCTCCTTTGCCTTCGCAAACTCTTTTAAACAAACCTTCAGCATCAAGAACCACTGAACCACAAAGCCATGTGACAGGCGTAAATCTGAATACCTCTGGAACGAGCGGTGTAGAGGGTCCCATAAGAATGACTTCTTTTACGCCTTCAAGCTCTTCTATAACTGAATCAAAAGACTTGTTTACCAGAGTAGATGCACTTATTATTGCAAGTTTTGCCTTTGAAGCAACTTCTCTTAACCCAAATCCTGGATCTTCAAACCCTTTATCAAACACCCAGACCTTTTTAACCCTGCCTCTCAGTCTTTCAAAAACACTTGCAAAGTAACCAACCATTAAAACCTCGTCTTTTTCTCCAAGGGGAATTTCAGAAAAGATTTCTCCTTCAACTGCTTCACTTAAGACATCCTTGCGGTTATTAAGGAGGGCATTTATAGAAGCAAGACCAACTGCCACTTCTACGGGATGAGCAGAAAGATAGCCCTTTAACACTATGTCAACCGGTCTTTTCCAAAAACTCAGCTCTTCTCCAACCTCACAGCAGTACTTCTTTTCTCCAAGGTCTGTATAAGCAAGCCCTGGTCCGCACCTTTCCACATCAACCATAGTATAGTTTATTCCTACGCACATCCTTTTTATCTTTTTTGCTCTTGCAAGAGGTAATGCCTTTTCTACTAAATCTTCGTAAAACCCCATTTTTGCCTTTAGTGTACTCTAAAAACTACATCAAGGAGTTTATCTGCTATAGTTTCCAAAAACTCTTCTCTTGAGTTATCTTTAAACAGCTCTGGCAGACTCTCCACTGTGGAGAGTTCTTTAAACATTGGTACTTCAAATAGTAGCTTAAGCCTTTGCTCCTTAAGAAACTCTTCAAAGGCTTCTTCGTTTTCAAAAAATCCTGCCATGTTTTTTACTACTCCGAGAAGAGGCACCTCCATTTCTTTTAAAATTACGGTTGTTCTTTTTGCATCTGCTATAGCCATTTTGTGAGATGTAGTAACGAGTATAAATCCGTCAGGTGCAAAAAGCTCAAGCATACTTAAAAAAATGTCTCCTGTGCCAGGAGGTAGGTCAAGGATTAAAAAGTCAAGAGGACCCCACTTTACCTTTTGCAAAAGCTCTTGCAACAATTTAGACGCCATAAGACCTCTCATAAAGATTGGTTCTTTTTCAGATATCATAAGAGCAAGACTTAAAACCCTTATGTTTTGATCTGCAATTACGGGTTTTATTTCTCCAAATTCTATAATAGGTTTTTTGTCTTTAAGCCCAAGAGCAAGGTTTATGTTCGGTCCGTAAAAGTCAAGGTCAAATATACCCACGCTATAACCTGCTCTTTCAAGAGCCATAGAGGTGAGAGCAGAAACCGTAGTTTTACCCACTCCTCCTTTACCACTTCCTACTGCAAGAACGAATCTTACATCTTTTATTCCCGTGTGCTTTTTTCTGTGTTTTTCTCTTACCTTTTCAGCAGTTGGACAAGGTTCAGCCATGCCTTATCACCTCTTAGATGTTTTTAAGTCCGAGCACATCAAGCATGTTGTAAACTCCTGGTTCTTTTCCTACGACCCAGAGTACTGCTCTTAAAGCCCCTCTTGCAAAGGTCTCTCTACTGCTTGCTCTGTGAGTCAGTTCTATTCTTTCACCAATTCCTGCAAAGAGAACGGTGTGTTCTCCGACGATGTCTCCCCCTCTTATGGTCTGGATTCCAATTTCTCTATCTGACCTCTCTCCTATAAGACCGTGTCTGCAAAACTTAAAGTCTTCTTCTCCACGACCGAGGACTTTGGCAATTACATTGGCAAGTTTAAGTGCAGTACCACTTGGAGCGTCTTTTTTCATGCGATGATGAGCCTCTATGATTTCTATGTCGTATCCTTCAGAAAGAACCCTTGCAGTAATTTCAACGAGCTTACACAAGAGGTTTATACCGGTACTCATGTTGTAGTCCTGAACCAGTGGAAAGTTTTCTTTTGCAATTTGATGAAGTTCGTTTAATTCTTCAGAGGAAAATCCCGTGGTTCCAATTACCATAGCCTTTTTAAACTTTACATTCTTCTTTGCATTTTCAAGGGAGGCTTTGTGAAAGGTAAAGTCTATTATTACATCCCCTTTTTCAGCAACCTTTTCAAGATCGTTTTCTACGATTATACCGGTTTTAGGAAGTCCTACGACTTCTCCCACATCCTTTCCCACTGCTGGATGCTCTGGATGTTCAAAAGCACCAACGAGATCTATCTCAGGATGCTGATAGATAAGCCTTATTATAGTGCTTCCCATTCTTCCTGCTGCTCCTGCAACTATTGCTTTTACAGCCATGGTTTCCCTCCTTTCTAAGGATTGCCTTAATTTTACAATATAACACAAAAAATTAAAACCCCTAATAAAAATTAGGCAAGTTGTTACAAAATTAGATTGATAATGTGGGGTTTTATGTTATTTTAGAGAGATAAATCTGCAAGGAGGAAAAAAATGTCTAAGAAAGTCCGTCTTGCTATCGTTGGCGTGGGAAATTGTGCGAGTTCACTTGTTCAGGGCATTTTTTATTACAAGGACAAAGACATTCAAGAAATGCAAGGGCTTATGATTCCAGACATAGGAGGATACAAACCATCTGACATTGAGATAGTTGCAGCATGGGATGTAGATGCAAGAAAAGTCGGTAAGGATGTAAGTGAGGCGATATTTTCTCCTCCAAATTGTACAACGGTGTTTTATAAAGATGTCCCTTCTCTTGGAGTAAAAGTCAGAAAGGGAAAGGTTCTGGATGGTGTTGCTTCTCACATGAAAGACTTTCCTGAAGAAAAAAGTTTCGTTCTTTCTGAAGAAAAAGAGGACGAGCTTGAGGATGTAGTAAGTGTTTTAAAAGATGTTAAAGCAGATGTGCTTATAAATTATGTTCCAGTAGGTTCAGAGAAAGCTGCAAGGTTTTATGCTGAGGCGTGTCTTAAGGCTGGAGTTGCTTTCGTAAATGCAATGCCTACTTTTATTGTATCAGATCCTGAATGGGGAGAAAAATTTGAAAAAGAAGGTGTTCCTGCAGTTGGAGACGACATAAAGTCTCAGCTTGGAGCTACTATTTTACACAGAACCCTTGTTCAGCTCTTCGTTGACAGAGGCATACCAGTTAAAAGAAGCTATCAGCTAAACTTTGGTGGTAATACTGACTTTTTAAACATGCTTGAGAGACAAAGGCTAAAAACTAAAAAAGTATCAAAAACAGAGGCTGTAACGAGCCTTTTGCCTTACGACATTGGATGGGAAAACATTCACATAGGTCCTTCTGATTGGGTGCCATGGCTTAAGGATAGAAAAATCGCTTACATTAGAATTGAAGGGGAGCACTTTGGTGGCGTTCCAATGTCAGTAGAGGTTAAACTTGAGGTTGAAGACTCTCCAAACTCTGCTGGTTCAGCAATAGATGCCATAAGGTGTGCTAAACTTGCAAAGGACAGAGGGATTGGTGGACCTCTTATCTCTATCTCAGCTTACACTATGAAACATCCTCCAAAACAGTTTCCTGATTACATAGCAAGACAAATGGTTCTTGAGTTCGTAGAAGGTAAAAGAGAAAGATAATAAGGAGGTTAACATGGAGCTTGCAGATAGAATGAAAAAGATTCCTCCTTATCTTTTCGTTGAGCTTGACAGACTTAAGGCAGAAAAACAAAAACAAGGAGTAGATGTCATAGACCTTGGAGTAGGAGATCCAGATCTTCCTACTCCAGAGCCTATTATTGAAACAGCTAAAAAGGCTCTTGAAAATCCTGCAAATCACAAGTATCCCTCAAACAGAGGGCTTCTTAGCTTTAGAAAGGCGTGTGCTGATTACATGAAAAGAAGATTCGGATTAAACTTTTCTCCAGAAACAGAGATTACCGCGCTTATTGGTTCAAAAGAAGGGATTGCACACTTTCCTCTTGCTTTCGTTAATCCAGGAGATGTAGTATTGTGCCCAGAACCTGCGTATCCAGTTTATCACCTTGGAGCAATTTTGTGTGACGCAGAACCTTATTACCTTCCACTTAAGTGGGAAAACGACTTTTTTCCTGAGCTCTCCAAAATACCAGCTGAAGTACTTCAAAAAGCTAAAATTCTCTGGTTAAACTATCCTAACAATCCTACAGGAGCAGTGGCAACAAAGGGATTTTTTAAAGAGGTGGTAGAGTTTGCCAAGAAGAATGACATAATCGTGGCTCACGACGCTGCGTATGTAGAGCTTTACTTTAACGAAAACGAGCCACCTTTAAGCATCTTTGAAATAGACGGAGCAAAAGATGTAGCAATTGAATTTCACAGCCTTTCTAAAACCTTTTGTATGACTGGTTGGAGAATAGCTTTTGCAGTAGGTAAGGAAGAATTAATATCCGCACTTGCAAAAGTAAAAAGTAACATTGACTCTGGTGCTTTTAATGCTGTGCAAGAGGCTGGAGCCTATGCCTTAAACAATCTTGAAGAACTCGTACCCCCTCTCAGAAAAGTGTTTAAAGAGCGCAGAGACTTTATGATAAAGGCTCTTAAAGAATTGGGCTACGAGTTTCTTGAGCCTGAAGCAACATTTTACCTCTGGGTAAAAACTCCAAATGGATTAAGTTCTCAAGAGTTTTGTAAAAAAGTTATTGAAGAGTGTGGTATAGTAGTAACACCTGGAAACGGATTTGGACCTTCAGGAGAAGGATACTTTAGAATAGCCCTTACCGTAGATGTAAGCAGATTAAAGGAGGCTGTTGATAGACTTGCTACCCTTAAGTTTTAAAAGGGTGGTTTTAAGTCTGGGAAGTAACCTTTTTGACCCTAAGGAAAACATAATTAAAGCCCTTAACGCAATAAACAGCCTCAAGGGGTGTAAAGTAGAAAAAATTTCTGAGTTTTACAAAACTTTGCCCTGGGGGTACGCAAGCAAAAATCAATTTTTAAACATCGTTGCTTTAATAAGTACGATTTATTCCCCCTGGGAATTATTACTTGAGTTAAAAAAAATAGAAATGAGCTTGGGCAGAGACTTAAGTACAAAGAAGGCGTATCAGGATAGAATAATAGACATAGACATAGTTTTTTACGAGGATCAAAGAATTGAGCAAAACTTTTTAAAAATACCTCATCCTTATGCCCACTTAAGAGGATTCGTAGTGATTCCAGCTCTTGAAGTTATACCCAATTGGATTCATCCTACCCAGAACAAAAGTATCAAGACTATTTTTGAAGAAAATCCAGATTACTTTACTTCTCAGGGAGTAGAAAAACTCGGAGATAGCTGTGTTTAAATTAATTTTTTGGATAGTTGTTATATATTTGATTTATAGATATTTCAAACACAAGATTCATGCAAAAAAAACCGTTTATTATTCAAAAAGTGAAGAAACAGAAGGAGAGATCACCGAAATGGTATTTGACGAAAACTGCAAGACATACATTCAGAAAAAAGACGCAATCAAAGTAGTGGTAAACGGTAGAGAGTATTACTTCTGTTCAAAAGAGTGTGCAGAAGAGTTTTTTAAAAAACTAAGCTGTAAGACTTAGTTTTTTATACTACCTTTAATGTACTTTAAAAAGGTGTATTGGCTGTAGAGTGCAGATATTACGAAACCTCTCCATCCTTCTAAAAATCCAAGTTTAAAAAAGTAAAGATTCAAAAAGGTCCACACAGGAGAAAAAACAGCCTTCAACTTACCTGGTTTAGCTCCAAGTGTGGAATATCTGTTCTGTTTTTCCACGAATTCTTCTATGGTATCGTATGCATAGTGAATCATATGATTTTTAAGCTTGCCAGGTTTTTCTGATAGGATCACCTTTTCGTGAACCTCGTCCTGAGTAAATCTTCCGTATTTTCTGTTAAAAAGTCTTAAAGTGTAATCAGGATAAAGCCCGCACCTTTTAACGGGTTTCCCAAAAAAGTAATTAAGTCTTGGCACGAAGTATCCTTTAAACTTGGGAGACTCAAGCACAGAAAGGATTTCGTTTTTTAATTCTTCTGTAATTACCTCGTCACTGTCAAGCACGAAAATCCAATCGTTTTTAGCAAGTTCTACAGCTCTCTGTTTCTGAAGTCCAAAGCCTCTCCACTTTTCCTGATAAACCTTTACTCCGAGGGTTTTAGCAATCTGAATCGTTGAATCAGTTGAACCAGAGTCAAGTATAAGAACTTCGTCGGCAAATAAAGCAGAACCAAGGCTTTTTTCCAAGTACTTTTCACTGTTAAAAGTAATCATAACCACTGAAAGCTTGTTTTTCATTTTTCCAAAAATTCGTACAATCTCTGATAATGAGGACAATTTTTTTCAAGTTCTTTGTGCGTACCAAAGCAAACCACTTTTCCTTCGTCAAGAACCACTACATAGTCAGCTTTTTTTACCGTAGAAAGTCTGTGGGCAATAATAATAGTGGTCCTACCCTTCATCAACCTTTCAAGTGCCATTTGAATGTACTTTTCTGATATACTGTCAAGTTGACTCGTTGCCTCGTCCAAAATTAATACAGGAGGATTTTTAAGAATTGCTCTTGCTATAGCTATTCTCTGTCGTTGTCCTCCGGAAAGATTAAATCCTTCTGCTCCTAAAATAGTGTCGTAACCCTGAGGTAAGTCCTTTATAAAGTCGTGAGCATAAGCAAGTTTAGCTGCCTGTATAATTTCTTCTCTCGTAGCACTTGGTTTGCCAAGTGCTATGTTGTCTGCTATACTCATGTTAAAAATTATTACTTCTTGAGAAACGATACCAAATAGATTTCTTAAGGACTTAAGTTCAACTTCTCTTAGGTCTATACCGTCAACGGTAATGTTTCCTTGGGTAGGATCGTAAAATCTTGGAAGAAGAGATATAAGAGTGCTTTTACCTGCTCCGCTTTTACCGATTATTGCTATAGTTTTTCCAGCAGGTAGCTTAATGTTTATGTTACTTAGTGCCCAATCTTCACAAGAAGGATACTTAAAATAAACTTTATTAAAACTAAATCCTTGTTTAATGTTATTTAGCTTTATACTTCCACCCTTTTCTTCAGGAAGACTTAATATGTCTTCTATTCTTTCAATCCCTACTATACAATCGTGAAATCTATTATAAGCTCCTGCGAGTTTTTTAAGGGGATTAAATATCATAAGAATTGCAGTAAAAAGAGAAAAAAAGTCTCCAGGCGTAATTATTTTGTGTTTAATAAGATATCCTCCGTAAAACAAAATAATTCCACCAGCAACACCACTTAAAAGCGTTACCAAAAACTTGGTTCCTTCGCTGTACTTAACGAGCTTTAAAAAGTACTTAAAAAGCTGTTCACACAAGTTGTCAAAGTATTCACTCATTCGTTTTTCTTGAAGATAGACTTTTATTTCCTTCAATCCGTTAAAACTGTCCGTAAGGATGTGAGTTAGATCTGCAAGTTTTGCTTGGGTAAGGTGTCTTATTTTGTGGGTTTTTCTTGCAAAAAATTCAGAGCTCCACAATACTAATGGAAACACCACAAAAGTTAACAAAGTTAATTGCCAGGATCGCAAAAACGCAATTACTATTAATACTATAACGGTTGCGAGTTCCAGAAAAAATGTTCTTGAAATGTCCCCTACGGTTGATTCTAAAATAAGAATATCGTTGACTATTCTTGAAATAAGATCTCCTGTGGTTCTTTGAGTGCTGTAAGAAATTGGAAGGTGAAGAATTTTTTCATAGACTTTACTTCTTATCTTCATTCCTAAGCTGTAAGACGCTTTTTTCATAAAGTACGCTTGAAGAAAAACAGCAGATCCCCTCAAAGAAAAAATAAGTAGTACGATAATTGGCAGGTACTTTAAATACACATAGTTTTGAGGTAAAAAAACTTTGTCAAAAAGCGGTTTTACGAACCAAGCGATTGCTCCAGAGGAAGCAGAAGCTATGGTGCTAAAAAGTATTGATGCCAAGATGTAATACCAATAAGGCTTTATAAGGAGCAAAATCTTTTTAATAGCCTTGGATTTGGATATTCTGGACTTTTTCATTTAATTAAGCAAGCTGTTTATTTTTTCTATAATTAAGTCGTTATCTATGTTTTCTGCCACTTTACTTGGATGCTGAATTACGAGTTCTTTGTATCCCCAGGGATGCCACCTTGAAATAGGGCTTGAACCAAAAAGAGCCATCGTTTTTACTCCAAGAGCTGCTCCAAGATGCATACTTCCCCCTTCAAGGGTTACAAACAATTTAGCATTTTTTATCACTCCTGCAAGTTCAATTAAACTTTTAGTGTGAATAAACTTTGCTCCCGTGGTTAAACTTAATTCTTTTGCAAGGGCGTAATCCTCAGAAGATGCAGTAAAAAATACGCTTATTCCAGACTTAACCAAAGAATTAAATATTTTTCTCCACTTGTTAAAGGAAAACTTATTTTCTGGTTTTCGTGCGGATATGTGAATGAGAAGCCGTATTCCCAAAGGTTTAAATTTGTTAATAACCTCGTCTTCTACATAAAAAAACAGTTTTTCTCCTTGGTATTTAACGCCAAGAGGCTCTAAACACCTAAAACAAAACTCTACTTCGTGTAAGTTATTATTTAACTCTACATGATGCGTAAAAGAATCTTCACCTTTTGGATTTTTTACTCCTATTCTCGTAGGAGCCTGACTTAACTTAGCAAATTGTTCAGCATAAGGAGAATATGTACCCCTAAACACCACGCATACATCGTACTTTTTTCTGTAAATGGTTTGCATTATGTACATCTTACCAAGGAGTGCTTTTAATTTTTTAAACCAACCTTTTTCGTGTTTGGTTTTGGTGTAAATGTATATTTTATCTACATGAGGATTTTTTCTAATTCCAAGATAATTGTATGTATTAACTACTATGTCTATTTGAGCATTGGGATACTTCTTTCTAAGAGCCTCTATAGCTGGCGTAGTGCAGATAAGATCTCCGAGATTATCGTTACGAACGAGAAGTATTTTCATTTAAGTTGTTATCTTCTAAAAATAAGGTTAAGAATAAGAGTTAAAAGAATACTTAAAAGAATACATGTTGCAAGAGGGAAGTAAAATGTAAAGTTTCCCTTTTTTATGTATATGTCTCCTGGCAATCTTCCTATGTAAGGAATCTTTGGCAAAAAGGTTAAAACAAGTCCAGCAAGAATAGTAATTATTCCTATTAATATTAGAAACTTACCAAGTCCTGAGAGCTCGTTCATATAATTAATTTTAAAAATTTTTTTCTAAATTTCAACCACTTACATTATAAATGTAGCGTCTCCGTAAGAATAAAATCTGTATCCTTTTTCTATGGCAGACTTATAAGCCTTAAAAATCAAATCCCTTCCTGCAAAAGCACACACGAGTAGTAAAAGCGAAGACTTTGGTAGGTGGAAGTTCGTTATCATGGCAGAGGTTAATCTAAACTCAAAACCAGGATATATGTAAAGATCACACAATCCTTTGTAAGGCTTTAATCCTTTTAGTGCAAGAAATTCTATAGTTCGCACGACCGTGGTTCCAACTGCTACTATTCTCCTACCTTCTAACTTAGCCTTTTTAATAGCTTCTACTGTTTCCTCTTCAACTTCTATGTATTCTGGATCTATTTTGTGCTCTCTTATGTCTTTAACTTTGATAGGGGCAAAGGTTCCGTAACCTACATGTAAGGTTATGTATTTTATTTCTACCCCTATTTCCTTAAGTTCTTCAAAAAGTTTTTTATCAAAGTGAAAGCCTGCTGTTGGAGCTGCAATTGCTCCTTCTTTTTTTGCATACACGGTTTGATATCTCTCAAGATCTATTTTTTGGGGTTCTCTTTTTATGTAAGGTGGAAGAGGGGCACTTCCATAACTGTAAATAAGAGTTTTTAAGTCTTTGTCAGAGCTCGTGAGTTCTATTAAAAATCTGCCTCCTTCTAACTTTTCAAGAATTTTTATTTTTATTTCACCTGCAAGGATTTCAGTTCCTGGTTTGAGGCGTTTTCCTTTTAAAAGAGCATAAGTTTTAAAAGACCTACCTTCAGGTCTTTTAAAAAGAAGTACCTCTACCTCTCCACCTGTAAGCTTTTTTCCTTTAAGCCTTGCAGGAAACACCTTGGTATCGTTAAGTATCAGAAGATCTCCTTTTTTAAAGTACTTTTTGATTTCTTTAAACTTATCGTGAAAGTAGAGTTCTTTGGTCTTACGATTAATCACGAGGAGTTTAGAGTCTTCTCTTTTTTCTGGTGGAAAGTATGCAATGAGATTTTCAGGAAGCTGGTAATCGTAATAATCTATGTCAAAAATTTTTTCGTGATTTTTTTCTTGCATCACCCGCAATATAATACACAACAAGGAAAAATCCAGCTTGAAGTTTTAAGTTTATGGTATAATTTTAATTTTGGGAAAGTATGGGGCTGTAGCTCAGAGGACAGAGCACTGGCCTCCGGAGCCAGGTGTCGGGGGTTCAAATCCCCCCAGCCCTATTTTTAGTTGTAAAACACATTAAAAATTGCAACATTACACGAATAAATGCAACATCATACAAAATATTGCATTTTGATCTTTCTTAAGCTTAACATCACACACAAAACTTTCTAAAGAAATAAAACCATTAGAAGCTTAGCATTGGAAAAAGTAATTTTTAAAAAGTTATTATTTATTACAAAATTACAAAAGAGAAATTTAAAAAAGAGATATGTGTAGAAAATTTTTAAACTACAAGTTGCTTATTGATCCTGCTCCAAGATTTCCTTTAGAGCTTTCATCTGTATAAAGTAGCATGTGAAAAAATTCGCCATTTTGGTCTAATGTCTAAACTCAGCGGTAGGCAGTATTGCCCGTCTGCTGGAGAAGTTTGTTAGATTTTTTAATTAACAAATTCTATACCCTCTATATAGCTAAAATCTTTTTTGTTAAAAGTAAATAATTTTAAACCTTTTGTTAAACATGTTGCAGCTATTATTGCATCTGCTAATAACAAATTGTGAGACAAATTGTAACATACTATCAATTCCATCGCCTTTTGAGATATCGTTTCGTCAATAAAAATCATCTTAAATCTTTTTAAAAAGTATTAAAATTTTTTCTAACTCAGCTTTGTTCCTGGCTCCCTGAACTAATTCCATATAGATTATGGTTTATTATTTCTTCCAATAATTCTCTATTCCCTCTGAAAATGTCAATAAAAATGCAGGTATCAATTAGAACCTTTTCCACAAAAACTTTCT